>JADZCY010000060.1 GCA_020851325.1 Acidobacteriota bacterium | reverse complement strand
GCTTGAAGGGCTTGGGGCTTGAATGACGAGACTGAATCAGATTGAACTCGGCCTGGCTGGCGCGATGCTGGCCGTGTCGCCGTGGATCATCAACGCCGCGCCCTATGAAGTGACGATGGGGCTGGTGCAGAAGATCTTTTACTACCACATGCCAGCGGCGTGGCTGTTCCTCGTCGCCGCGTTGATCTCCGGCGTGGCGAGCGCGATGTTCCTGTTCCGCAAGAATCAGAACGCCGACGGGTGGGCGCTGGCCGCGGCCGAGATGGCGGTGGTCTTCGGCATCATCACGCTCGTCACCGGCCCGCTGTGGGCGCGCAAGGCGTGGGGCATCTGGTGGGTGTGGGACGCCCGCCTGACGTCGAGCCTGATCCTGTGGATGATCTTCGTCGCCTACCTGCTGCTGCGGAAGTACGGCGGTCCCGGATCGGACAAGCTCGGCGCCGGCATGGCGCTGTTCGGCCTGGCCAACGTGCCGTTCATCTTCGTGTCGGTGAACGTGTGGCGCACGCTGCACCCGCAGACCTCCGTGGTGCCGACGCTCCCGGTGGAGATGGGCGGGCCCCTGTGGTTCTGCCTGACGGCGTTCCTGCTGCTGTTCCTGGCAATGCTCAGCATGCGCGCGCGGCTCGAACGCCAGCGTGTGCGTATCGAGACCCTGTATCTGGCCGAGGACGAAGCGTGATGCGATTCCTGCGAGTGCTCTCCCTGGTGCTGCTGTTTGGCGGCACACCCGCCGTCACACTGGCCCAGCCGCAGCCGTCGGCCGACGAGTTCGAGCCGATGACCGAGGTGCCGCCCGAGGAGCAGATCCCGGCGATCAACCTCGTTGCCGCCGCGTATGGCTTCGTCTGGGTCGTCGTCGTCGGCTATGTCTGGACGCTCGGCCGTCGCCTGCAGAAGGCCGAAGGCGAGATTGCCGCGCTCGAGCGGCGGGGGCGGTAGCGTGGATATCGGGCTGCCCTCGGCCGCGCATCTCATCTACATCCCGTTCGTCGCGCTGGTCGGCGTCGTGATTGGCTGGGTGCTGGGATCGCGCGCCGCCCAGGACGCATTTGCCGCGGAACTGAAGCGGCGCGAGCAGAAAGCACGCCGCGAGGGCGGCGGCGCGGCGTGAACGGAGCGACGGGATTTCAGTCCCGTCGTCGCCTTGCTTGTCAGCGGCCGACGCCGAGGCGTTCGGCCAGGATCTCCGGCAGCCCTTCGGCGATGATGCGCGCCTGCGCCTCGGCCACGGGGTAGGGGACGCGGAAGATCGTCACGGTGTTGGCCTGCGCGTCGACGATGGCGAAGCCGGCGCGTGGATCGCCGTCGCGCGGCTGGCCTACCGAACCCGGGTTGACGAGATAGCGCGACCCTTCCGCCAGCGCCAGTTCGAACGGCCGCGCCGGTGTCGTCGTCTCCACCGCAAACTGATTGCGCGTCAGGCTGTAGGCCACCTGCACGTGCGTGTGCCCGAAAAGGCACAGCGGCCGCTTCGCGGCGTGCAGCGATCGCAGCGCGTCGAGATCGTCGAACACGTAGGCGTCTTCGTCGTACGGCGTGCCGTGGCACACCTCGAACACGTCATCGATGACGCGCGGTCCGGCCGGCAGCGACGCCAGCCAGGCGCGGTTCTCCGGCGTCAGCGTGTCGTGCGTCCACTTGATGGCGCTCCTGGCGACGGTGTTGAAGCTGTCGGCGGATTCGATGCCGGCGCCCACCTTGTCGTGATTGCCGCGGATGAGCGCATGAGGCGCCAACGCACGCACGCGCTCGATCACCAGGTTCGGATCGGCGCCGTAGCCGACGAGGTCGCCAAGCAGCACCACGCGGTCCCAGCCGAGGGGACGCGCGGCGTCCATCACCGTGTCGTAGGCCTCGAGGTTCGCGTGAATATCGCTGATCACCAGATAGCGCATCAGGTCTCCAGGCCGTCGACGATTTGATCGACCAGCAGGTCGACCGGGCCACGGCCGGCATCCACCCGAACCGGCGCGAGCTGGTAGGCCGCGCGGCGCTGATTATAAAGCGCCTCGAGCGCGCCCCGGTCGGCGGCCAGCGGCCGGCGCCCGTCCAGCGGCACGCGGTCGAGGACGACGCTGAAGGGCACGTCCAGCCAGATGACAACGCCGTCGCGGAGCATGAGTTCGCGGTTGCGCGGATCCATGAACGTGCCGCCGCCGGTGGCGACCACCGTGCCGCGCAGCGGCAGCAGGTCGATCAGCGCGGCCCGTTCGACGCCGCGGAAGTAGGGTTCGCCGTGCTGGCGGAAGATGCTGGGGATGTCGGCGCGCTCGCGGGTCTCGATGACGGCGTCGATGTCCTCGACGCGCCAGTCGAGCCGGCGGGCGAGGGCACGGGCGACGGAGGACTTGCCGGCGCCCATGAATCCGACGAGGTAGATCTTGTCGGCCTTCACGACCGCAGCGCGTCGAGCTCGGTGAAGAACGACGGATACGACACGGCGACCGCGTCAGCGCCATTCACCGTGGTGGGGGCCTCGGCGCCGAGCGCGGCAATGGCAAACGCCATCGCCAGCCGGTGATCGTGATGCGATTCGACACTGCCGCCGCGCAGGCGCCGCGTCGGGCGGATGGTGAAGCCGTCCGGATGTTCGTCGGCGTCGGCCCCCATCAGCCGCAGGCCGCCGACCAGCGCCGAGATGCGGTCGCTTTCCTTGACGCGGAGTTCGCCGGCGCCGTGCACGCGCATGCCGCCGCCGAAGGTGGCCAGCGCCGCCAGCACCGGCAGTTCGTCGATCACGTCGGGTACTTCGTCCGGCAGGATGTCGACGAACCGCAGTTCGCCGTGTCGCACGCGGATGGTGCCCACCGGTTCGCCGTCGGCCGATGTCTCCACCTGGGCATCGACGCTGGCGCCGAAGCGACGCAGCAGGTTCAGGATAGCGGCGCGGCTCGGGTTGAGCCCGACACCGCTGATGGTGACGTCCGAGCCCGGCAGCGCCGCCGCGGCAACGGCGGGGAAGGCCGCCGACGAGATGTCGCCAGGCACGCGCAGCGTTCGCGCCGAAAGCCGGCGTCCGCCGGACACCGACACGGTTCGTCCGTCGATCCGCGGCGCGATGCCGAACGCCGCCAGTGCCTTCTCGGTGTGGTCGCGCGTGGAGGCCGGTTCGGTCACCGACGTGGTGCCGGGCGTCTGGATGCCGGCCAGGAGCACGGCACTCTTCACCTGCGCGCTCGGCACCTCGGGCTGATAGGCAATGGGCGTCAGCGTCGTGCCGTGAATGGTGAGCGGCGGGCGATCGCCTTCGGCCGCGTCAAACCGTGCACCCATCTGGCGGAGCGGCGTCATCACCCGGCGCATCGGCCGCCGCGACAGCGACGCGTCGCCTTCGAGCATGGTCGTGAAGTCGTGTGCAGCCAGCATGCCGGCCAGCAGCCGCAGGGTCGTCCCCGAGTTGCCGCAATCGAGCGGCGCCGTGGGCGCCGTGAACCCGCGCAGGCCGACGCCGGTGATGGCGATGCCGCCCTCAGTTCCGGCGTCGTGAATGATGGTGGCCCCCAGCGCGGCAAGGCAGGCGAGGGTCGAGTGGCAGTCTGCGCCAGGCGCGTAGTTGCTGATGTGAGAAGTGCCGTCGGCGAGCGCGGCCAGCATGGCGTACCGGTGTGAAATCGACTTGTCACCGGGAACCTGGAGCCGGCCGCGGACGGCGGCCGCCGGCGCGATCACGAGAGACACGCGTTCACTATAGCAACTTGCCGGCACCTTGACCCCGTTTCCGGCGCTATGCTACTTAAGCACGCGATTCGATGAGCCATTTGCCCTCCGTCCGACTCGAGTTCGGCAGCGCGTTCGACATGCTCGATTTCGTCCAGGTGGTGAGCGACTACGTCGGTCGCCTCACCGGCCTCAACGACGATCAGATGTACGACGTCAGCGTCGCCATCCGCGAGTCGGTGATCAATGCCATCAAGCACGGCAACCAGAACGATCAGGACAAGCTCGTCATCGTCGAGTTCTCCACCGTGCCGCGCAACGAGATGGTGGTGAGCGTGGCCGACCAGGGTGAGGGCTTCGAGCCCGAGGAGGTGGCCGATCCGCTGGCGCCGGAGAACCTGATGAAGGGCAGCGGCCGAGGCATCCTCTTCATGCGTGCCTACATGGACGATGTGCGGATCCAGCGCCTGCCGGGCGGCGGGATGGAGATCCGCATGGTCAAGAAAGCGGTATCAGTCATCTCGTGAGCGTCGACCCTGCGTTTCTCGCCACCGCCGTCGAGGCGGTCGTGCGTGCCGGCGAAATCCATCTCTCGAAATTCCGTTCAGGCGTCCGCGTCGACAAGAAGGGCGCGATCGATCTCGTCACCGAGGTCGACATCGAAGTGGAGCGCATGTTCCGCGCCATGGTCGCCGAGCGCTTTCCCGACCACGACGTGCTGGCCGAGGAGTTCGGCGGCACCAGCAGTGGCGCCAGCCACCGCTGGGTGTTCGATCCGCTCGATGGCACCACCAACTTCGCGCACGGGTTGCCGATCTTCTGCGCCGCGCTGGCGCTGGAGATCAACGGTCGCGCCGAAGTGGCGGCGGTGTACGACGCCAACAGACAGGAGCTCTTCACCGCCGAACGCGGCGTCGGCTCGTGGCTGAACGGCGAGCCGCTGCGCGTGTCGTCGACGACGGAGATCATCGATGCGCTGCTGGTGACGGGCTTTCCCTACACCGTGCACCAGACGCCGCAACGGTATCTCGACGTGTTCGGCGCCTTCATCACCCGCGCCCGCGCGGTTCGCCGCCTGGGCTCGGCGGCGATCGACCTGTGCTGGACCGCCGCGGGCCGCATGGACGGCTTCTGGGAAGAGAACCTCCAGCCCTGGGACACCATGGCCGCGGCGCTGATCCTCGAAGAGGCCGGCGGCCGCGTCACCGGCATGAACGG
>JADZCY010000059.1 GCA_020851325.1 Acidobacteriota bacterium | reverse complement strand
GTGAACCCCTGGCGGGAAATCGCGGTCAGCCCACACACCGACACCATCTACGTGCACAGCTTCGTGCAATCCACATGGGGCAGCACGTCGTGGCTCGAGTCGATGCGGGCGGACACGTACGCGACGGTGCACCCCAGGACGGTGTTGACGTCGACGGACAGCGGGATGGCGCTCCTGCCGCCGCCCGGAGCGCCGCGACATGTGCGAGCCCAGGCGTCCGGTCACAACGTCACGGTGAACTGGACCAACATCGGCGCGGCATCGGAGTTCGTCATCGACATCGGTCTCAGCGCTGGACGAACCGACCTCTCGGTGGCCGTGACCGGCGGCAAC
This sequence comes from Acidobacteriota bacterium, assembly GCA_020851325.1. Taxonomy (GTDB): domain Bacteria; phylum Acidobacteriota; class Vicinamibacteria; order Vicinamibacterales; family UBA2999; genus VFZN01. The sequence continues at coordinate 3,373 of JADZCY010000059.1, read as the reverse complement.
GCGCACACCGCGTTCGCGAATGTCCCATCCGGAACGTATTGCGTGCGTGTCCGCGGCAGAAACGTCATCGGCACCGGTCGAACATCACAGCAGATCGCGGTGACCGTTCCGTAAAGACGTCGACCGGTGCCGGCATTGGCATCGGCGTCACTGACAAGTCCGGCGGGCCGGTAGCCCGCCCGCCGGCACCGCGCGCACTTCCATGTACTGCACGGTCGGCGGGATCGTCGGCGCGAGGGTGATGGCGGCCTGCAGCTCGCCACGATCGCAGGCGAGGCGCCACTCGCCGCGCAGCGCGTTCTCGACGTGCACGAATTCATCCGCGGCGCGGCAGGTGCCGACTTCCGCGCGCAGGCGTTCGAACTCGGCGCTGCGGCGATCCTTCGAGCGATCGAGGAACAGATTCACGGCCGCCAGCGCATCGGCGTCGCGATCGTCCCACGCGTTCACCAGCCTCGATACGCGCGTCTTCGCGTCAATGAGCGCCGGTGACGGCTGCACCACGCGCGGCTGCAGCGCGCCGGTGTTGGCCAGCAACGCAATCGCCTGATCGCCCACGGCGCCCCACCCGGAATAGGTGCGGTTGCCGAACGCGATGATGCCGACGCCGTGCTCGGGCAGCCACCGCATCAGCGATCCGAAGCCCGGCAACCCGCCGGTGTGCGCGACGATGTGGCCGAGCTGACAGGTTTGCGTGATGCCGAGGCCGTAACCGTAGCCGCCGCTGTTCAACTGCGTCGCGCCACTCGCGTCGCGCGTCACCACCGACGGCCGCGGCCGCGACACCTGCTGCATCTCGCGCAGCGACGCGCGCGACAGCGGCGTCGACGGTCCGCCATCACGCGGCGGCCAGGCATCCAGATACATCGCGACGTAGCGCGAGAGATCGCGCATCGACGTCAGCATCCCGCCCATCGATCCGAAGGCGCCGTCGGGCAATTGCGGCTCTTCCTTCCACTGCTCGTCCTCCCACCGATACCCGTGCGCCAGCTTCAACGCCGGCACCTCCCGCGGCTCCAGCGTCGTCGCCGTCATGCCGAGCGGCTGCAGGATGTGACGCGCGATGTAGTCGTTGTAGGGCATCCCCGACGCGCGCGTGACAATGCGCCCGAGGATGGCGAAGCCGTAGTTGGAGTATTCGTAGGCGATGCCCGGGGCGTTCGAGAACGCGATGCCGTGTTTGAGCATCGCGGTGAACTCGGCGTCGGACACGGCCAGCTGCTGGTCGCCCCACGGGTTGTCCTCGGGGAACCCCGTCGAATGCGACAGCAGGTGGCGAATGGTGAGACGCGGCGCGTCGGCGGTGGGATACGTGAGGCCGCGAAGTTCGGGAACGTAGCGCTCGGCCGGATCGTCGAGTGACAACTTGCCGGCATCACGCAGCGTGAGGATGGCGACGGCCGTGAAGCTCTTGGTCATCGAGGCGATGCGGAAGACGGTGTCGGCTTCCACGGGCTGCTTCGTCGCGACGTTGCGCAGGCCGACGCTGGCCTGGTGCGCCAACTGCCCGTCGATGACGATGCCCCAGGTGGCGCCGGGGATGTGCTCGCGCTCGGCGTAGGCCTGCATCAGCCGATCGATCTCGGGGAACGCCGCGGCAAGTTTTCGTGAGCGGTCCGGATCGGCAAACCGCGGCGGCGGCGCCACGAACGACGGCGCTGGTGCGGCTACGGGCAACGCCTGATCGCGTGGCGCGTCGACGCCAGACACGCCCACCGTGAGCAGAACCGCGAAGATCGTCGGCGAGTGATACGCACGCATGCGCCGGATTATGGCACCAACTCACCGGTGCTCAAGGGGCCGTGCGGCCGGCCGATTTCCTGACCGTCATGGGTGAGTCCGTCGAACAGGTGCACGTCGCGCGACAGCCCATTTTCGACGCCCGGCAGCAGGTGTACGGTTACGAACTCCTCTACCGGGCGCGGGCCTTCGACGCGGCGTGCACCGCTGTTCCCGCTGAAGCGTCGGCGCGGGTGATTGCCGACACCGTGCAGGCGATCGGCTTCGCCACGCTCACGCACGGCCACCGTGCCTTCATCAACCTGTCGACGGAAACCCTGCTCGCCGGCGCGGCCGACTTCTTCGACCCATCGCGCGTGGTGCTCGAACTGCTGGAGAGCATCGAGGTGACGCCGGAGGTGGTGGAGATGTGCCGCGCGCTACACGCCCGCGGCTACCTCATCGCCCTCGACGACTTCGACGGCAGTGCGCGCGCCGAAGCGCTGCTGCCTTACGTTCGCTTCGTCAAGCTCGACATGCTGGCGCTGCCGACCGCGCGCTTTGCGTCGCTGGCGGCGCAGTTGAAGCCGCGCGGCCTTACCGTCGTGGCCGAGAAGGTGGAGAACGCCGACGCGCTCGACGTGGCGCGCGAAGCCGGCTGCACGCTGTATCAGGGCTACTACTTCTGCAAGCCGGTGCGCCTGAGCGGCCAGTCGCTGTCCACAAGCCAGATCAGCCAGATGCGGCTCGTCTCCGCGCTCTACAAGCCGACGGTGTCGCTCACCACGATCGAAGAACTGCTGAAACTGGACAGTGGACTCACCTACCGCGTGCTGCGCACGGTGAACTCCGCGGCGCTTGGCCTGCGGCGTGAAGTGCGGTCGATCCGCGAGGCGCTGCTCTATCTCGGCCTCGATCAGGTGCGTCGCTGGACCTCGGTGTGGCTGCTGGCCGGCGCCAACCGCGGTCCGTCGGAACTGCTCACCACGACAGTGATGCGGGCGCGGGCGTGCGAACTGGTGGGCCGCGCCATGGGGCGTGCCGACGGCGGCGCCGAGTATTTCCTGCTCGGCCTCTGCTCGCTGCTCGACACCATCCTCGGCCAGCCGATGACGCGCGTGGTCGCCGATCTGCCGCTGGGTGAAACCATCCGCGACGCGCTGCTCGGCAAGCCGAACGTCGCGCGCCATGTGCTGGAAGCGGTGATGCACTACGAACAGGGCCGCTTCCAGGAAGCCGCGCAACTCGCCACCACACTCGGCGGCGACCTGGGCATGCTGTCGCTGGCCTACGCCGACGCGCTGCAGTGGTCGTACGGCTTCGTCGACAGCGAGGCGGCAGCATAGGTCTTAGGTCCTAAGTCCTAAGTCCTAGGTCCTAAGCAAGAACGCTTGTCACGGTCTTGCCTCCGTGGTCAGTGCCTTTGCCCAGGCCCTAAGTCCCAGGTCCTGGGTCTTAGGCAAACAGCCCTTGTCACGATCTTGCTTTCGTGGACAAGAGTTCTTGCCTAGGACCTAGGACCTAGGACCTAGGACCTAGGACCTAGTGGACTGTATTAGTCATTCATAAAGAAGTACAATGAGGCATGCCGCAGTCGTTGGACGACGTCATCCTCACCGGCGAGGAGCGTACGGAATTGCAGGGGTACGTGCGC
>JADZCY010000058.1 GCA_020851325.1 Acidobacteriota bacterium | reverse complement strand
CGTCACCGGATAGCGGATGACTTCGGTGGCCAGCGTCAGCACGACGGCACGGCCCGTCGCGGTGCCCGGCGAGACGCCGATGCCGCTCAGGCGTTCCATGACTCCTCGCCAAAGCCGGTGGCCACCAGATCGTGCAGCGCGTCGACGGCGGCCTGCGCGTCGATGCCCTCGGCCGAAATGCAGATCGTCGTCCCCTGGGCGGCCGCCAGCAGCAGCACGCCCATGATGCTCTTGCCGTCCATCGCCCGGCTGTCGCGGCGCACGCGAATCTGCGACGAGTAGCGCGATGCCAGATGGACGAACTTGGCGGCGGCGCGGGCGTGCAGGCCGAGTCGATTGGGCACGATCACCTCGCGCGAAATCATCCCAGTGTGCCGGCGCTCGGGGCCGGCGCCCCTTCGAGCAGGTTGCTCGCCACCCAGATGGCGCTGCGCCCATGTTCGGCGAGTTGACGGGCGTTCTGCGCCAGTCCGCCATCGCCGGTCAGCCGGGCGGCCTTGATCAGCATCGGCAGGTTGACGCCGCTCACGACCTCGACCTGCTCGCGGGCCAGGAACGTCATGGCGAGGTTGCACGGCGTGCCGCCGAACATGTCGGTCAGGATCAGCACGCCGGCGGCGCCGCCGCGCACGCGCGCGATGGCGCTCTGGATCTCGTCCCGCGCGTCCTGCACATCCTCGTGCCAGCCGATCGACACGGCGGTCACCTGCGGCAGATCGCCGACGATGGTCTCGGCCGCGTTCACCAGTTCGGTGGCGAACTGTCCGTGGGTTACGACGACGATGCCAATCACTGCAGTCGCTCCAGTTCGCGGTGCCGGACGCGCATGGTCACGCCTGCGGTGCCGGCCAACTCGCGCTTCAGGGTTTCCGAGATGAACACCGAGCGGTGCCGCCCGCCGGTGCAGCCGATGGCCACCGTCAGGTAGGCCTTCCCTTCCTCGATGTATTGCGGCAACAGGAATCGCAGCAGCGACGTCAGCCGCTTCACCAGTTCCTCGGTCTTCGGTTGTCGCCGCATATACGCCTGCACGGCACGGTCACGTCCGGTCTGCGGACGAAGACTCGGCACCCAGTGCGGATTCTTGAGGAAGCGGACGTCGAACACCAGATCCGATTCGGCCGGCACGCCGTAGTGATACCCGAAGCTGAGGAATGTCACCACCAGCTTCGCCGCATGCCGCCGGCCAGAGACGATGGCGAGGAAGGCCTGACGGAGTTCGTGCACGTTCATCGACGAGGTATCGATGACGCGGTCGGCCAGCGCGCGGATCGGCCGCAGCGACGCGCGCTCTTCGGCCAGCCCGTCAGTGACGGGACGATCGGGGGCCAGCGGATGCGGCCGCCGCGTCTCCGAGAAGCGCCGCACCAGTTCGGCATGGGTCGCCTCGAGGAAGATCAGCATCGGCTGCAGATCCTTCGAGCGCATCAGGCCGCGGAACACCTTCGGGAAGTCCGCCGTGAAACGCGGCTCGCGGACGTCCATGACGACGGCGATGCGGCCCTGCTCGGTCCCCTGCTGACGCGCGAAGTCGGCCATGAACGGCAGCAGCGCCACGGGCAGGTTGTCGACACAGTAATAGCCGAGGTCTTCGAGGGCCCGTATCGCCTGCGACTTACCGGCGCCGGACAGGCCGGTGAGGACGATGAAGCGGGCGGGCGTGGCGCGCCGGGCGCGTGAACGGGCGGTCTTCACGGCAACTCCGCAGGGTCGGTCTCGTCGTCGTCGCGCTCGTCGAGGCCGGGCGCCGCGGCCGAGGCCAGCGCGGCATCGAGCCGGGCGGCCAGGGCGCGGGCAGCGTGGACGCCGCGGGCCCGCAGCAACTGGTTGCGCGCGGCCACTTCAATCAAGGTGCCGAGGTTGCGTCCCGGCGCCACCGGCATGCGGATGAACGGCACCCGCAGCCCCAGCAGTTCGTACTGCTCGTCGTCCAGGCCGAGGCGATCGTACTCGCGCGTTTCGTCCCAGCGTTCCAACTGGACGACGAGTTCGATGCGCTTCGACGACCGTGTCGCCGCGACGCCGAAGAGATCGCGGATGTTGATCAGCCCGAGACCGCGCACCTCCATATGGTGCCGCGTCAGGTCCGGGCAGCGGCCGAGGATGATCGACTCGGCACGCCGGCGAATCTCCACCGTGTCGTCGGCGACGAGCCGGTGCCCGCGCACGACGAGGTCCAGCGCGCACTCGCTCTTGCCGATGCCCGATTCACCGACGAGCAGCACGCCCAGGCCGAGGATGTCCACCAGCACGCCGTGGATCATCTCGCGCACGGCGAGGCGATCCTCGAGCAGCGCCGTAATCTTGCCGATGGCCGCCGAGGTCGGCACGGTGGTCCGCAGGATCGGCACGCCGGCGCGTTCGGCTTCGGTCAGCAGGTCGTCCGCCACGGCGCCGCGCCCGGTGATGAGCAGGCACGGGATGTCCTGCTCCAGCGACTTGGCGAGCGCGATCTGCCGCGCCACCGCAGGCAGCGATTCCAGGAACCGCAATTCGCTGTCGCCGAAGATGAGGACGCGGCCAGCCTGCAGATACTCGTGGAAGCCGGCGAGCGCGAGCCCCGTCTTCTGGATGTATGGGCTGGTGATCCGCCGCTGCAGCCCGTGGCCGCCGGCCAGCAGCGTCAGCGGGAGACCGATGGCCTCGGGACGTGAACCCAGCAGGTCCTCGACCGTTACGGCTGGTGTCGCCGACATGGTGTCTATGAGCGGCGGTGCCGCCGGGCCTTCCACGTGACCCTCCGTAGTCCGCGCATGATCCGCCTAGAAGAGAACCTTCCGTTGGTTGGAGGTCGGAATCTTCAGTTCCTCGCGGTACTTGGCGATGGTGCGCCGCGCCAGGATCAGCCCCTCGCGCTGCAGGATGCTGACGATCTTCGAGTCGCTGAGCGGCTTGCGCGCGTCCTCGCCGTCGATGATCTTGCGGATGCGATTCTTGATCGTCACCGACGACACCGCTTCCCCGTAGGAACTGCTGATGCCGCTGTGGAAGAAGAACTTCATCTCGTACACGCCCTGCGGCGTGTGCATGTACTTGTTGGTGACGACGCGGCTGACGGTGGATTCGTGCATGCCGATGTCGTTGGCGACGTCGCGGAGCACCAGCGGCCGCAGGTGCTCGATGCCGTGGTCCATGAACTCGCGCTGGAAGTTGATGATGCTCGTTGCCACCTTGTGGATGGTCTTCTGGCGCTGCTCCACCGACTTGATCAGCCACAGCGCCGAGCGGAACTTGTCCTTCACGTAGGCGCGCGTCTCGTCGCTGTTCTCGCTGGCGCCCTTGTCGAGCAGACGGCGATACGTCGGGCTGATGCGCAACTGCGGCAGGCCGTCTTCGTTCAGCACGGCGACGTACTGGTCTTCCACCTTCAGCACGTAGACGTCGGGGATCACATACTGCGACGGCTGCGGGTTGTAGCGGCTGCCCGGCTTCGGATCGAGCTGCTGGATGATCTCGATGTGCTGCTTCAGATCCTCGATCTGCAGACCGAGCTTGCGCGCCAGTTCCGGGATCTGGTGGTTCTGCAGCAGCCGCAGGTGTTCGGTGACGATCTTCTCGGCGTGCGTGCCTTCGAGGTGCAGGTGGCGCACCTGCAGCGTGAGGCATTCCTGCAGATCGCGCGCGGCGACGCCGATCGGATCGAAGCCCTGCACCACGTGCAGGACGTTCTCGACTTCCGTCACCGGCCACGGACCCATCTGCGCAATCTCGTCCACCGACGCCACCAGATACCCGTCGTCGTCGAGGTTGCCGATGATCGCTTCGCCGATCTCGCGCACCTGATCGTCGTTGGTCTGCAGCGACAGCTGCCACTCGAGATGATCCGTCAGCGACGATGAGGTCGACAGCGTGTTCTCGATCGGCGGCAGTTCGCGGACTTCGGCCGGCGCGCGCGACTTGTAGCTGTCCTCGAGGTACTCCCCGAAGAAGTACTCGTAGTCCGCGTCGTCCCACGTGTCGGTCTTGCTTTCGGGTTTCGGCGCTTCGGGTTCCTTCTCGGTCGCCGGTTGCGCGTCGGCGGCCTGCAGTTCCTCGGTGGGTACTTCCTCGAGCAGGGGATTCTCGACCACCTCCTGCGTGAGGAGATCCGCCAGCTCGAGCGTCGACATCGGCAGCAGTTTGATGGCCTGCTGGAGCGACGGCGTCAGAATGAGCTTCTGCGCGAGCTTGGTCTGGAGTCTCTGCGAAATTGCCATGCCGGACCTCCTGATCTTAGTCCAGCCTGAAATCGGTCCCGAGATAAATCCGCCGCACCTCTTCGTCTTCCGCCAGCGCCGTCGGGGTGCCGTTGCGGAAGATGGCGCCGTCGGTGACGATGTAGGCGCGGTCGGTGATGCGGAGCGTCTCGCGAACGTTGTGATCGGTGATCAGGACGCCGATGCCGCGTTCCTTCAAGTGGAAGATGATCTTCTGGATGTCGGTGACGGCAATCGGATCGATGCCGGCAAAGGGCTCGTCGAGGAGGATGAAGCGCGGCGACATCACCAGCGCGCGCGTGATTTCGGCGCGGCGCCGTTCGCCGCCGGACAACACGTAGGCCGGTGAGCCGGCCAGCGCGCTGAGTCCCAGTTCGGCCAGCAGCGTGCGCGCGCGCTCGCCGCGCTCGGCGGCGCTGATCGGCAGCGTCTCGAGAATCGCCAGGATGTTCTGTTCGACGGTGAGGCCGCGGAAGATCGACGGTTCCTGCGGCAGGTAGCCGATGCCCTTCCGCGCGCGAACATACATCGCGTCGTCGGTAATATCGGCGCCGTCGAAGAGCACGCGTCCGGAATCGGGCGTGGTGAGGCCGACGGTCATGTAGAACGTCGTCGTCTTGCCGGCGCCGTTGGGCCCGAGCAGGCCGACGACCTCGCCCGAGTTGACCTCGAGACTGACGCCCTTGACGACCGTGCGACCGCCGTACGACTTGGTGAGTTCCTGCGTGCGAAGACTGGACATCAGTTGGGGGACTTCGGGGTGCACTTGCCGCCGCGTGTCTCGGTTCGCACCTCCTCGTTGCCGTCGATGATGACTCTATCGGACGATCTGAAGAAGGTCAAAGTCTTCCCCGCCGATTCGTTGCACTCGTCGTCGAAGCGGCCAGGATTGCCGGTGATTTCGTAACGGGCGTCCGCCGGCCGGTAAATGAGCGTGGCGCCCGAGGCGCGGCGCTTCTCCATCGTGATCTGCACGCTGCCACGGGCCTCGAGCCGATCGAGGCCGTTTTCATCGCGCTTGAGAATCAGCTCGATGTGGTCGGCGTGCAGGTCGCCCTGCTCGCCGTTCATCTGCGCCTTGGTGTCGTAGATGGCGCGCCGCGACTCGTCGCCGTAACGGAAGGTTTCGGCGCGCAGCAGCGTTGGCGCCGGTTTGGCGGTGCTGTCTTCGGGCGTGAGCTGCAGCGAGGTGAGGACCTTGCCGGTGCCGGACAGGTCGCCGCGCGCTTCGTCGAGCGTTATTGTGTCGGCCTGGATTACCGTGTCGCCCTGGAGCAAGCGCGCGCCGCCGCTGTAAACCGCCTTCCGCGCCTGCTCGTCGTAGGTCATTTCGCCGGCGAGCACGTTCACTGGTTCGGTGTCGCCAAGCAGCGCCGGCCGCCGCGTGCCGGCGGTATTGCTGGCGGCCTGCAGCACGCTGCGCACGCTGCCCTTCGCCGCCATGCGCCGCGGGCTGAGCGTGACGTCGATGGCGTCGCCGTCGATGCGCACGGCTTCATCGCGGACAAACGGCGAGGCGTTGTTGTCCTTGTTGCGGAGCACCAGCGTGCCGGCGCCGATGTTGTACTGCGCGTCGCCGCTTTGCGCGCGCAGTGCGCCGTCCTCGAACATGAACCCGCCGGAGAAGCGCGCGTCGTTCAGGTTGCCCGTGGCGCCGTCGATCCGCGCGTCGAGGACGCGGGCTCGAGCGATGCGCGCGCCGCGATCCTTCAGCGCCGCTTCGCGGAACTCGACGGCGTTCTCGAAACGCATGGCCGTCAGCCCCTGCCCGGCCCCGCCGGATCCCGTGAGCTGCACCGAGCGAATGGTCCGAGCCGGCGCGTCCTTGTCGGCGGGCAGCGTCACCACCACGCGGTCGCGGCTGCTGAGCGAGGTGATGGCGCCGCCGGCGTCGAGCGACACCGCCGTGAACTCCGCCGACAAGCGCTGACCCGGCGCTGCACCCGCACCGGCGAGTTCCACCGCCGACTGCCCCGCCAGCGTCGCCTGCTCCAGCGTCCGTCCATCGTCGCCGTAATCGAGATTGATATCGCGCGCGCGCATCGCCCGCACCGCGCCCATCCCCTCGCCGCCGGTGATGCGTGCATTGCCCCGCAGTTCGATCCGATCCGGCTCATCGCGATCGGGAAACAGGAACACCGTTGCCTCGTCCGCCTCGATGATCTGGCCGCTGCGGTTCATGCGGACACCACGCTCGAACCGCATGTAGCGATCGCCACGGGCGAACCCCGCCGCTCCGGAGGCGACGTCCATCGGACCCTCCTCGCCCTCCGCGCCAAACCGCACCACCGCCTGATCGAGCAGCCATACCGTGTCGCGCTGCTCGTCGAACGTGAAGCCGATACCGGCGCCGGCCATGCGGCCGCGGTTGAATTCCACCGGGCCCGGTGCGCGGACGATACCCTCGCTCTGCAGATAAGAGGCGGACCCGGCCGTGGCCTGGAGGCCATCGCTGGCCGCCAGTTTCACATCGCCGCTCATGTCGAACGACGACTGGTTGGCGCCCATGCCGGCTTCATTGCCGGTGACGACAAACGTGCGGCCGGCGCGGTTATCCACCGTCAACGTCACACCCTTCAACATCGTCCGGCCGTCGGCGTAAGTGGCCTGGGATTCGCACTCGACGCGCAGGTCCTGCCGCGATCCCTTCATCTGTACGACGTCGCAGCCGCGTGTCTCGACCGTGGCTGCCGGATCGACGCGGTCGATGGCCGCCACCGGCACACGGACCTCGCGCGGCCGCATGGCGAACACCACGAAGGCCGCGAGGCCGATGCCGAAGACGGCAATGCCGAGTCGAAGGCGTCGCCGCCACATGCCACTGATTGTACTAGGGCCACAGATAGCACAGACGGCACAGAGGCACGGCAGGCCACAGATGGCACAGATGCCACAGATGAACGGCAAGCCATAGATGGCAGAGACGGCACAGAAAGACGGCAGGCCGCAGAGGGCGCGGAGGACCCCTGGCTGCAGATCAGCACGGAGGGACGACGGGCCAGGGAGACGTCGGCAAGCATGCTGGTTAGCCCAGAACGAGTCGCCGGTACTCGAGCTGAGAACCGCCGAAGTTCAGAAGCAGAGCCACCCGAAGATCCGTGGCGGCCAGGTAGTTGATCACCTGCGCCTGGTCCGGCGGACCGATTGCGGCTCTGGCTTTGGCCTCTACGACGATCTCCGAGTAACAGACGAAGTCGATGCGAAAGGGCCCGCGGAGCGGTCGTCCCTTGTAGGAGATGTTGCAGGGCACTTCGCGTTCGTAGCCGATGCCGCACAACTCCAGCTCCACGGCCAGCGCATCGCGATAGACGCTTTCGAGAAAGCCGCGTCCGAGCAGGCGATGGACGGTCATCGCCGCGCCGATGATTCGAAAGGTTCTCGGGTCGCCGTCGTGAGGGCTGAGACCTGTCTGCATGCCCTCGTGTAGTGCACGTTGCATGCCCGAGACGTGCAGGCCGGGGAATCAGCGATGACCGGAGGAACGTCGCGTATTGGGCGGCCCCACGCGGCCAACTCACGCAAGCACTCGCCGGGGATCAACGCAGTTGTTGCATCCGAAGAGCCTGCTTGGCGTCGCACTTTCTGAGATCGCCCCCCTGGCCTGGTTGGCCTTCATACCGGCGCCAGAACGGTGACCAGCGTTCCCGGGAGCTGCAGGAATCGCCAGTGCCGTGGACCAGCGTCACTCGTGGCTGATCTCAACCCCGCTTCCGGCCACCGTCAATATCCGTGCTCTGTGGCCGGCGGTTGATCTGTGCTGCGGTGGTCTCTTGCGACCTGGCCGGTGGTCCACCTGTGCTGCCAGTGGTCTCTTCTGACTTGGCCTGTCGTTCATCTGTGATGCCCGTGGCCTCCTTTGACCTGCCTATCGTTCATCTGTGCTGTCTGTGCCATCTGTGGCCTGTGGCCTGCCGTTCATCTGTGCCGTCTGTGTTATCTGTGGCCTGTGGCCCTCGGCGGCACGGAAGTCGTCCACTCTGATCTCCAGATACTTCTCGCCGCGGAATTCGTTCTCTTCGAGCGTGTAGGCGAGCTCGAGGCCGCTTCGCTGCGCGGTCAGCGCGTCTTCGCGTTCGGCGGCGTTCCACTGGATGCCGCGCAGCAGGCGGCCGTCCTGACGGAAGGTGGCCTT
>JADZCY010000057.1 GCA_020851325.1 Acidobacteriota bacterium | reverse complement strand
GGCCCGTCGAGGTGCGCGTGTCGTGCCGCAGCGCGACGATGACGTCCTGACGGCTGGCCCGCCACGCCGCGACGAGGCTGCAGACGCTGCCGCCGCCGAGGATCAGCAGCGACGTGAAGCCGATGACGCGGAGGTCCGGCTGGACGTCCAGCGAGGCCGGAATGACGAAATCCTCGAGCAGCAACCGCGCCAGCGCGTCGCTGACCCACATGGCCGCCAGCAGTCCCGCGAGGCCGCCGCCGATCGCGAGGAGTATTCCTTCGATGACGATGGCGCGCATGACGCGGAAGCGCGCGGCACCAAGCGCGAGGCGCACGGCAATCGCGTGGCCGGCCGCGACGCCTCGGGCCACCATGAGGCTGGCGAGATTCAGGCAGGCGATAACGAGTACCAGCAGCGCAATGGCGAGCAGCAGGATCAGCGGCCGGGTGAAGCGCTCGCGCAGGCCCGGCCCCGCTTCCAATCCGTAGGCGGCCGACCGGACCGAGACACCAGCGGCGAGGAAGGCATCGCGCCTGGCGCCGTTGAGCGACGGCGGAATGTGTGCGGCACGCAGGTCGCGCCAGAGCAGGTTGATGCCGGCTCGGGCCTGATCGATCGACACGCCCGGTGCCAGCCGGCCGGTGGTGCGCACCCATGCCGAAGCGGAAGACATCAGTGACCCCGCGGCGTGTCCCGCCAGCCTGGGATATGCGGTCAAGGGCACCGTCACGTCGGGTTCCGTGAACAGACTCAGACCTTTGAAGTCTGGCGGAGCGACGCCGATGATCTCGAGCGGCACGCCTTCGATGACGACACGCCGGCCGACGGCGGCGGGGTCGCCGGCAAAGACGCGCTGCCAGTAGGCGTGGCCCAGGACGGCGACCATTGCCGGGTCGGGCGACGGCTCGGCGAGGTCGTCGGCGGCCAGCAGGCGGCCGAGCGCGGGACGGGCGCCGAGTTCGTCGAAGAAGTTGCCGCTGACGGTGGCGACGAGGCCGCGCGATCGTTGTCCACCGCCCTCGATGTTGAGGACATCGTTGGCGCGCCAGCCGATGACGGTGGAGAACACCTGCTGCCGCTGCTTGAAGTCGTCGTAGATGGCGTAGGTCAGCCAGTTCTCGAAGTTCCGCGGCGGCACGAGGCTCGACACCTGCACCAGCGACTGCGGGTCGCGGACATTCGCCTCACGCAGGACCAGCGCGTGGACCAGGCTGAAGATGGTGGCGTTGGCACCGATCGCCAGCGTCAACGTCACCAGCGCGGTGACGGTAAAGGCGGGCGCACTGCGGAAGCCCCGGAGCGCGACGCGGATGTCCTGCCACATGGTGGTCCTCGCTTCCCGGCCCGTGTCGCGAGTGCGACACCTCAGTCCCGCAATCGGGCAGTATGCGGCGGCAAGATGCCGTCAATCCACCTGATCGCGCTGGTCGCCGCGTCGTTGAGCAAGCGATGTGCCACGGCCCGCGCCTTGCGCGCGCTCATTCGGTCGGGCTATACTTCCGCTTCTGGTCGGCCAGATAGCTCAGCTGGTAGAGCACGTGACTGAAAATCACGGTGTCGGCGGTTCGATTCCGTCTCTGGCCACCACTTCTTTGCTTCGCGTGGCCAGGCCAGGTCGTCGATCATGAGCAGCGACGACGTCTCTTCCTCTTACCGATACATCGTGTGCTCGCCGGATGTCCGAGGCGGGCAGGCACGCGTCGAAGGCACGCGCATCGCCGTGCATGACGTCATCGGGCTGCTTCAGAACGGCGAGACGGTCGAAACCATCACGACGACGAGTTTCCCCTCACTGACCAAAGCGCAGGTGTACGAATGCCTGGCTTACTACGAGGATCATCGCGGCGCGATTGATCTCCTCGTGGCGCGTCAGATGGTGACGCCAGCGTGACGTTCCCGCGTGGTCAAGACGCGCGACATGAACCTCGGGCGTCGACTCTCAAGCCCTCCAAGCCTCAAGCCCTTCAAGCCTGAGCGGTTAAGCCCAAGCCCTCCAAGCCGTTCAACCCCTCAAGCCATTCAAGCCCTTCAAGCCCAAGCCGTTCAGCCCCCAGTCCTCCAGCCCCCCAGCCCGCCAGCCCTTCTTCCCCCCAGCGTGAACCACGCGACGGCGACGCCGATCAGCGCGCCCGCAAGGACGTCGGTCGGCCAGTGCGCGCCGACGTAGACGCGCGAGACGGCGATGAGGATCGCCAGCGGCCACCAGACGATGCGCGCGGCGGGGAAGAGACGACTGGTGGCCAGCGCGCCGGCAAACGCCGAGGCCGCGTGGCCGGAGGGGAACGACGAGGTGTCGGGCCGCTGATCGATCAGGCGGACGTCGGCGTGCTGCACGAACGGCCGATCGCGATCGACGACGCGCTTGAGCACACCATCGACGAGCGCGTACGCGCACAGCACGGCGATGAGGACGCGGAACGCGGCCATCCGCCGCGCCGGATAGACCATCGCGATGAGCGCAACAGCGACCCACACGAACGCCGCTTTCCCCACCGCCGACGCCAGCAGCATCACATCGTCGAGGGCGGGGGAGTGCGATTGGTTGATCAGGGGAAAGAGCGCGGCGTCCACTCGTGAATTGTCGCGTACGGAGCGGGTGAATTCGCCGCTGCGATCAAGAAACCACGAAGACCCGAAGGGGCACGAAGGGCGCGACGAGCTCAAAGGACTACAGCTCATGGAGCCGCGATGGGACACGACCCTTCGCCCCTCGACGATGCTCGGGGCGACCCTGAGCATCGTCGAAGGGTCGTGGACAATGAGGCCGCTTCGAGCCTTCGCGGTTTCGTTGATCTTGCTCGCGCAGCGCTCGCTGTTCAGTGGCTACACCGCAGCCGGTTCGGCCTCGCGCGTCATGCCCAGTTCGCGGCGCACCTTCTCGTCGATGGACTTGAGAATCTCGGGATGTTCCTTGAGGAACCCCTTGACGTTCTCGCGGCCCTGACCGAGACGCTCGCCGCCATACGCGAACCACGCGCCGCTCTTCTCGACGATCTTCCGCTCGACCGCCAGGTCCAGCAGGTCGCCCTCGCGAGAGATGCCCTCGCCATAGACGATGTCGAACTCGGCCTCGCGGAACGGCGGCGCCATCTTGTTCTTCACCACCTTCACACGCGTACGGCCACCGACGACGTTCTCGCCGTCCTTGATGGCGCCGATGCGGCGGATGTCGATGCGGACCGAGGCGTAGAACTTGAGCGCCCGGCCGCCGGTGGTGGTTTCCGGGTTGCCGAACATCACGCCGATCTTCTCGCGCAACTGGTTGATGAAGATGAGCACCGTCTTCGACTTCGAGATGGCGCCGGTGAGCTTGCGCAGCGCCTGCGACATCAGACGCGCCTGCAGGCCCATCTGCGCTTCGCCCATCTCGCCCTCGATTTCGGCGCGCGGCACCAGCGCGGCCACCGAGTCGACGACGACGACATCCACCGAGCCGGAGCGGATCAGCACCTCGACGATTTCGAGCGCCTGTTCGCCGTTGTCGGGCTGCGACACCAGCAGGTTGTCGATATCGACGCCCAGCTTGCGCGCGTACTCCGCGTCGAGCGCGTGTTCGGCGTCGACGAACGCCGCCAGGCCGCCGCCCTTCTGCGCCTCGGCAATCACCTGCAGCGCCAGCGTCGTCTTGCCGGAGGATTCCGGCCCGAAGATTTCGACGACACGGCCGCGCGGCACGCCGCCGATGCCGAGCGCGTAGTCGATGCTGATGGCGCCGGTCGAGATGGCGGCCACCGGCGAGATGCTGTTGCGCATCCCGAGGCGCATGATGGCGCCCTTGCCGAACTGCTTTTCGATTTGGCCGACGGCTACGTCGAGGGCCTTGATGCGTTCCTGTCGTTCGTCGATGGGCATGTGAATAGGTCCTTTCCGGACGGAACTGATCCTAGAAACGGGCCAAGCGAAAGTCAAGCGAAAATACGTGTAGGCCCGGCGACCTAATCGCTATTTATCAACGAGTTGCAGTCGCTGCCGACTTTCGCCTTCCGAGCCAGGGCGCAGCGGCTGCCACCCGCGGCGTTGACCGGTGCCTCGGCTTCTGCGTACCGTGGCTGGAATGCCCAGTCCCGTCGGTCACGCGCTTGGAGGTCTCATCGTGTCGCTGGCGGGGGCCAGGCGTGGCGGGGCAGGGGCGGAGCGGACCGGGCCTCTCCGCGACATCCGTCTCGTGGAACTTGCTCTGCCGGTGATGGCGGCCGTCGCCCCCGATCTCGACTTCCTCTGGGGCCGGCACAACGCCGAAACGCACAGCCTGGGCGCGGCGCTGATGGCCGCGATCGTCGTCTGGTTATGGAGACGCGACGCGCGGCTGAGCGTGCTCGTCGGGCTCGCCTGGGCGACGCATCCGCTCTTCGACTGGCTGGGATCGGACGACACGCCGCCACTCGGCGTGATGGCGCTGTGGCCGATTACCACGGACTACTTCTTCGCGCACGCGTACGTGTTCGAAGCGATCTCGCGGCGCACGCACCTGCCCAACTTCTGGCCGCATAACTTGTGGGCCCTGGCGTGGGAAGTGATCGTCCTTGCGCCACTCGCTGCTCTTGCGGCGTGGTGGAGGTGGCGCCGTCGTCGAGACTGAGGGCTACTCAGTCCCGACGTTCGACAAGCTGTCCCGATCAGATTGATGGTCCCGGGAGCGAATGTCCTCCCGGCGCGGCCGTCAGATCAATTCCACGGCCAAAGCGACGCCGTTGCCGCCGCCGAGGCACAGCGTCGCGATGCCCTTCTTGCCGCCCCGCGCCTGCAGCGCATAGAGCAGCGTCGTCAGCACGCGTCCACCGGACGAGCCGATGGCGTGGCCCAGCGCGACGGCGCCGCCGTTGACGTTCACGCGCGACGGGTCGACGCCGAGTTCGCGCATCACCGCCACCGCCTGCACGGCAAACGCTTCGTTCACTTCGAGCAGGTCGACGTCGGCGAGGTTCCAGCCCGCCTTCTTCAGCACCTTGCGCGTCGCTTCCACCGGCGTCATCAGCAGCATCTTGGGCGCCAGTCCGCTCGTCGCCTGCGCGACGATGCGCGCGAGGGGCTTGAGGTTGAGGCTGGCGGCCTTCGCCGCGCTCATCACGACCAGCGCCGAGGCGCCGTCGTTCACCGGCGGCGCGTTGCCGGCGGTCACCGAGCCGTCCTTCTTGAACGCCGGCTTCAAGGCGCGCAGCGTCTCGGGCGTGGTGTCGGCGCGCACCGATTCGTCGCGGTCGAACATCACCGGGTCGCCCTTCTTCTGTGGAATCGCGACCGGCAGAATCTCCTTCGCGAACGCGCCCGCGGCATGCGCGGCGGCCGCCTTCTTGTGGCTCTCCGCGGCGTATTGATCCTGCTCGTCGCGCGTCACCTTGAACGTCTCGGCGACGGTCTCGCCGGCGTTGCCCATGTGCCAGTTCTCGAACGGGCACCACAGGCCGTCGTGGATCATCGAGTCGATCACCTGGCCGTTGCCCATGCGCAGACCTTCGCGCACGCGGGGCAGCAGATACGGCGCGTTGCTCATCGACTCCATGCCGCCGGCCACCGCGATCTCGATGTCGCCGGTGAGAATCCCTTGCTGTGCCAGCATCACGGCCTTGAGGCCCGAACCGCACACCTTGTTGATGGTGAGCGCGCCAACGTGCTCCGATAGCCCGCCCTTCAGCGCCGCCTGCCGCGCCGGCGCCTGGCCTTCGCCGCCGGCGACGACGTTGCCCATGATGCATTCCTCGACGCTGGCCGGATCGATGCCGGCGCGCGCGACGGCTTCCTTCACGACGAGGGCGCCGAGCTGCGGGGCGGTGAAATCCTTGAGCGTGCCGAGGAACTTGCCGGTGGGCAGCCGGACGGCGCTGACGATAACTGCTTCAGCCATGACAATAAATCTCCACCTGGATGATGACATCGGGCCCGAGGAGCGTGTCGAGCCGTGAACGGATGATGCCGAGCGATCGCTCCACTTCGCGCCGCCACTGCGCATCCTGCGCGGTGACGACGAGGACGCCCTGATCGGTGAGCCGGGCGGCGGTCACGCGGGCCACGGCCGGCCCCACCGACGCGCGCCAGGCGAACTCGACCTTCTCGGCGCAGAGCGGCGCCGGACGGATGATCTGCGCCAGCACGCTCGGGATAACTCTGGCCGCAGGAACCATCAGATGAGGATAACAGAGGAGGAATCCGTGAGGATAACAGAGGAAGAATCCGGGGTCAGGTCACGATTCGTGAGTCGGTCGATGTTCAGGAGTCATTACGTGACAGATTCCGCGTCCGGAATGCGCAGGACTTGCCACCACTCACCCGTGATGGCTGGCGCCGGCGTCGTCTGTGCCGCACAGAATGCGCACGGCTCACGAATCGTGACCTGACCCCACTGCCGCAAAGAATGCGTACGGCTCACGAATCGTGACCGGCTCACGAATCGTGACCTGACCCCACTGGCTGACCCCACTGGGTTTGACAGCGTCGCGGTCCCTGCCGCAGACTGGCGCCAGCGCGCGCTGGGGCGCCTCCTGTCCGCGGCAAGGGAGTTTCTCCCACCCAATCGGTTCGATCCTCGGTTCGAACCTTCTTCCGGCCTGTCGTAAGCGGACGTCAGGCACCGAACGGAAGGAGGCTACGTGTCCACACTCGACAATCTGCGTAAGTCCGCGCGCCGCTGGCTGAAGGCGCTGCGTTCCGCCGATCCCGACGCTCGCGCGCGGCTGGCGCGCGTCTATCCCGATGCGCCGGAGCCGCCGACGCTCCGTGCCGTGCAGCAGGCGCTGGCGCGCGAGCGCGGCCACGAGAGCTGGATCGCGCTCACACGAGCGGCGCAGGCCGAAGTGGCGTCGGATTCCGCGTTGACGTCCCTGCTCGACTCGGCGGGGAAGGGCGACGCGGCGCGAGTGGCCGCGATTCTCGACCTGCACCCCGACCTCGTGAACCAGCGCGGCTTGCTGGATGGTCACACCGGCCTGCGAACCGCGCTGCACTTCGGCATCGCGCACGAGCTCGTCGTCCGGACGCTGCTTCAGCGCGGCGCGGATCCCAACGTTCGCGACGAGGGCGACCACGCCTATCCGCTGCACTTTGCCGCCGAGCGCGGCGATCTCACCATCGTCACGCTCTTGATCGAGCACGGTGCGGATCCAGTGGGCGCCGTCACCACACACGAGTTGGACGTGCTCGGCTGGGCCGTCTGCTTCGACTCCGCGCCGCATCTCGACGTCGCGCGATATCTCCTCGCGCACGGGGCCACGCACACGCTGCTGTCGGCGACCGCGATGGGCGTCGTGGAGGCCATCCGCGCGCTCGCTGCTGCAGGCGCCGACCTGAATCAGCGGATGGACCGGACGAACCACCGGCGCACGCCCCTGCATCTGGCGGTGATCAAGAAGCAGCCGACGGCTCTGTCCGCGCTGCTCGCGCTTGGCGCAGACACGCGCCTCGAGGATGCGGCCGGCCTGACCGCTTTCGATCACGCTGCAATCAACGCTGACGATGAGATGACGCGCCTGCTGATCGACGCCGGCGCGCCGATGACGCTGCTCGCTGCGATCGCTCTCGATCGCGCCGATGACATCGAACGGCTCGTGCGCGAGCATCCTGACGCGCTCTCGATGACCAGCCGCGAGCGCTGGGGCCAGATGCTGGTGCAGGCCAGCCGTCGTGCGCCGGGCCACGTAATCGACCTGCTGCTGCGTACGCTCACGCGCTACCGCGCGGGTCTGTCGGTCGTCAACGTCGCGGACGACGAGGAGACGGCGGTCGACGGCGCTTCGGGCTACACGCCGCTCCATGCGGCGGCTTTTCACGGCAACGACAGTGCCGTCGACGTGCTGCTGGCGCACGGGGCCAATCCGCGGAGGCGCGACGGCAAGTACTGCGGCACGCCGGCCGGGTGGGCGGCGCATGCCGGCCACGCCAGAACGGCAGCGCGCATCCTCGAGGCCGACGTCGACATCTTCGATGCGATCGACTTCGATCGCGCCGATCGTGTCATGGATATTCTTGCGCGGGATCCCGGCGCGGGCGAGCGGCCGTTCAAGGCGTATGCGTCATGCGGCTCGCGCGAGGGTCAGTGGTGGCCACCGCCGGACTGCACGCCGCTCGAGTGGGCGACATCGCGCGAGAAGCAGAACGCCCTCGACGTGCTGACCGCACGCGCCTCGCAGTGGACACCCGACAACCTCTCGCGCGCTGAACGGATCACCTCGTTCCTGCAATCGGCCTGCTGGGATCATCAGGTGCACGGTCGACTGAGTCACCGGATGCACGACATGGCCGCGCAGCGGCTGCTGGCCGCGGATCCGTCCATCGCGGACGACAGCATCTACACAGCGGTAGTGTGCGGCCGTCGCGATCGCGTGGCTGAGATCGTCGCCACGCGCCCGGACGCTGCTCGCCTGCGTGGTGGTCCGCGCGAGTGGACGCCGATCCTGTACCTGGCTTACACGCGCTTCACCCATGCGGACGTGCACGCGCACGCGGTGGAGATCGCGCGCCTGCTCCTCGACCACGGTGCCGATCCACACGACTTCTACATGGCGATGGACGCGCGCTACTCGGTGCTGACGGGCGTGGCCGGCGAAGGCGAGCAGGACGCGCCCCGCCAGCCCTATGCAGCGGCGCTGTTCGACCTGCTGCTCGAGCGCGACGCCGAGGCCTTCGACATCCAGGTGCTTTACAACACGCACTTCAGCGGCGACATGCAGTGGTGGCTGGACCTCGTCTACACGCGGACAATCGACACACCACGCGGCGCGGCCTGGCGAGATCCGGAGTGGATGATGTTCGACATGGGCGCGTATGGATCAGGAGCGCGTTTCATCCTGGAGACCGCGATCAAGAAGGGCCACCCGTCGCTCGTCGCGTGGGCGCTCGAGCGTGGCGCCAACCCGAACGCCGCCCCGGCGCGCGATCAGCGATTCGCGCAGCGCAGTCTGTACGAGCTGGCGCTGACCGAAGGTCATCGCGATATCGCGGAACTGATCGCGCGATACGGCGGTGCGCGGACGACGCCGAGGCTGGACGATCGCGAGCAGTTCATGCAGGCGTGCGAGCGTCTGGATCGCGACGGCGCCGCGCGTCTGGCCCGCGCGCACCCCGAGTACCTGCGAACACACGACTTCCTGTTCGACGCGGCGAGACGCGATCGCGCAGACACACTGGCGCTGCTGATTGAGCTTGGCACGTCAGGCGACGTGGAAGACACGACGGGCAAACGCGCGCTGCACGAGGCCGCGTTCCACGACGCGCGGCAGGCGGCGGCGTGGCTCATCGGACGTGGCGCCGAGATCGATCCGCGCGAGCGCACCTACGGAGGAACCCCGATCAGCTGGGCGGCACACGGCGACAAGACGGCGATGGTGCACCTGCTCGCCACTCACAGCCGCGACGTGCGCACGCTCTGCGCGATGGGCTGCGTGGACCGCGTGCGGCAGCTCGTGGCAGAGGAGCCGGCCCTGGCG
>JADZCY010000056.1 GCA_020851325.1 Acidobacteriota bacterium | reverse complement strand
TCGGCACCGCGGCGATTTCGCTGGCCGATGCCGAAGAGCTGATCGTGATCGGCTCCGACGCGATGATGGCGGCGGTCAAGCGTGCGCGTTCGGGCGTGCTCGCGCCGTATCTCAAGCCCGAGCACCGTGCGATCGGATCGATCAATTCACCGATGCAATGCATGATGAAAGGCGTCTGCGCGCAGTGCATGTGCCGTCACGTCGATCCCGAGACCGGCAAGGAGACCTTCGTCTATTCCTGTCTGAACCAGGATCAGCCGCTCGATCACGTCGACTTCGATCACCTGCGTGCGCGACTGCGCCAGAACACCGTGCAGGAGAAGCTCGCGAACCTGTGGCTGGACAAGGTGTTGAGCGCGTAGACGCACGGCGCTCGTCGAGCGTGAATATCGATCGCGGGTGAATGCGCCGTCGGGCGCCGGCGCGTAGATACAATTATCTGGCGCAAGCCGGACGTAATTTATTTGTTGGCCACAAGAACACCGAGAACAGCGCGGGGAAAGAGATTGACAGCGGTCTCCCGTAAATCAATCCATCCCCTCTGTGTTTTCGGTGGCAGAACTAAATCGGCCTGACCGAGGAGGCTGCACCGCGAGCCGCAGAAAACATGGGCTGGGGGTCCTGCGTCACGGCAGGATCTCCGCCGTGCCGTGTATCGCGGCCTCGGCGAGCAGGAAGCCGGCGGCATTCCACGACTGCTGCGGCATGCCGCAGGCGCGGCCGCTTTTGCCGTGCAACCATTCGTTGAACTGCCAGCCGCCTCGACGGTTCGCGCGCGCGAACATCACCAGCTCGCGCTCGGCGGCCGTGTGGCCGAGCACGCGATCGACGGCGATCGTCCACCACGCACCGAGGCAGGGCCAGATCCCACCGTTGTGATACCGCCAGGGCAGGTTCTGACGATGGCGCAGCATGTACGGCCGCCACTGCGGACTCTCACGCGCAATCGGCGTGACGACCGCGCGCACCGGATACGGGCGGTGCACGCCGGCGTCGAACAAGGCCTGCACGATGCGCTTTGCGCGCGGCGCGTCGGCGAGTCCGAAGAGCATCGCGAGCAGGTTGCCCGCCACGTCGCCTTCTTCCCCCCATGCAGCGAGGCCGACGAAGCTCAGATACAAGTCGTCGGGACGCGCGCCGGCCTTCACATAGCCACGCAGCACCTCGGCGCGACGCTCGTCGTCATGCGCGGGCACGGACCACGGATCGAATAAGCGGTTGAACGCGACGCGCGTCGCCGCGGCGCCGGGCAGGACATGGCGCTGCTGCACGCGATACCACAGCGCGTTGCCGTAGAGCACGAAACCCGCGCGCGGCATGATGTCCGCCCAATCACTCGCCTCGCCCTGCACCAGGAGATGCAGACGCGGATGTTCCTGCGCACGCAGCCAGGCAAGCGCGCGGGCGATCGCCGTCCGCAGTCTTCGGCGCAGGCCGGGCGCGACCCGGCGATCGAGAAAATCCACCGCGAGCAGCCACCACAGCGTGGCGTCGATGCAGCCGAGATACCAGAAATCGACGTCACCATCGGCGCGCACGAAATTCGGGATCTGGCCGTTCGGCGCCTGATGCCGGGCGAGCATCGTCATGCTGGCGACGGCCGTCTCCTGCAACGCGGGCGAGCCGGACAGCGCCATGCCGAACGCGCAGATCGCCGCATCGCGCGCGAAGACCGCATCGTAGTTGCGCGTCGCGCCCGGTGCCGCGGCCGCGATGCCGGCCGGCGTGGAATTCCGCAGCAGCAGCGCAATGGCGCGCTCGCGGCATTGTGCGACCAAGGCTCGATCGCCGGGCGGGAGCGTGGAGTCCATCGATGCATCGTAGCCCGTGTGGTGCAGCAGCGAACTCCTCATCTCGGCACTTACGCGTGCTGAGGCTTATCGCGCCTGCCGACGCTCCTGCATTGCGACATCGGCACCCCGATCTTCGGTAGGAGCGCCGCCAGGCGCGATAACCCCTTCGTCGGGCCAGCACATCACACGTGTCGCTGCCTCATATGTGCTGTGGGCCACCGAACACCGAGAGGGCGTTTCGCGGCGGCGTCTCATGGTCGCGCGTCGATCTCCTTCAGCAGCACCAGCGAGCGCCCCTGCACGACATACTCTCCGCCGCCGGGCACGCTGCGCGCCTCCTCGTCGTCGACGGTGTCGACGACGACCTGCCACGCGGTGTCGGGGTGCAGCGACGGCAACGCGAAGGCGAGCGCGTCGTGATGCGCGTTCAGCAGCAGCAGGAAGTTGTCGTCGTGCAACGGACGGCCGCGCCGATCGGTGTCGAGCACCGCGTCGCCGGCCAGGTAGACGGCGACACTGCGCGCAAAACTCTGGGCCCATTCGGCGTCCGTCATCTCCTGGCCAGCGGGCGTCAGCCACAGGATGTCCTTGACGCCTTCGCGGATCGGTCGGCCCTGGAAGAAGCGTCGGCGCCGGAACACGGGATGCGCGGCGCGCAGACGGATCAGACGGCCGACGAAAGCGGTGAGCGCATGATCCCACGACGCCCAGTCCAGCCACGAAATCTCGTTGTCCTGGCAGTAGGCGTTGTTGTTGCCCTGCTGGGTGCGGCCGCCTTCGTCACCGGCGAGCAGCATCGGCGCGCCCTGGGACAGCAGCAGGGTGGCGATGAAATTGCGCTTCTGCCGCGCGCGCAGCGCATTGATGCTCTGATCCTCGGTGGGTCCTTCGGCGCCGCAGTTCCACGACAGGTTGTGCGAATGACCGTCGCGATTGTCCTCACCGTTCGCCTCGTTGTGCTTGTCGTCGTAACTGACGAGATCCTGCAGCGTGAAGCCGTCGTGTGCCGTCACATAGTTGATGCTCGCGAACGGCGTGCGCCCGCTGCCTTCGTAGAGATCGCTGGAGCCGGTCAGGCGGCACGCGAAATCGCCGATCGTGCCGCCGTCTCCGCGCCAGTACGCGCGCAGCGTGTCGCGATACTTGTCGTTCCATTCGGCCCAGCCGGGTGGAAAATTGCCGACTTGGTAGCCGCCGACGCCGACGTCCCAGGGTTCGGCGATGAGTTTCACGCGAGACAGCACCGGATCCTGCGAAATGACGTCGAAGAAGGTGCCGAGGCGATCGACGTCGTAGAGCTCGCGGGCGAGCGCCGAAGCGAGGTCGAAGCGGAAACCGTCGACATGCATTTCCTCGACCCAGTAGCGCAGTGAATCCATCAGGAGCTGCAACACACGCGGATGGGTCAGGTTCAACGTATTGCCGGTGCCGGTGAAGTCCATGTAGTAACGCGGATCCTCGGCGACGAGGCGGTAATACGACGCATTGTCGACGCCGCGGAAGCACAGCGTCGGGCCGAGCTGGTTGCCTTCCGCCGTGTGGTTGTAGACGACATCGAGGATCACCTCGAGGCCGGCCGTATGCAGCGTCTTCACCATCGTCTTGAACTCGCTGATCCGGCCGGTCGCCGAATAGCGCGTGTCCGGCGCGAAGAAGCCGATCGAGTTGTAGCCCCAGTAGTTGCGCAGCCCGCGTTCGAGCAGATGCCGATCATCGACAAAGCTGTGCACCGGCATCAGTTCGACCGTCGTCACTCCGAGACGCTTCAGATGATCGATTACCGGCGCCGTCGCGAGACCGGCATAGGTCCCGCGCAGGCGTTCGGGCACGTCGGGATGGCGCAGCGTGAAGCCGCGCACGTGCAGCTCGTAGATTACGGTGTCGTGCCAGGGAATGTGCGGCGGGCGATCACCGCCCCAGGTGAACGCAGGATCGATCACGCGGCATTTCGGCATGCCGGCGGCGTTGTCGCGCCGGTCCATCGTCAGATCCTCGCGCCGGCTGCCGATGCGGTAACCGAAATGCACGTCGTTCCATTTCAATGTGCCCTGCAGGTGCTTCGCATACGGTTCGATCAAAAGCTTGTGCGGATTGAAGCGATGGCCTTGATCGGGTCGATAGGGGCCGTGCACGCGGTAGCCGTAGAGCAGGCCCGGCCGTGCCTCAGGGAGGTAGCCGTGCCAGATCGTCTCGGTGCATTCGGGCATCGGGATGCGTTGCAGTTCGCGGCGCCCGGATTCGTCGAACACGCATAGTTCGACTTTCTCCGCGTGCGCCGAGAACAGCGCGAAGTTCACCCCTTCGCCGTCCCAGGTCGCGCCGCGCGGGTACGGCGAGCCGGGCCACACGGCGGAAATCGGGCTGGGTGGCTTCATGTCGGATACACCCCCGTCGTCGTGCATGGACCCTTCGGGATGACGACGATGCCCGACGGCGTCGTGTGGCAGCGCGGGTCGTCGCAGGAGCGTCCATGGCCGAGCTCGATGCCGGGGTCGATACAATTGTAGCGGTCGATGATCACGCGACGCAGACGCGCGCCGCGACGGATGCGCGTGTGATCCATGACGATGCATTGCTCCAGTTCGACGTCTTCCTCGATGGTCACGTCACGGCGCAGGATCGATTGGCGGATGAGACCGCCCCGGATGCGGGTGCCGGCCCCGACGCTGCTGTCGACAATCGCGCCGCCGACGATGTGCGCGGTCGGTCCCTGATATTCGCTCGAGCGCAGCGGCCACTCGGGATTGGTGAGATCGAGTCGAGGTGTCGCGCCGAGCAGGTCCATGCTGGCAGCGAAGTACGCGTCGATCGTGCCGACGTCACGCCAGTAGCCCAGTGCCTCGTAGCTGCGCAGCCCCGGGACGCGGTTACGGGTGAAGTCATAGGCGTAGACGGGCTGGGTGCGGATGAGACGCGGCAGCACGTGGCTGCCGAAGTCGTGTTCGCCGCGCGCGTTCGCCTCGCGCAGCGCGTCGACGAGCACGCGGGTGTCGAACAGGTAGTTGCCCATCGACGCGTACGAACGGCTCGCGTCGCCGGGCATGCCCGGTGGCTGCGCGGGCTTTTCGAGGAAACCCTGGATGCGGCCACTGGCGTCGACATCGATCACGCCGAAGTCGCTGGCCCGTGCACGTGGCACCGGCAGTGCCGCGACGCTGACAGTCGCCCCGCAAGCGCGGTGCGCGGCGATCATCTGACGCAGATCCATGCGATAGACATGATCGGCGCCGAACACGGCGACCAGCGCCGGTGCGTGGCGTTCGATCAGGTGCAGATTCTGGTGGACCGCATCGGCGGTGCCCTGGAACCACTCGGGGCCGCTGCGCATCTGCGGTGGGGCGACGGTCACGAAACGCTGCGGCGGCGACACGGGCATCGACCACGCCCGGCTGACGTGCTCGATCAAGGACTGCGACTTGTATTGCACCAGCAGGTACACCGACTCGACCCCCGAGTTGTAGAGATTCGAGAGCACGAAGTCGACGAGCCGGTAACGGCCGCCGAAGGGGACGGCCGGCTTCGATCGTTCGTTGGTCAGCGGCGCGAGCCGGCGACCTTCGCCGCCGGCGAGCACCAGCGCGAGGATGCGCGGTTCATTCATGACCGTCGTCGCGCGGCGGTGCCGGCGACCACCAGCGCTCGAGCAGCGCCGCGGCCCAGCGCTGGCCACCGAGCCCGAAGGCGAGCGCCAGCGCGAGCACGAAGCCGGACAGGAGGATCAGAAACGTCAGGCGCACGATGCCCCCGCCGACCTCGAGGACGTCGACGGCGATCAGCGCGACGAACACGACGATCGCATAGCGCAGCAGGCGGCCCAGCAGCTCGGCATCCTGCGCCCCAGCATTGTGCAGATAGGCGGTCG
>JADZCY010000055.1 GCA_020851325.1 Acidobacteriota bacterium | reverse complement strand
GCTGCTGCTGATCGCGTGCGCGAACGTGTCGAACCTGGTGCTGGTGCGCACGCAGTCGCGACGCGCGGAAGTCTCGCTGCGCACGGCACTCGGCGCACGCTGGGCCGACATCGCTCGCGTGGTGTTAACCGAGACGCTGCTACTCGGGCTCGCCGGCGGCAGCGTCGGCGTCGCACTCGCCTATCTCTCGTTGCCGTATCTGTTGGCGATGAGCGGCGACGCGCTGCCGTCCGTCATGTCGGTGGGCATCGACGTCCGGGTGCTGCTCGCGGCCGTTGCCAGTTCGCTGCTGGCCACAGCGGCCGCCGCGATCATCCCGCTGGTGCGATTCGCGCGCCCACAAACCCAGTTGGCGGCGTCGCTGCACGATGGCGCACGCCGGGTTGCCGGCGGACGCGACGGCAACCGCGCGCGGCACACGCTGCTGGTGGCGCAAGTGGCACTGGCGCTGGTGTTGCTGATCGGCTGCGGGTTGATGATCCGCACGTTCATCACGCTGCGGCAGGTCGATCCCGGTTTCCAGGATCCGTCCAGCGTGCAGACGTTCCAGCTCACGCTGCCGGTCGTCGCGGCGGATGCGCGGACGGACCTCGGTTCGGCCGTCCGCACGCAACACGCGATTGCCGAGCGCCTCGCGGCGATTCCCGGCGTGCAGTCGGCGGGATTCACCAGTGCCAACGATGGTCTGCCGCTCGACGGCGACGGGCGGGCCGCCGCCATCTTCGTCGAGGGACAGGGTGCCGGCGATACGCCGCCCGGTCCCAGGGAAGTGCAATTCGCCTCGCCCGGCTTCTTCGAGACGATGAAGACGCCGGTGGTCGCCGGACGCGCGTTCGAGTGGAGCGACGTGTATCAGCAGCGCCCGGTGGCGCTGGTATCCGAGAATTTCGCACGTGCCGAATGGGGCGCCGCGTCGGCGGCTGTCGGCAAGCGCATCGGCACCCGGCGCACCGGGCCATGGATGGAGGTCGTCGGCGTCGTGAAGGACGTGCGGCACAACGGGCTCGAGGCACCGCCGCCCGAGACGGTGATCTTCCCGCCCATCGCCAGGGAGACAGCGACGTTCGTGGTGAGGAGCGAACGCGCGGGCACCTCCGCGCTGTTGGACGACCTGCGCCGGGCCGTGTGGTCGGTCAATGGCAATCTGTCGCTCGCCAGCGTGCAAACGCTGGGCGAGATGTACGAGCGCTCGATGGCGCGCACGTCGATGACGCTCGAGTTGCTGGCCATCACCGGCGCCCTCGCGCTGGCGCTCGGCCTCGTCGGCGTGTACGGCGTCGTCAGCTATGCCGTGTCGCAACGCCGGCAGGAGATCGGCATTCGACTGGCACTCGGCGCGAATCACGGCGAGGTGCGGCGCATGTTCGTGCGCGGTGCGCTGACGCTCGTCGTCGTTGGCGTCGGCGTCGGTCTGGCCGCGGCGGCCGTGCTGACGCGCTTCATGGAATCGCAGTTGTTCGGCGTCAGCCCGCTGGATCCGGCAACGCATGTCGGCGTGGCGCTGCTACTCGTGATCGCCGCGGGCCTCGCGAGTTACCTCTCCGCACGCCGCGCTTCGGCGCTGGATCCGGTCGAAGTGCTGAAACGCGGATAGGGCGTCGACGGTCACTGTGCCGGCCCATACGTCACAGTCGCCGCGCTCCACCACGCCCATCGCCAGGCGCACCGTCGTGGTCAGGTCCGTCCTGACGACACGTGGTCCGACTGAATGAAATACAGCTCATACCCGTTCGGATCCCGAATGCAGAACTGGCGGGCGCCGTAGAACATGTGCTCGAGCTCCTGCTCGAACGCGATCGCTTCGCCATCAGCCGCCGCTGTCGCCGCGAGCGCGGCCTGCGCGCGCTCGAGCTGACGTGACTTCAGGAGCTGATACAGGCTCTCGATCTGGTCGGTGTAGAACCACAAGCGCACGTCGCGGTCGCCGGGCGCACCGTGCATGTTCAGCATCAGTTCGGCGCCGCCGAACGACACCATGCCGAAGTTGACCAGGCCGTTGTCGGCGTATCGTGCCAGCTCCTTGAACCCGATGGACGTATACCAGTCGAGGGTGCGAGCGACGTCGGGCACGAGAAGCATGGGCACGCCCTTCGTCACGGACGCCGCCAGTTTCGCCATGCCCGTGCGGAACTCCGGCGCCGCGGGAACCACCGGTGCGGTGGCGCCGGCGGCCTGCAGCCGGCGCATGGCCTCGCCATCCCCACGCAGCATCGCCGTCGTCAAGGACGTATGGCCACGCCCGTCCGTGGCGTCGAGATCGGCGCCCAGTTCAATCAGCAGACTCAGGATGTCGTAACGCCCGCGGTCGATGGCGAAGTGCAGCGGCGTCAAGCCGCGCTCGAAGCGCGACAGACGACGGTCCAGGGCATCGGGATGCTGTTCGACCAGCGCTTCGATCAGCTGGAGATTGCCCATGCTCATGGCCGAGAAGATGTGATGGCGCGCGCCGCGCTCGAGGAGCAGCGCGACGATTGCGTGCCGGTCCGCGCTGAAGTCCGCAGGCGGTTCGCCGGAGGCTCGATAGAGCGTCGCCCAGCCGATCACCTCGAGCTGATGCTCATCGCCGACGCCGTGAACGTCGCTGCCGGCTTCGACAAGCGCGCGCACGACATCGAGATGCCCCTGCGCCGCCGCCCAGTGCAGCGGCAGTGTGTCATCGCCGGCTTCTCGCGCGTTCGGATCGGCACCGTGATCGATCAGCAGACGAACGACGTCAATGTGACCGGATCGCGACGCCGCATGCAGTGCCGTCCATCCCTCGTGTGGCGCATCGGGACGGCTGGCACGCGCCAGTCCCTGATCGCTCGACAACAAGTCGCTGAGCCGCGCTACGTCGCCCGCCGCGCAGGCGTCGAAGAACTGAAGCAGCGCGCGCTGTCGCCGCGCGTCCACCTCCGCCTTCAACGCACGCCAACTGGGAAAGCCGTGCTCACGCGCAACGGCGAGCAACGCACCGGCCAGCCTGGCCGGTGGATCCGTCCGACGCAGATCGCGCAGGCGCTCCCTGGCCAGCTTCTTCAGGTATTCGAGCGACGGACGTTCGGGCAGCTTCGAGTTCGACATACACCCTTCCTTCCACTGGGCCCGGTGTCCGCGGCGCTCGGGCTGGAAGTCAGGGTTGCTGACTTTGGGACGTGCTGGAGTGGGTTCGACCCTTTACGCGGACCGTGGGCCGCTCCGATTCGGCCTGCGGGAAGTGTATGGCAGGACGGTGGCCGATGCCGACGGCATTCGATGGCCGGCTCGTGCCGGATATTGCTCGAGCTTGACCTTTAAATAACCAATTGGTTATAAAACTATGTGGTGATTCGATGACTGCCGCCGCCGCCCGACTCGACGCAACCTTCCAGGCCCTTGCCGACCCCACCCGCCGTGCCATCGTCGCCAGGCTGGCGCGGGGCGACGCTTCCGTCGCCGAGTTGGCGGAGCCGTTCGAGATGAGCCAGCCGGCCATCTCGAAGCACCTCAAGGTGCTCGAGCGCGCGGGTCTGATCACGGTCAGCCAGGATGCGCAGCGGCGGCCGAGACGGCTCGATGCGCAGCGACTGGAAGAAGCCAACCACTGGATCGCGCAGTGCCAGGCGACCTTCGAGGCCAGCTTCGCCCGGCTCGACGCGCTGCTGGCGCGCATGCAGGCCGCTCCGGCTACGGCGAAGGGCACGCGGCGAAGCAGTCGCAAGCGCGGCACGTCGAAGCACTGATCGCGACAGAACAGCAACGAGATCCACAGCCAACCCGAGGATACCGACATGTTCGAAACCGCACACGTGACCATGCCCAGCGATCGCGAGGTAAAGGTGGAGCGCTCTTTCAAGGCACCGCGATCACTCGTCTATCGCGCGCACACCGAACCGGAACTGGTGAAACAGTGGCAGCTCGGCCCGCCGGGATGGACGATGCCCGTCTGCGAGATGGACGTGCGTGTCGGCGGCAAATATCGCTGGGTGTGGCGCAGCGACGCGGACGGCAGTGAATTCGGCTTCAGCGGCACCTTCCGCGAGGTCGAGCCCGACACGCGCCTCGTGCACACCGAACGCTACGAGCCTGGCACGGTCGGCGGCGAATATCCGGGCGAAGCGGTGATCACCGTCACCTTCAGGGAGGACGCCGGCATCACGACGCTGACGGCGCTGATGGACTTCGGCTCGAAGGCAGCTCGCGACGCGGCGGTGGGAACGGGGATGACCGACGGCATGGAGCAGAGCTACACGCTGCTCGATCAGAAGCTCGCCGACAAGGGCTCTGGGTTCAGCCCACGAAGTTCGCGATAGCAGATCAACACGCTGGCTGCCGGCCCGTGGCCATTGCGGTCACGGTCGGCAGACCGCGACACATCGGGCGCGGCCCACCAGAGCCCGCACGCGGACGGTCTACGTGCGCGCACCCGCCTCCCGCCTCCCGCTTCCGGCCTCTCGCCTCCCGCCCCCCGCCGCGCGACCATGTATAGTCACGACTCCAACTTCCGGAGGCCCCGTGACCCCACTCCGCGCGACGGTTACCGTCGTCCTCATCGCAACCTTCACCCTGGCCGCCTGCACCACGCCCCCGGCGCCGCCACCGGCACCGCCGTTCGACGTCGTTGAGGCATCGATCGCCGACATGCAGACGGCGATGCGCGAGGGCCGCACCACATCGCGCGCGATCGTGACGCAATACCTGACGCGGATCGGCCTCTACGAAGACGCGCTGAACGTGACCGTGTCGGTCAATGTCAACGCGCTCGCGCAGGCCGATGCCCTCGATCAGGAACGCGCCGCCGGCCGCGTGCGCGGACCACTGCACGGCATCCCCGTCGCGCTGAAGGACAACATCCTGACGAAAGACGACATGCCCACCACCGGCGGCATGCTCGCGTTCAAGGCCTTCCGCGCGCCGTACGACGCCACGCTCGTGACGAAACTAAAGGACGCCGGCGCGATCATCATCGCCAAGTCGACGATGAGCGAACTCGCCGGCTGGTTCGGCGACAGCTTCCGTCCGGGCGGCTACAACGCCGCGTCCGGCCAGAGCTACAACCCGTACGACCCGCGCGCCAACGACGATGGCACGCCGGTGCTGGAGGTGAGCGGATCGAGTTCGGGTGGCGGCGTGGCGGCGAATCTGTGGGCCGCCAACGTCGGTACGAGCACCGGTGGATCGATCGAGGGTCCGTCGAACGCCAGCATGCTCGTCGGCCTGCGACCCTCCACCGGCCGCATCAGCCGTCACGGCATCGTCCCGCTCTCGCTCGATCAGGACACGGCTGGCCCGATGACGAAGTTCGTCGCCGACGCCGCGGTGATGCTCGGTGTGATGGAAGGCGCTCCGGACAACAACGATCCGCGCACGAGCGAATGCACGGCGCCGCCGAATCACGACTACGCACCGTTTCTTCGCGCCGACGCCCTCAAGGGCGCGCGCATCGGCATCCCGCGCGCCGGCTTCTACGACGCGCGGCAGTTCCCCGGACGGGCGCGCCCGTTCAGCGGCCTGAAGGCCGACGAACTGGCCTCGATGGAAGCCGCCATCGCCGCCCTGCGCGCGGCCGGCGCCGAGGTGATCGATCCCGTCGATCTGCCAAGCACCGTCGCGACGGACCCGGTGAAGAACCTGACGTCGCACAACATCTGCGAGATGCCGTTCAACGGGCCGGCGAGCGAAGACCTGTGCTCAGTCGTCCTGCGCTACGGCATGAAGCGCGACTTCAACCTGTGGCTGGCCACGCTTGGCGATGGCGCTCCGGTGAAGACGCTGGCCGCCCTGCGCGAGTGGAACCTCGCGCATCGCGACGACGGCGCCATTCGCTACGGCCAGGGACGGCTCGACTTCGCCGACGCCGTGGATCTGGAACGAGACAAGGCGCGGTACGAACGCAATCGCCGCGAAGACCTCACCCTGACGCGTGAGGAAGGTCTGGACGCCGCGCTATCGACGCACAAGCTCGACGCGCTGCTCTTCCCCGGATCATCCGGCGCCAACTACGCCACCAAAGCCGGCTACCCCATCATCGTCGTCCCATTCGGCATGGTGGTGAACTACGCCAAGGGGGCCAAAGGATCGCAGGACGCCACGCGACCCTTCGGCGTCAGCTTCGTCGGCGCCCACTGCGCCGACCCGACGCTGATCGGTATCGCCTACGCGTTCGAACAAGCGACACGACGACGCGTGCCGCCGAAGGGATTCAAAGACTAGGGGCGGCAGAGCCGAGAAGGTGGTGATGTCGTGAGCTGGTGATCTCGTGATCAATCTCGTGACGTGGCGACCTGTCGACCTATCTGCGATCTGAGGCGCCCAAGCCCCGACGGCATCTGCGCCATCTGTGGCCTGTGCTATCTGCGCATCTGCGGCCAGACGTGGGCTGGCGGGCTGGCGGGCTGGGGGACTGGAGGGTGACGAACGCGTTACGTGGAGGTTGCTGTCTGCGTGTCGCCGAGTGTATCTGCGCATCTGCGGCTGGTCTTCCCTATTGCGCATCTGCGGCCTGCCCTTATCTGTGCTTTCTGTGCCATCTGTGGCTTGTGCTTTCTGCGCTCTGCGGCCTGCCTTCATCTGTGCTTTCTGTGCCATCTGTGGCCTGTGGCCTGCCTTCATCTGTGCTGTCTGTGTCATCTGTGGCCTGTGGCCTGTCTGCGCAATCGGTGGCACAATCAGTGGCGTCCCCGCGTTCGACAGCCTCTGTGCAGAAAGTGAGAGCCTCATGTCGAGTTTCATTCGCGCTGCGGCGACAGCCCTCACCGTTTCCATCTTCCTGACCTCTGCGGCATCGGCGGCCCTGGCCCAGCCCGCCGCGCGTAGCGCCGACGAACGTCTGCGCG
>JADZCY010000054.1 GCA_020851325.1 Acidobacteriota bacterium | reverse complement strand
GCAGGTGGAGCGCGTCGAACCACGGCGTCCACGTGAAGAGCCAGCGGTTGGTGCCGGCTTCGTACACCGCGGCGTAGCGAACGACGCGGAGATCACCGGGCTTGAAGGCGATGCCGTGCACGCGCTGCGCCGCCTTGAAGGTGGTGTCCATCTCGAGGCGCGTGACGTGATCCGCGGCGCCGGCGGCAATCTTCACGGGCGTCTTCGCCGCGACGATCACATCCGGCATGCCGTGATACCAGTCGGGACTCATGCGCAGCGCCGTCGTCGGCTGCGCCTGCTCGGCAAGCGTGACGCCGCTCGGCGCGCCGCCGTCCACCCAGGCGACAAGGAGATCCCATTCGTTCTGCGTCAGGCTCGGATCGTTCTCGAAGCGGCCGAAACCGGGGAGGGCGCTCCACGGCGGCATGTGGCGCAGCAGCACTTCCTCGCGGATCGCCGCCGCCCACGGCCGCGCGTCGGCGTAGGTGCCGAGCGACATGGCGATGTTGTTCGGCGAGTGACACATGAAGCAGCGCCGCTGCAGGATCGGCACAATTTCCCGCCCCCACAGCAACGTCGTCGAAATGCGCGGATGCGTCGCGACGGGCCGGCTCGACACGACGGCCACCAGGCCGAGCGTCACGACGCCCAGCAGCAGAGGTGTGCCCACCCGAACGATCCTCTCAGCCTGCTTCACCAACACTTATCTCCCTCGAGCCTGTCCGCGGCGCGAGTGGACGCGCCCGGCGAAGCCCGGCTCCGAGGCCGGAAAACCGACGCTCCAGCGCGTCGACTCTGCAAGGCGCGGGGACCCCCATCCCCACGCGCGACCCAGGCTTACGCGCCGGTTTTCGTACTGACGCCCACGGCCTCTCCGCAGGGCTTCGCCGGCCGCGCCCACTCGCGCCGCGACACGTCGATTCCGCACCTTCGCATGCACCATCGTGTAGCACCTTCGTGCCGCACCTCCGTGTAGCACCTCCGTGTAGCACCCTCGTGTAGCACCCTCGTGTAGCACCCTCGTGCAGCACCCTCGTGTAGCACCTTCGTGCAGCACCTTCGTGCAGCACCCTCGTGCAGCCCCCCCGTGCAGCACCCCCGTGTAGCACCCCCGTGTAGCACCTCCGTGTAGCACCCTCGTGTAGCACCCCCGTGTCGCACCCCCGTTCAATGCGTCATTGCGTAGAGCACCGTGTTGATGCCAAACGCATAGCCGCGCACCGAGAACTCGAGGAAGTACGCCGGATCGTCGGCCTCACGTTCCCACGAATCGCCGATGTCGGTGTTGTGCGTCATCAGCACCATGATGCGGCCCTGCGCGTCGAGTACGGCACGCGCGTGCGGCGTGCGGCTGTCGTTGCCGCGCTCCGAGGTGTCGCCCGCCGGTGCCGCCCCAGAAGTTGATCGACGGAATCTGCGGCACGGCCAGCACTTCGAATTGTGAACGAAAGAGCGGATGCGCCGGCGGCAGATCGACGATCGGGAACTGCGCCGGTGAGAGGATGCGTCCCAGTTGCGACTGCCAGTAGTCCCACGCGTAGCTGCCCCAGAAGTCGTCCACCCACAGGAAGCCGCCCTTCTGCAGGTAGTCGCGCAGGCGCGCGCTTTCGTCCTCGTCGAAAAACGCCGAGCCGACTTCGGTGGCCATCACGAACGGGCACTGGAACAACTCGGGATCGGTGGGCCGCACCACCAGGTGCCGCGGCTGGCGGCCGGCGTCGAAGCCGACGGCGGTCTTGGTGAGTTCGGAGAGACGGATCGACAGGTTGATATCGGCGCGGGGGAAGTCGACGCTCCAACTGCCGCCGTCACCGCCGCGCGAGCCGCGAAACGCCAGCCGGCAGAACTGAAACGAGCCGTCGAAGCTCTCCGGCGTCGCCAGCGGCACGGCCGATCCGAAGCGGCCGCCGCGCCTGCTCTGCGCCGAGGCCAGCGACACGCCCAGTAGCACGGCCAACGCCGCCGCGAGCCATCGTCGTCCTCCCCACGTACCGAGCCGCATCGGCAGAAGAATAGCTCACGCGCGACACTGGGCGCGGGGCGGTGGTGGCTGCTGGTGGCCCTTCGAGGTCGGCCGACGCATCGTGCCGACAAACGACCCGCTGGTCAGCACTCGGCCGTGTCTGAGCTCGAAAAGGCAGGCGAGTTGGCCCAAGCGCTTGTGTGCCACAGCGGGGCGTTTGACCGGGCGACCGGCAGCCGCCACCGGCCCGCGCACTCTCCCACACCGCGCGAAAGTGCTGCGCACGTATACTGCGCGGCGATGGCGGCGAAGGGAACGGCGGCGGTGATTTCGCGGCGGGAGTTGAATCGGGCGCTGCTGGCCCGGCAGGCTCTGCTGGAGCGGAGCGACGCGACCGTGGTGGCGACGGTCGAGCAGGTTGCGGGGTTGCAAGCGCAGCTGGCGCGGCCGCCGTTCATCGGGCTGTTGACGCGCCTGCGCCACTTCCGGCGTGACCAGTTGACCGATGCGCTGCACGATCGCAGCGTGGTCCGCGTCACCGCCATGCGCGGCACACTGCATCTGCTGTCGGCGCGAGACTATCTCGCCTGGCGCGCGCCGCTGCAGGCCGCGCTCGACTGCGGCCTTGCCTCGATCGTCGGCGACGCGCTGAAGACGATGGACATGGCGGGCGCGGAGAAATCGGTGCGCGCGCTGCTGGCGCGCACGCCAGCGACGTTCGAAGCCATCCGCGATCACCTCGGGCCGAAGTATCCGGACGTCAATGTGCGTCACCTCGCCTATGCGCTGCGGTTGACGCTGCCGCTGGTGCAGGTGCCGGTGGACGACAACCCGTGGGCGTTCCCTGGCTCGGCGGCGTTCTCCACCGCCGATTCGTGGCTGAAGGCGCGCGTGTCCACTAAAGCCGCGACGGCAACAGCGATGATGCGGCGCTACCTTGCGGCGTTCGGGCCAGCCAGCGTCACCGACGCGCAGGCGTGGTCCGGAATCCCCAAGCTGGCGCCGGTGTTCGAGGCGATGCGCGACGAACTGATCACGTTCCGCGACGAGCGCAAGCGGGAACTCTTCGATCTGCCGGACGCGCTACGGCCCGCCGCGGACACGGCCGCGCCCGTGCGCTTCCTGCCCGAGTTCGACACCGCGATCCTCGGCCACCACGATCGCACGCGCATCATCAGCGACGAGCACCGCCGGCGCGTCAGCACGAAGAACCTTCAGGTGCTGGCGACCATCCTCGTCGACGGCGAGGTGGCGGGGACGTGGACCATCGAACGCAAGAAACGCCGCGCCGTCCTCACCGCGCAGCCCTTCGCCCCGCTCCCCGCACG
This sequence comes from Acidobacteriota bacterium, assembly GCA_020851325.1. Taxonomy (GTDB): domain Bacteria; phylum Acidobacteriota; class Vicinamibacteria; order Vicinamibacterales; family UBA2999; genus VFZN01. The sequence goes on along the minus strand of JADZCY010000054.1, from coordinate 1,049 downwards.
CGTACGCAAGGCACTGGTGCAGGAGGGCGAGGCACTGCTGGCGTTCACGGAGGGCGATGAGTCGGTTGAGTGCGAGGTTGCCATCAAGTAGGAAACACGAGCATTGGTGATTGATGGATCGGGGGATTGGCGATTGTTGATGAAGGACGATTGGGCGATTGGTGATTCGATCGGCGATTGGCGATTGGCAATTGGCGATTTGACAATTGTCTGATTCGGCAATCCCCCGATCGCCCATTGACAACAATCGCGCAATCCCCCGATCCGTCAATCACCCGATGCTCCTCCGCCTCCCGCCTCCCGACAACAGCAGGAATCTTCGTGCGCTTCGTGTTGCGTTATTCCTGTCGTCACTGGCTCACGTTGACGGTGATGCGGGCGCCGTCGGTGAGCGCGTCCGGTGGGTGGATGACGACGCGCTGATCGGCCGTGAGGCCGGACCGCACTTCGGCTTCCGCGTTCGTTCGCGCGCCGAGTTCGAGCTCGACACGCCGCACCCGCCCTTCGTCGACGACGTAGACGGCCCACTGTTCGCCTTCGCGAAACAACGCCGCCGTCGGCACCTTCACCACATCCGGCAGTTCCTGGATGGCGATGCGCACCTCGACGCGGTAGCCGTCGCCGAGGCTGGTCCACGCCGCGTGGTCGTCTTCGAAGTCCATGATGACGTTGACGCGCTGCTCCTCGACGCCCAGCGCCGACACCTTGGTGAACCCGGACGGCTCGACGCGTTCGACGCGCGCGCCCATCGGCGAATCGCCGCCCCATTGCTCGACGCCGACGCGCATGCCGGGCTTCACCTTGACGGCATCCGTGGACAACAGGTCGGCGACGATCTCGACGTGGCTGGGATCGCCGATCTCGAGCAGCGGCTCGCCCGCCGGCACGACGCCTTCGCTTTCGCGATGCCGGCGCAACACCACGCCGTCCACCGGCGCCCGCACCTCGAGCACGCGTCCCGTCGCATCCACACTCGTCGGCATCAACCGCGCCCGCGCCCGGTCGAGTTCGGCGTTGGCGGCGGCGGTGGCAAACGTGGCGGCGTTGAG
>JADZCY010000053.1 GCA_020851325.1 Acidobacteriota bacterium | reverse complement strand
GGCGTGACGGGCGTCGGCGCCGTGGGCGACTCGCCGCCGCCGCAGGCGGCAACGACCGCGAGTGACAGGAGCAGTCCGAAACACTTCCCGATGCGTCGCCGCTGCCGTGTCCTGTTCGTTCCAGTGTGGTGTGCCATGTCGCTCCTCGGACGCTCGACGGAGGGAACGCGCAACGGCAGCCTCTCGTGGCTGTCGTGCCGTTGTCCGTGGCGTTGTTGGAAGGAGAAACACCGCCGCGAGACGAACCGAACAGGGCCGGCCGGCGCGGGCACGTGGGGACGCGATTGCCGTCGCGGCCGCTCCCCAGTCCAGCGCGATGACCGCCGCGACGTTGTGTCGTGATGTGAAGGCGTCCGGTCCGTCCGGGCTCTGTGTCTGGCGCGTGATGAAATCTGCACCCGTGTGTGGCGACGCCGACTCGCGCGAATCCGTAAGGCAGCGCCAGAGCGTCCGCAGTGAGCAGCGACACGGCTCGACGTGCTGCCTGCCGGTGACACATGCCACGGATGCGGCGCCAAGCCCACACACTGACGCCGCATTCCTGGAGACCATCGTGCGATCGGCGAAGTAGTGAAACGTCGGGCCTACCCGCTTCTGGCCGCGCCGCCTCAAGTCAGACCCGTGAGTGCGACAAGGTGCGGTAGCCGTCGAGCGCTGTTAGCACTTAGCGTGGCTTGTCGCCAATCTCCACCAGGGGCTCGCCCTGTTCCAGCATGACTTTGACTGTGGGCCAAGCCGCTGCCAGGACGTAGCGAAGATGGTCGTTGGAGGTATTGCCGCAGGTTACGAGCACGATTCGGGGCGGCGGTCCGAGCTGACCTACCAGCGCCGCGAAATCGGTGTCCTTGGTCATGACCAGTGCGCCGGCGGCGCGCGCTGCGTAGAAGATCTCCAAGTCGGTCGCCCGCTGTAGATTCAGTGCGCGCACGCTCGTGCACTCCACTTCCAGAGTGAGGCGCACCCACCCCGCAAGCGCGGGCGGCAGTTGGTTGTCGAGCCAGACTGTCACGTCACGCCGCGACGATGGGGTGCGACAGTCGGCGACTGGCGAAGCGAAGGCAGGCCGACACGTCCTCGAGTTGGAGATCGGGCAGTTCTTCGATGATCGCTTGAGGCGTCAGGCCCGCCGCCAGCAAATCCAGGACGTCTGTCACCCGGATTCGAAGCCCCCGCACGCACGGACGGCCGCCGCACTGCGCGGGATCCACGGTGATGCGTTCATCGAGCGTCGTCATGAGCGTTTGAACAGATTAGCACTGGTTGCTCGACTCGCTCAGCGCGAGGAGCCGCGTTGGAGCCGTCGTGACGGTTGCCGATGTCATAGTCAGCTCATGTGGACATGGCTGTTCGCGTCCCTGCTGTTCACGCAGTTGCTCCCATCGGCCTCCCACGACGCCTTCTGGCAAGGCACGGTACTCGACGGCCAGGTGCTGCGCCCCTGCGAGGCGGATTCCGCTGATCGGCGTGACGCGCAATCGAAGCTGCGCGAGTGGTCGGAGGCTGTCGGCCGGCTGAAGGCGACGGATTCCGCGCGGGCGAGCGTTCGTCAGCTGCACACGCTGCTGACGCATCCGTGCTTCCTGATGGCGTGGGAGGCCGGCGACGTACCCGAGCCCGATTCCGCCCAGTCGCTCCAGTTCTGGCTCGAACACGGTGGCTCCATCTGGCTCTCGAGTTTTCTCGAGCTGCCGGAAGTCGGTGACTTGCCGGCAACGCGTCGCCACGTGGTCACGTTGCCCGTGCACAGAAGCACCCTCGACCTCGAGAGTGCCCGCGAGCATCCCCTGCGCGACCTGCTGTGCGCCCGCGGTGACACGCAATGCGGCGCCGCCACGCGTGGATGGCTGTTCCGTGCCGATCGCTTCTTCTACGACAACCCGGTGACGGACACGTTCGAGCGGCCGGCGCAGATGCTGGGCGACCAGGCCGTTGGCCGCGAATGCGAGCGCGAGACAGTCGACCACCAGCTCGACGTTCGATACTTCGCATGGCGGCGATGTGTCGAAGGCAAACGACCGCGCTACGCCCGCCTTCCGATCGGCCAGTTCAAGGCACCGACAACCGGCTGGTTGATCATCAACGGACGACGTGGGCACTACGACTTCTGCGACTCGACGCGTGCCTACAACCTGGCAACGGGACAGGCATTCGTCCACGACGACTGCAGCGCGCTCGTTCTTGAAGCAGGTGGCACAGTGGACTCCCCGGCGACCGATCGCGCACGTCGTCTCACGGTGACGGCCGGCCAGGTTCCGCTCGAGAACCTGCGCGAAGCGATGTTGATCATCGCCCTGCAGTCGGAGATGCGCATCGCGTCGTTCAGCGCCGACACGTATGCCCTCCCGGACGCGTCGGTCCGTCAGGTCGCCGTCGGTCCCGTTGCGTCGTATGGATCGATGTCGATGTCGTTCTCGACCGCGCAGACGACGTTGACGTGGCGTTGGGTGCGCGATGGGGCGCCGACGATAGGTGGTGAGATCATCTGGCCGGGCTCCATGGAGCCGCATGAGGATCACGCCTCGACACTGCTGCGCGTGGCGGAGGAAGGGTTGGTGCCTGGCTGTGCGGCCCGGTCGCGTCCCCCTGATCGCGTCGTGCATCCGCCAGGAAAGGACGCAGACCGACGCGGACCGAACCGTGACGGATACATCAACGACTTCGACGCGGCGCTGACGCTGGCAAGCGCGGCCTGGGCACGGCTGCCGTCGTGCGGTCGATGAACTGCGTGATGGTTGCTGGCACACCCCTCACTCCACGCGGCTACGTGATCTGATACTCCGTCGTCGATCTGAACACCTCGCCCGGCCGCAGCACGGTGGAGGGAAACGACGGCTGATTCGGACTGTCGGGATAGTGCTGCGTCTCCAGACACACGCCTGCATAGCGGCGCGATGTCAGAGGCGGTGCGACGGGCAAACCCTCGCGCAGCCAGTTACCCGTGTAGAGCTGAAGGCCGGGCTCGGTCGTGCGGCACCACAGCGTCCGCCCGGACGCCGGATCGACCAGACGCGCCGCGGTCACCAGCGCGTGCGGATCATCGCGATCGATGACGACGTTGTGATCGTAGCCGCCGCCAGGAAACGACGCCAGGTCCGCGATGCGTGCACCGATGCGACGAGGAGAACCGGTGAAGTCGAGCGGTGTGCCTTGAACCGGCGAGAGCATGCCGGTCGGGATCAGGGTTGCGTCCACCGGCGTGTAGCGACTCGCAAACAACTGCAGTTCATGATCGAGGATGTGTCCCTGACCGGCGAGATTGAAGTAGCTGTGATTGGTCAGGTTCACCACCGTCGTCGCGCTCGTCGTCGCGCGGTAGTCGATGCGAAGCGTGCCGTCTTCCGTCAGCGCGAAGTGCGTGGAGAGATCTATCGCACCGGGGAAGCCGCCATCGCCGTCCGGACTATGCAGGCGGAACACGACGCCGTCCGCGGTAGTGTCCGCATCCCACAGGCGCTGATCGAAACCGTCCACGCCGCCATGCAGTAGATGCGGGCCATCGTTGCTCGTCAACGCGAACACTCGGCCGTCCAGCGTGAAGCGGCCGTTGGCGATACGGTTGCAGTAGCGCCCGATGGTGCAGCCGAGGTACGGCTCGCGCGCCAGGTACAGCTCCAAGGATTCATAGCCGAGCACGACGTTGACCGTGGGCGTCTCGGGCGAGTGCGCACCTGGCACCAGCCACCGCACGATGGTGGCGCCCCAGGCCATTACTGTCACGGAAGGGCTTGAAAGGCTTTGAAGGCTTGAAGGGCTTGCAGGGCTTGAAAGGCTTGCGGGGCTTGGAGGGCTTGAAAGGCTTGGAGGGCTTGGAAGGCTTGCAGGGCTTGGAGGAGTTGCGGCACCGGCACGGTTGCTCAAGACAAAGGCGGGCACGGGCCTGCCGTCGGGCAGCGTGCCAAACGTGAACCGCGTGACCATCGGATTACTCGCACACCGCGCTGGTCATCACCCTTCCATCTCTTCCAGTTCCTTGCCCTTCGTTTCGACGAGGAACGCCTTCACCAGGAAGAAGGAGATGACCGCCGATACCGCGTAGAAGCTGTAACTGACGGCGAGGCCGAGCGTGGCGGCCATCACCGGAAACGTCTGCGCGATCAGATAATTCGCGAACCACTGGGCAAAGCCGCACACGGCCAGCGCGGATCCACGAATCTGATTCGGGAACATCTCGCCGAGCATCACCCACATCACCGGTCCCCAACTGATGTTGAAGAAGATCAGATAGAGATTGGCGTTGACGAGCGCAACCGTGCCGAGCGTTGGCGATAGCCTCAACACTCCATCGACGAGTGCACCACTACCAAACGCGTAGACGAGGCCGAACAACGTGAGCGCCATGCCTGCGGATCCGATCAGGAGCAGCGGCTTGCGGCCGATGCGATCGACGAGCCCGACGGTGACGAAGCACGCCAGAATGGACACCGCGCCCGACACGATGTTGATCATCAGCGCGTCGTCTTCGGCGAAGCCGGCCAGCTGCCACAGCGTGGCGCCGTAATAGAAGATCACGTTGATGCCAACGAGCTGCTGAAACACCGCGAGTAACAGCCCGGCCCACACCACGGGCCGCACGCCGCCGCGCACCGGATCGATCAGGTCACGCAGGCGCGGCCGGTGGCCGATCGAGAAGCTGGCGCGAATGGCATCGAGTCGCACGGCACCCGCCGCCTCGCCATACAGACGGCGCAGCACATCCGCCGCGGCGTCGTACTGTCCCCTGGAGACGAGATAGCGGGGACTCTCCGGAATGAACAGAAGCGCGACGAGGAACACCGCCGCCGGCGCCGCCTGCATCAGGTACATCCAGCGCCACGCTTCGACGTTCCCCCACAGCAGGTTTGTGGACGCACCGGCGACCGCCGCCAGCAGGTAATTGACGACGAACGCCGCCGTCAATCCGGTGATGATCATCACCTGCTGCATCGTCGCCAGACGGCCGCGGATGTCGGCTGGCGCCACCTCGGCGATGTAGGCGGGCGACAGCACACTCGCGGCGCCCACCGCCATGCCGCCGCACACGCGCGCGAGGATGAAGAGCCAGTGTGCGTGCGCGAAGCCCTGCACGAGTGCGCCGATCAGGAAGGTCAGCGCCGCCAGCATCATCACCTTGCGCCGGCCGAAGACATCCGCCATGCGTCCGGCGGCAAAGGCGCCGATGAAGCAACCGATCAGCAGCGAACCGACGGTGAAGCCGAGTCCGGCGTCGCTCAAGCCGAACGCGCGCGTCAGTCCGGGCTGCGTGCCGTTGACAGCGCCGCTGTCGTAACCGAAGAGGAGTCCGCCAATCGTGGCGACCGACACGATCATGGCGATCAACCGCCGGCTTCTGATGTCTGTCATCCGTCAGATCCCGTGACTGATCTCCACACCCGCCAACCCGCGGACAGGCGCCGACCACGCGAAGAGGCCGCCGGCCAGCGGCTGCTGCGCCAACGCATCGGCATCGAGATTCTTCGACGCCGTGGTCGCAAACAGCGTCCGACGATCGCTGCCGCCGAAGGCGAGCTTGGTGATGTTCGCGACCGGGAACGTGACCGTGTCGATCAGCGCGCCATTCGGTGAGTAGCGTCGCGCGCACCAGCCGTCGTAGAGACCGATCCAGACGTGCCCGTCCTCGTCCACCGTCGGACCATCGGGATAGCCAGGACCGTCGACCGTCGCGAACAGCCGCCGCCCGGTCAGCTCGCCTTTGCTGGAGACGTCGTAGGCCCAGATCTGCCGCGCCAACGTGTCGACGAAATAGCCGGTGCGGCCATCCGGACTGAAGGCGGGTCCATTGGTGATGGCACACGTGAAGCCACGTGGCCGCACTTCACCGTCATCGTCCAGTCGATAGAACGTCCCGGTGGCGTCACGCTCGGCATCGTCCATCGAGCCGAACCACAGGTAGCCGTGCGGATCGACAACGGCGTCGTTCAGGCGATTGCCAGGCAGCGCGGCTTCGACGCGCACCAGCAGGTCGAACTTTCGCGTGGCCGGATCGAAGCGGTGCAGGCCGCCCTGGATGCCAACGATGAACGCGCCGTCAGCACTCGGCAGCACGAATCCGCATTGCCCCGGCGCCGCAAAGGTCCGTCGCGTTTCCGCAGCGGGGTCGTAGCGATGCAGCCAGTGACGCGTGATGTCAACAAACCACAGCGCGGCGTCGCGCGAGGACCACACGGGGCCTTCGCCGAGCAGCGCGCCCAACTCCCATCGACACTCCATGCTCACCGCCAGCCCGCATCGACGAAGTAGTTGTGCGCGGTGCACATGCGCGCATCGTCTGATGCGAGGAACAGGATCATCGCCGCCACATCCTGCGGCAGGACGCGTGCCTTCAGACACTGCTGACCGAGCATGCGCGTTTCTTCGGCCTCGTCGTGCCAGAGCGCCATCTGCCGCTCGGTGCGGATGCCGCCGGGCACGACGCACGTGACGCGGATGCCGTCGGTACCAAGGTCGCGCGCCATCGCCCGCGTCAGGCCCTCGATGCCGGCTTTCGCCGTTTGATACACCGCGATGTCGGGCAGGCCGAGATGCCACGAGATCGAACCGACGTTGACGATGACGCCGGTGCCCGCGGCTTTCATCGACGGCAGCACCGACTGCGCGCAGAAGAAGTAGTGCGTGAGGTTCACCGCAAGGCGCTCGTTCCAGTACGCGGGTGTGACGTCGGCGATCTGATGCCGGTCGTCATTGGCGGCGTTGTTGATCAGGATGTCGATGCCTTTCCACTCGGCGACCAGTGCGGTCGTCGCCGCCTGCGTGGCGGCAACGTCGGTGAGGTCCTGTTCGATGAAGCGGACGGGGGAGGCACGACCCTCGAGACGACTGACCAGCGCTCGTGATGGCTCCGCCTGGATGTCGATGAACGCGACGCGCGCACCTTGAAGGGCAAAGGCCTCGACGATGAACTCGCCGATGCCGGTGCCGCCGCCGGTGATGAGGACGCGCTTGCCGCGCAGGGACGGATATTGCGCGGTCCACGGTCCGCGGTCGTCACGGTCGGCGGTGGGGGCGCTCATTGCCGGCACATGATAATCGATAATCACTGCGTGTTGAGGTAAGCTCTCCGACCTTGGAGGCCCGTGCCCACATGCAGCGACACACCCTCGCAGGTCTAGCGGTCGGCGCGGCACTGTTCTCGGCGCTGGCATCCGCCCAGGGGCCGGCCAGTGATTTCAAGCCCGACACCGTGTTCAGCGGCAGCGGCCTGGGCGCCTGGAAAGTGATCGGGACGGGCACGTGGACGGCGGAGAAAGGCGAGGTGACGGGGAAGGCGGGGCCGGGCGGAAGCTGGCTGGTGCTCGATCAGCCCTATCAGGACCTGAACTTCTTCACCCGCTTCCAGTGTTCGTCACCCTGCGATGCCGGCGTGCTGTTTCGCACCCAGGATGCAGACGGCGGGCGCACCGGCATCCTCCTGTCCTTGAAAGACGGCGACCTGGCGACGTATCGCGTCACCATCACCGCCGCCGGCGCGCTGACCGCGCGTGAGGCGCTTCGTCCCGTCGGGCCGTTCCTGCGCAGCGCGCCACCGGCCGGCTCCGCGGACGCGGCGAAACCGTTGGCGCCGACCGGGGCAGGCCGCGGTGGTTCGCCGATCACATTGCCGACGCCACTGCCCGATCTCGAACCGCCGTCCCCCGGTATACGCGCGGGCCAGTGGAACCTGCTCAACGTCGTCGTCGACTCCGATGTCATTCGCTCGACCTTGAACCAGGGCATCGAGATCGCGCCCGGCGCCACTGAGGATCGAATGGGATACGGGCCGATCGCGCTCTACGTCGGCTCGGGCGACGTGCGCTTCAAGGATCTGGCGTTCAAGGATCTGCACGTCAAGACCGTCGAGCGGGAAGTCGTGTCGCCGCGGTTCCGCATGCAGCGCCTCGACGATTTCTATTACGCGTGGGGCGCCGGCGCCGGCGACTTCAACCACGACAAGGTCCTCGATGTCGTCTCCGGGCCCTATTACTACCTCGGCCCGGACTACACGACTCGGCAGGAGTTGTATGCCGCCCCCGCGCAAAGTCCGACGTCCAACTTCGCGCCGACCTGGACCGACTACGCGTTCGATTTCACCGGTGACGGCTGGACCGACGTTTTGGCTGGCGAAAGCCGCCCGATGACGTTGTATGTCAATCCGCGGGGCGCGCACCGCCGCTGGGTGAGCCATCGTGTGCTGCCGCAGATCACCGGCGAGTTCAACGCCATGCACGATCTGGACGGCGACGGCACGCCGGAGATCCTGTTCGTCACCGGCGGGTCGGGCGGTGCCGGCGGCAGCATCACCTACGCGAAGGTGCATCCCACCGACGCAACTCAGCCCTGGCCGACGTTTCCGATCTCCCAGCCCGGACTGGCGCTCGGTCACGGCCTGGGCGCCGGCGACATCAACGGCGACGGCCGTGTTGATGTCGTGCAGGCGGCGGGCTGGTGGGAACAGCCGCCCGCACGGACCACCGGTCCATGGCGCTATCACGCGGTGGCGTTCGGGCGATGGGGACGGGCCGAAGGCGCGGGTGGCGCGCTGGCCGCGGTGTACGACGTCAACGGCGACGGCCTCAACGACGTCGTCACCGGCCTCAACGCGCACGGCTTCGGCCTGGCGTGGTTCGAACAGAAGCGCGGCGCCAGCGGGACGATCACGTTCGAGCGCCACATGATCATCGACGACTATTCGACGTCGAATGCCGGCGGCGTCACCATGTCCGAGATGCACGCGGCCGCCGTCGCCGACATCGATGGCGACGGCATTCCCGACTTCATCACCGGCAAGCGCGTGTTCTCGCACCAGGAGAGCTACGTCGATCCGGATCCGCACGGTCCGGCGGCGTTGTATTGGTTCCGCACCACGCGGAATCCGCGCGCCCCGGGCGGTGCGGAGTTCGTCCCCGAACTCATTCACAACCGATCCGGCGTCGGCGCGCAATTCACCGTTGTCGATCTGAACGCGGACGGGCGGATGGACATCGTCACCGCCACCAACCGCGGGACCTTTGTCTTCTTCGGCACGCCGGCGGGCGCGCCGCGGTGAATGCGGGTCGTGCTTGACAAACCTCGAGGCGGATCACTAGAGTGCGTCACGGCCCGAGAATCATCGATAATCTATCAATCGCGTCTGTAGCGTGAGTGTCCTATGGCTATCACCCGTCGAACCTTCTCACGCACCCTCGGCCTCGGCCTGGTTGGTGCCGCGCTTCCCGTAGCGGCGCAGCGTCCCCTGGACGTCCGCGTCGGACACACCGGCATCACCTGGCCCTGGGGCAACGCGCCCGGGCAGGGACCGGCCCGGTTGTCCGGACCCGAACCCATCGTCGAGGTGGTCCGCGACGTCTCCGGCCTGGGCTATCGCGGCCTCGAACTCTTCGGCTGGCAGATCGAGGGGATGGAAGCCTTCGGCGGTCTCGGCCCGCTGCTCGAGAAGCACAAGCTGCCGCTCGTCTCCAGCTACAGCGGCGTCAACCTGACCGACCCGGCGCAGCGCCAGACGACGATTGCCAACACGGTGCGCACCGGCAAACTCGTCAAGAAGCTTGGCGGCACCGTCATCGTCATTGGTCCCAACGGCGTGCCGCGCAACACCTTCGACTTCGCCGCTAACAAGGCCGGTATCGTCACCGCGCTCAACGAGGTCTGCCGCGCAGTCACCGACATCGGCCTGACGCCGGTGCTGCACCAGCACACCGGCACCTGCATCGAGACGCGCGACGAAACCTACGCGGTGATGGAAGCCGTCGATACGCGCTACGTGAAGTTCGGTCCCGACATCGGCCAGTTGCAGAAGGGCGGCGCCGACCCCGTCAAGGTGGTGAAGGACTTCCTGCCGCTCGTGCACCACATGCACCTGAAGGACTTCAGCGGCGGTGAAGCGTTTCTCGGCTATTGCCCGCTCGGAGAGGGCAAGGTCGACCTGCCGGCCATCCTGGCGATGATGGACGGCAAGAAGATCGACGGCATGGTGATGGTGGAACTCGACAGCAGTCCCAATCAGCCCATCTCCGCCAAAGACACCGCCACCACCGCGAAGGCCTATCTGCAAAAACACGGCGTCTCACTGCGCGCCTGAGCGCGACCGAATCGAAGGAGGGCTCGTCGCATGCGCCGCTTCTACGCCATCCTCGCCGTGCTCGTGCTCGTCGCCGCCGTCCAGGTGGTGCGGGTCCAGCGCCCGTTCACCAACTGGACCGACTACGGCGGCACGGCCGACAACGCGCGCCACGTCGCGCTCAGTCAGATCGACAAGGCCAACCTGAATCGCCTCGGCGTCGCGTGGTCTTACCCGAGTCGCGACACGTTGTCGTACGTCTTCAATCCCATCGTTGTCGACAACGTCGCCTACGTGCTCGCGCGCAACAACTCGCTCGTGGCGCTCGACGCGACGACCGGCAAGGAGATCTGGATCCACGAGGACCTGCGCGGCATCGCGCCGCGCGGCATCAACTACTGGGAAAGCAAGGATCGATCGGATCGCCGGCTGCTGTTCCAGATGAACAGCTACCTGCAGGCGATCGACGCGCGCACCGGCAAGTCGATCATGACCTTCGGCACCGACGGCGTCGTGAACCTGCGCGAAGGATTGCGGCGGGATCCGGCGACGCTGGTGAAGGTGCAGTCGTCGAACCCCGGCAAGGTCTTCGAGAACCTGATCATCCTGGGCTCGGCCGCCGGCGAACACTACATGGCGCCGCCCGGCGATATTCGCGCGTTCGATGTCGTCACCGGCAAGCTGGTGTGGCAGTTCCACACGGTGCCGCACCCGGGCGAGTTCGGCTACGACACGTGGCCGCCGGATGCGTGGCAGTACGTCGGCGGCGCGAACACCTGGGGCGAACTATCGGTGGACGCCGAGCGCGGCATCGCCTACGTGCCAACCGGATCGCCGACCTACGACTACTACGGCGCCGACCGTCATGGCGCCAACCTGTTCGGCTCGTCACTGGTGGCGCTCGACGCGCGCACCGGCAAGCGCTTGTGGCACTTCCAGATGGTGCACCACGACCTCTGGGATTACGACAACACCGCGGCGCCGCAACTGGCGACGATCACGCACAACGGCGTGCGGCGCGACATCGTGGCGCAGGCCGGCAAGACCGGCTATCTCTACGTGTTCGACCGCGTCACCGGCGAGCCGATCTGGCCGATTGAAGAGAAGCCGTTCCCGGCCAGCGACATTCCTGGTGAGAAGGCGTGGCCGACGCAGCCCGTGCCCACCGCGCCGCCGCCGTTCTCGCGACAGTCATTGACGGCCGCCGAGATCAACCCCTTCATCCTCACGAGCCGCCAGCGCACCGAATGGCAGAAGCGCATCAGCAGTGCGCGCAACGAAGGGCTGTTCACGCCGCCTTCCTATCGCGACACCGTGTCGATCCCCGGCGCGCAGGGTGGCGCCAACTGGGGAACCACCGCTGCCGATCCGGCGCGCGGCATTGTCTACGTGCTCGGCATCAACGTGCCCTCGATCTACAAGTTGAGTTCGGAAGCGCCGCGACCGGGAGGCTTGCAGCCGGTTGGCCCGGCCGAGATCGCCGCTGGCCACGCGCTCTACGAGCAGCGGTGCCAGTCGTGTCACGGCGGCAGCCTCACTGGCGGCGGCAGCTATCCGTCGCTGATTGATGTGACGGGGCGTCTCGGCGCCATGGCCGTCCGCGACAAGGTCATCGGCGGCGGTCCCGGCATGCCGCCGACCGACGATCTGACCGATCCGCAACTGACATCACTCATCGGGTTCCTCGCCAACCCTTCGAGTCTTCCGTCGGGGGCGACCGTAGACGACGCGCCCGCGCTGCCACCCGGACCCGTTGTCGCTACCGGCGCCGCGCCCGCCGGCCGCGTCGTCCCCGACGGACGTGCCGGCGGCATGATCGGCCCCGACTATCCCAAAGGCATTCGCGTGCCCGAGATCCGGATGTACACCGGCTACGGCATGAACGGCACCATCGTGAAGCCGCCGTACTCCACGCTCACGGCCTACGACCTCAACACCGGCACGATCAAATGGCAGGTGCCGGCTGGCGGTGACGATGCGCGGACCATGGCCGAAGGCGGCAAGGACACCGGCTACATCCTGCAGCGCACCGGCATCATCACCACGTCCACCGGCCTGCTGTTCCAGGCGGGCGGCGACCGCACGCTTCGCGTCTACGACGCCGACACCGGCGCCGTGCTGTGGACGACGGCGCTGCCGGCCGGGTCGCGCGGCATTCCCGTGATGTATGAGGCCGGCGGCCGGCAGTTCTTCCTGGTCAATGCAACGTCGTCTCTTCAGGGCTCCGGTGCCGGGCGCGCGCCGGCGGCAGGGGCCGTGCCCGCATACGTGGCTTTCGCGCTCCCGGAGGCGTCAGCGAAATGAGGCGGAATCCGATTCTGGATTTTGGCATCGACCGGGACGCACTCGACTACATCGGCGAAGGCCTGCAACGGCCCGAGTGCATCCTGGCCGAACCGGATGGCACGTTGTGGTCGGCCGACGCGCGCGGCGGTGTGGTCCGCTTCGCCAATGGCCGGCAGGAGTTGATCACGCAGAACCATTCCGATCATTTCCGGCAGGCCTCGTCCGAAGCGAGCCGCTATCTCGAAGGCACATTGCCGAATGGCCTGGCGTTCGCGAGGAACGGCGACATCCTGATCTCGAACTTCGGGACGGATCGTCTCGAGGTGATGTCGCGGAGCGGTGAGTCCAGTGTGCTCGCCGACAGCGTCGGCGGCACGCCGGTGGGTAAGGTGAACTTCGTGCTGCGCGATTCCAAAGATCGCATCTGGGTCACCGTGTCGACGCGCGTGACCAACTGGATGCACGCGCTGCGCCTCGATCTCGCCGACGGCTACCTGGCGCGCCTCGAGAACGGCACGCTGCGCATCGTCGCCGACGGCTTTCACTTCACCAACGAGATTCGTTTCGACGCGAAAGAGGAGTTCCTCTACGTCGTCGAAACCACTGGCGGCCGCATCACGCGTCTTCGCATCGACGAGCGTGGCGACGTGCGCGAGCGCGAGATCTTCGGGCCGAGTCGTCTTGGTCCCGGCGCGTGGCCCGATGGCATTGCCTTCGACAGCTTCGGCAATCTGTGGGGCACGCTCGTCTATTCGGACCGGCTCTTCGTGCTGACGCCCGAGGGCGACTTCCGCGTGCTGCTGGACGAAGGGGATCCGGCCAGGGTGGCGGCGCTGGAGCAGGCGATTGCCGAGAACCGCGTCAATCACGACGTGCTGTTCGCGACCGGCCGCGGCGTTGCGCCGTGGATGGCCAGCGTGACGTTCGGCGGCAGCGATCTGCAGACGGCGTATATCGGCTCGCTGAAAGGCGATCGCATTCCGTACTTCCGGGCGCCGGCGCCCGGCCTGCCGATGGTGCATTGGCACGAGAGCGGTGCGGCCACGACATGACCCAGGTGCAATTCCGGATGTGGAGGTCTTCGATGAAGCGTGGACTCGGACGCGTAGCCGTCCTGGCGTTGGTCCTCGGCCTGGCTGTCGTCACCTCGCCGGGCACCGAGGCCCGTCAGGCGCGTGAAGCGCCGGGCGTGGCCGCCAACTTCGACGCCGACGGCAGTTTCGTCGGCTCGAGTCTCGACGGCTGGCGCCCCATGGGCGCGGCGCGCTGGCGGGCGGAGAACGGCGAGATCGTCGCCACTCCGGGCACGGGCGGCTGGCTGCTTTCTGCCAAGTCGTACGAGGACGTTGCCGTGGCCGCGGCGTTCCGATGTGCCGGCGCCTGCCAGACCGGTGTGCTGGTGCGAGCGGAACCCACACCCGATGGAGGGATCAAGGGCATCCTGATCTCCGTCACCAGTCAGGAGCGCGCGTCCTATCAGGTTACGCTCGATGCGCAGGGCAAGGAGACATCGCGCAAACCGCTGCGTGGGCCGGCGCCGGGACAACTGCGCGTGGCGCCGCCACCGCCGCCCACGCCGCCCGCACCTCCCGCGGCATCTGCCGGCGGTCCACCGCCAGGTCCGCCGCCGATGCCGGGCGGCATTCCGTCGCCGATCGCCCGGCCCGAGGGGACGATCAAGGCCGGCGACTGGAACACCATCGAGGTGGTGGTCGACGCCAACATCGTCCGCGCCTCGCTCAACGACGCGGCCGGCATCCGTGACGGCGTCGCCGATCCGGAGTTCGGCGCGTTTGGCGCCATCGGCCTCTACGCGAGCGGCGAAGGCGAAGTGCGGTTCCGCAAGGTGGCGTTCAAGGACCTGCACACGCGCGTCGTGCCGACGGAGCACCTCTCCAATCGCTTCCGGCTGCAGAACCTGACGAACTTCTATTACTCCTGGGGACCGTCGATTGCCGACTTCGACCGCGACGGCCCGCTGGACATCGTCTCGGGTCAGTACTACTACCGCGGCCCGTCGTACACGGAGGCGCGGCAGATCTACATCCGCGGCACCATCGATCCGGGCACGCAGTATTTCAACGGCCTGCAGTACGCCTACGACTTCACCGGTGACGGTTGGCCGGACGTGCTGAACGCCGAGTTCCAGCGTCAGGCGATCCTCTACGTCAATCCGAAAGGCGCGTCGCGCCGTTGGGAAACGTATGCGGTGACCGACGTGATGACCTGCGAGTTCGTGCTGCTCAAGG
Organism: Acidobacteriota bacterium; assembly: GCA_020851325.1. Lineage (GTDB taxonomy): Bacteria > Acidobacteriota > Vicinamibacteria > Vicinamibacterales > UBA2999 > VFZN01. The sequence goes on along the minus strand of JADZCY010000053.1, from coordinate 30,834 downwards.
ACATCGACGGCGACGGCAAGTCCGAGTTCATCTTCAAGGACAGCCAGAACAAGTTCGTGTTCGCCACGCCGGACCCGGCAAAGCCAACGGCGCCGTGGATCAAGCACGCCATCAGCGAACCCGGCCCGTGGGCCAACCACGGCATGGGCACGGGCGACATCAACGGCGATGGCCGTGTCGACTTCGTCAACGCGTTCGGGTGGTGGGAGCAGCCCGCGGCCAAAGGCACGACGTGGAGTTATCACCCGGCGGCCTTCGGCAAGTGGACGCGGTCGAGCCCGGGCGGCGCGGAAGTGGCCGTCTACGACGTCAACGGCGACGGCCTCAACGACATCGTCACGACGCTGCAGGCGCATGGCTGGGGACTGTCGTGGTTCGAACAGAAGAAGGGCGGCGACGGCAACCGGACGTTCGTCGAGCATCCCATCATGGGTAACTTCGCGACGGAGAACGCCGGCGGCGTGACGTTCTCGCAGTTGCACGGCGCCACCTTCGCCGACATCGACGGCGACGGCCTGCCCGACTTCATCACCGGCAAGCGGTTCTGGTCGCACCTCGACACGTTCATCGATCCCGACCCGCACGGCGCTCCGGTGCTCTACGTCTATCGCACCGTGCGCAATCCGAAAGCACCCGGTGGCGCGGAGTTCGTCCCCGAACTCGTGCACAACCGCTCCGGCGTCGGCTCGCACGTTGCCGTTGCCGATCTGGACAAGGACGGCGCCGCCGAGATCATCACCGGTACGAAGCTCGGCACGTTCATCTTCTGGAATCAGTGGAAGACGGCTCGCCGCTGACCGTCTCGTACGGCAAGGCGCGTGTCAAACCTCGCTCGTTCTCGCCGCCTTCACTGGTGGCTGCTCTTCGCCGCCGCGGCCGGCCTGTTGTTGTTCGGCCTGGTCCAGGCCGGTCGCCGCGGCGGCGAGGAGACGGTCGATCCTGAACCTCGCCGCGCCACGCCGTCCCGCGCCGATCGCGCCGGCTACGCCGAGCCGTCGGCGTGCGCCACCTGTCATCAGGCGATCGCCGAACGCTACGCCCTGACCGGCATGGGGCGATCGTTCGCGCGCGTCGATGCCGCAACGTTGCCCGACAGCGCGACGAGTGGCCGCTTCGATCACGCCGCGTCCGATCGCCACTACGTCGTCACCACTGGCGACGGAGGGCTGGTGCAGCGGCGTCATCAGGTGACGGCCGAGGGCCGCGAGACCAACGTGTTCTCGTTGTCCGCGGACTACGTCATGGGATCCGGGAATCACGCGCGGACCTTCATCCATCGCGCCCCCGATGGACGGCTCCTGCAACTGCCTCTGAGCTGGTATGCCGAACGTGGCGGCCACTGGGCGATGAGTCCGGGCTACGACCGCGCCACGCAGCCCGACTTCCGCCGGGTCGTCGACGAGGGTTGCATGTCGTGTCACAACGGCTACCCGCGAGAGTCGGTCACGGACGAGGGCCTTGGTCCGCGGTTCACGGGCCTGCCGCAAGGCATCGACTGCCAGCGATGTCATGGCCCCGGCCAACGCCACATCGACGCCATCACTGCCGGCGACGATGCCGCGGCTCGGCAGGCGATTGTCAATCCGGGGAGGCTGGATCGCGAGCGTCAACTGGAGGTGTGCCTGCAGTGCCACCTCGAGCCGACGAGCAGCCCGTTGCCGTTCCAGCTCCGCCGCGTCGACAAGCCGGCGCTGTCGTACGTGCCGGGCACGCCGCTCGCCGACACGTTCCTCTTCTTCGATCATGCCGCGCCCGCTGCGCAGGCCGACGCGCACGCCGACAAGTTCGAGATCGCCGGAGCGGCGTATCGGTTGGCAAAGTCCGCGTGCTTCCAGGGCAGCCAGATGACGTGCGTGACCTGCCACAATCCGCACGACGTGCCGCGCGGGCAGGCCGCGGTGCAGCACTACACCGCCGCCTGCCGGAGCTGCCATCAAACCGTCCACGCCGCCGGCCCGCCGCGCGTCGCCGGCAGCGGTCCACGCGACACGTGCATGGACTGTCACATGCCGCGCCGCCGTACGGACGATGCCGTGCATGTGGTGATGACCGATCACTTCATTCAGCGGAAGAGGCCGCCGCGGGATCTCACGGCACCGTTGCAGGAGTCGGTGACCCTTGCCGCCAGTCACTACCGCGGTGAGGTCGAGCTGTACTATCCGGCGACGCTGCCACCGACGCCCGAGAACGAGCTGTATCTCGCCCTCGCGCAAGTGCAGCAGGGCGCGAACCTGACGGCGGGCATCCCGCGTCTGGAGGCGGCGATCCAGCGCCACGGCGCGGCGCCAATCGAGTTCCTCTACGAACTCGCTCGCGCGTACGTCAAGGCCGGCAAGCCGGCCGAGGTCATCCGCTGGTCGGAGGCCGCGCTGCTGCGTGACGCCACGTTTGCGCCGGCGCTGAAGGAACTGGCCGGCGCGGCGACGACGCTGGGGCAGTGGGACCGCGCCGTGCAGGCGCTCGGCCGCGCGGTGGAACTGCGCCCGGGCGACGCCCATGCGCTGGCCGATCTCGGCAACGTCTACCTGCAGCAGCAGCGGCTGCCCGAGGCGATCGCCGCCGTGCAGCGCGCCCTCGCCATCGACCCGGCCGCGCCGCAGGCCATCAACACGCTGGGGCTGGCGCGGCTGGCGCAGGGTGATGCCGGTGGCGCCGAGCAGCAGTTCCGCGAGGCGATTCGCGTGCAGCCGGATCTTGCCGCCGCGCACCACAATCTTGCCAACGTGCTCGCCGGGCGCCAGGCGTACGCCGACGCCGCCACGCACTTCGCGCTGGCCGTGGAGCACGACCCGAATCATGCCGCCGCCCATCACGGCCTTGGCCTGATGCTGGCGCTGACGGGACAGGACACGCGGGCGCTGGCGTCGTTACAGGCAGCGGCCCGGCTCGAGCCGCGACGCGAACGCATTCACATGGACATCGCCGACGTGCTGGCCTCGATGGGCCGGACGCGCGAGGCGATCGACGCCTATCGGGCCGCGCTCGGGGCGCGGCCCGACGACTTCGAGGCGCACTTTGGCCTGGCCGAACTGCTCGCCGGGCAGAACCGCATGACCGAGGCCGTGCCGCACTTTCGCGCCGCGGCCGGGAGTCCCGATCCGGCCTTACGGGCGGCGGCGGAGGCCCGTCTGTCGGGGCGCCGGTAGGCGGCCGGACGGTGTGGTGATCGATGCCGCCAGATAATCCTTGACAACGACATAACTGATACTCGATTATCGACCGCCGTTGCGACCCCGACCTTTTCACCGCTGACGACTTCGTCATTCAGGAGGGCACGTGCTGAAGCGAACTAGCGCCTCGATCCGCCTCGTTTTCGTAGTCGCTGTGCTGCTCTGGTCGGTCCCTGCGATCGCCCAGAGCTTTTATGGAGCGCTACTGGGCGTGGTCAGAGACGATCAAGGCGGCGTCCTGCCCGGCGCCACGGTCGTCCTGGTAAACATGTCGACGGGCGAGCGGCGCGAGGCGGTCAGCAGCGCGGACGGCACGGCCCGATTCGTCAATCTGGTCCCCGGCGCCTACCGGCTCGAAGTGGAACTGACCGGCTTCCAGCGCTGGGTGCGTGAAGACATCACGGTCAACGTTCAGACCACCCCCCGCATCGAAACCACCCTCGTCCTCGGCAACATCTCCGAAGCGCTCGTCGTCACCGGCGAAGCGCCGCTGCTGCAGACGCAGAACGCCTCGGTGGCCACCGTCGTCGGCGCCCGTCCGGTGCAGGAACTGCCGTTGAACGGACGCAACGTGCTCAACCTGATCTCGCTGGCGCCCTCGGTGGTGCCGCAGGGCGGCAGCGACGGCAGCCTGACCGGCAAGAACGTGTTCGCGGCCGGCAACTACCAGATTGGCGGCGGCACGGCCAATCAGAGCGCGTCGTTCTTCGACGGCGTGACCGTGCAGGACACCGCCTACGGCAACATCATCGTGCTGACGCCGAGCCCGGATTCGGTGGAGGAGTTCAGCGTCCAGACCAACAACAGCAGCGCCGAGTTCGGCCGCTTCACCGGCGGCGTGATCAACATGGCGTCGCGCTCGGGCACCAACGGCTACCGCGGCAGCATCTTCGAGTTCCACCGCAACCGCGAGCTCAACTCCAACACCTTCTTCGGCGAACGGGCCGGCCTCGACAAGCCGCCGTTCGTGCAGAACAACTTCGGCGGCACACTGGGCGGCCCGGTGCAGCGCGATCGCCTGTTCTTCTTCGCCAGCTACGAGGGCTACCGCAACGAGGAAGGCGTGCTGCTGCGCCGCACGGTGCCGACCCTCGCCATGCGGAACGGCGACTTCTCGGATTACCGCAACCAGACCACCGGCGCCATCGTGCCGATTTACGACCCGTGGACGCAGTGCGGCATCAACCACCCCGGCACCGGCGTCTACAACGGCGATTGCGGCACGGTGCCGAACCGCTTGCAGTTCCCCGGCAACATCATTCCCGCCAACCGCATCAACCCCATCGCGCGTCAACTCCTGGCCTTCCCGATCTACGCGAACCCGACGGTGCCGGGCCAGTGGCGCAACAACAACTTCGAGCAGAACGCCCAGGTCGGCGGCAACAACGACCAGTTCAACCTCCGCGGCGACTACAACGTCGGCCAGAACGTGCGCCTGATCGGCCGCTACACGCGCTTCGAGTCGACGAACAAGCCGGTCGATCTCTACGGCAACGGGCAGAAGCACGGCGACCCGTATTCGCCCGAGCACTTCATCACCACGCAGGTGATGCTCGCCAACACCTGGACGCTCAACTCGTCGACGGTCTTCGACGTGCGCCTGGGCTTCCTGCGCTGGGACTACGACCGTGAGCCGGGTAACCTCGGCATCAACCTCACGCAGACGTTCGGATTCCCGCAGACGCCGTACGGCCAGATCTCCGAGCGCAGCGGCATCCCGGGCATGGAAACCATCCCGAACATCCAGGCCGGCACGAACCAGACCGTCAACGCCGGCCTGATCTACGGCGACGACCGCACCTACGCCATCACGCCCACACTCACCAAGATCTCCGGACCGCACACGATCAAGGTCGGCGCCAACCTGCTCCGCGGCGAAGTGAATTACTTCCAGAACAACAGCCCGGGCGGCACGCTCGTGTTCAACAACGCACCGACGGCGCTCGATGGCACCAACCCCGGCGCCACCGGCGATCCGTTTGCCGCGTTCCTCCTCGGCATCCCCACCAGCGGCACCTACCAGGCGTCCAGCTACACGTATGGCCGCACGCACTATCAGGCCTACTTCGCCGAGGACTCGTGGCAGGCGTCCAGCAAGCTGACGCTCAACCTCGGCCTGCGCTGGGAGATCCCCGGTGTCTACACCGACCGCGACGACATGCTGGCGACGTTCAATCCCGACGAGGTCAACCCGCTGCTGCAAGGCGTGACCAACCCGGTCACCGGTCAGCCGTTCCTCGGCGCCTTCGAACTCGTCAACAGCGAAGCGCAGCCCGAACGCGGCCTGCGCAAGAACCCGCTCAACCTCGTCGTGCCGCGCGTCGGCTTTGCCTATCAGCTCACGCCAAACACGGTGCTGCGCGGCGGCGGCGGCAAGTTCATCATCCCGTCGACGGTGCGCTTCCAGGACGGCCCGACCAACAACGGCATCAACAACCGCGTCAACAACCTCCAGTCGAGCGTCGACAACAACCGCACGTTCATTGCCGACATCAGCAACCCGTTCCCGAACGGCGTGCTCAACCACCCGCAGCGTGACGCCAGCTTCCAGCAGGCGCTGCTTGGCGGCGGCGCGCTGCAGTTCAACCGCGACGAGGATGGCTATCCGGGGTCGGCGTGGCAGTGGAACGTCGCGCTGCAGCACCAGTTCGGCGGCGGGCTGTCGGTGGAGGCCACCTACACCGGCCTCGACGGCAACAACCTGCCGAACTCGCTCAACTTCAACCAGCTCGGACTGGAGCACGTCAGCCGCGCCGGCAGTGACCCGACGGTCTGCAGTCTGACCAACAACGTGATCATTCCGCAGGGCGCGCCGGGCTTTGCGTCGAACCAGCGCGACACCTGTTACGGCGCCTTCCTGCGTCAGCTGGTGCCGAACCCGCTGGTGGGCCTGGTCCGCGAAGGTCCGCTGTCCACCGCCAACGTCCAGCGCGCGCTCCTGCTGCTGCAGTTCCCGCAGTATCAGTCGGCCAACCGCCCCGGTTACTTCGGCCGCAGCCGCTACCACGCGCTGCAGCTGCGCACCGAAAAGCGCTTCAGCGCCGGCAGCGTCGTCAGCGCCAACTACACGTTTTCCCGCAACATGACCAACGCGGAAACCGTCACCACCTGGCTCGAGGCGGGCGCACCGGCCGCCGGATACCAGACCAACGATCTCGAACAGGAATGGGCGCTCAGCAGCTTCGACGCGCGCCATCGCCTCGTCCTCAACTACGTGATGGATCTGCCGTTTGGTCAGGGCCGTCGCTTCCTCGGCGGCGCCAGCGGCCTGCTCGGTACGCTCGTCAGCGGCTGGAGCATCAACGGCGTCACCACGTTCCAGGCCGGCTTCCCGCTCGGCTTCACCGCCACGCCGAATCTCATCGGCTTCGGCTACAACCTGCGCCCGAACGTCGATCCCAACTGCGACAAGGAAGTGTCGGGATCCGAGCTCGATCGGCTGAACCAGTGGTTCAACACGGCGTGCTACAGCGTGCCCAACGCCGCTTTCGTCGCCAGCGATCCGAACAGCGATCCACGGCTTCGCTGGGCGCTGGGCGACGCGACGCGCACCGACCCCGACCTGCGCAGCCACGGCGTCCACAACTGGAACCTCGCGGTGTCGAAGCAGACGCGCGTCGCCGGCCGCGTCAACCTGACGCTGCGCGCCGAGGCCTTCAACCTGTTCAACCGCGTGCAGTTCGGTCCGCCGAACACGCAGGCGAGCACGGCGGCCACGGCGAACTTCGGCCAGGTCACCACGCAGGTCAATCAGCCGCGCCTGCTGCAGCTGGCAGCGCGCCTGACGTTCTGACCTTCAGTCGCTCGAGCAATCGAGCGACGAGGATTGCCGCGCATGACGCGGCACGCTCGAGGCAATTCGGATGAACTCACGGTCGGCGGAACCAGGCACACACCACGGCTTCCCCCTCGACTTTGGTCGCGGGGGAGCCGACGATGAACACCTGCGCCGGCAGGCGGTGCTCGGCCTGCTGGCGATCAAGGACTCGGACATTCGCGTCGCGACGCTGCAGCAATGTCGTGACGCGGTGGACAAGAGCCTGCACGCCGGCGGCGCGTTCTCGGCGACCATTCCGCTGGTCGCGCTGTATTACGGCGGCTTCATCGACATCGACGTCGTCGATCCGACGCGGCGCGGACAGGACCTGTTCGTCCTGAGCAAGGGCCACGCGGTGGCGGCGCTGGCGTCGATCTATGCCGACCTCGGGTACTTCGAGTCCAGCCTGCTCTGCAACTCGCGATCGCATTACAGCATCCTGAACGGCCATCCCGGGCCGCTGCTGCCGGGTGTGCACCTCGCGACTGGTCCGATGGGACAGGGACTGTCGGTGGCGCAGGGGCTGGCGCTGGTCGGCCGCCAATCGCCGACGTTCGATTGCTACTGCCTGTGTGGCGACGGCGAATTGCAGGAGGGACCGATCTGGGAAGGCGTGATGTACGCCGGCCAGGCGCACCTCGACAACCTGTGCGTGATCGTCGATCACAACCACGGGCAACTCGACATGGCGAACCGCATGGTGTTCACCATGCCGCACCTCGAAACGGTCTTCGCGTCGTTCGGCTGGGAAGCCGCCAGCGTCGACGCAACGCAGTACGACGGCATCGTGCGCGCGCTGGAGCACTTCCGGTATCGCCCGCGCAACGGCAAGCCGATGGCGATCATCTGCCGCGCTACGAAGGGACAAGGCGCGCTGTCGGACGCCCTCAACAAGCACAAGGTCACCGTGCCGGACGCGCTGATCGAGCAGGAGGTCGGCCTGCAGCGGCGCCGGCGCCGCGATCGCGAGCTCGAGCTCGGGCGCTTCTATCGTCGTCTTGATGATCATCCACGCGGCCGCGCGCAGCAGGAGGCACTGGCCGAGGGCGCGCGGGCGATGCACCTCGATGTGTCCCGCGGCGCCGACGGCGAACTGGCGTTCCCGGCGCTCGCCTCCACGGTGCGGACGCGCCGCGTGCCGCCGCGCGACAAGCGCATCCGCTACGAATCGTCGGACCTGCCGACCATCGACCGCGCCCGGCAGTATTCCGCCGCCGACATCGTGACCGCCGCGATGAAGATATTCGCGCGCGACCCGACGGTCGTCTCGATCGACGCCGACCTCGCGACGACGAGCGGGCTGGAAGCCGGCATCGCCGCCGTCGATCAGCAACGCGCGCTCAACGTCGGCGTCGCCGAGGCCAACATGCTCTGCATCGGCGAGGGCTACGCCATCGCCGGATTCAACACCTGGGTCAGCACGTTCTGTCCGTTCTTCGACTGGAAGGTGATGCGCCGCGTCGCCGTCGGCCATCAGGAACGTCTCGAGGCGATCGCCGCGCCGAACGGCTGGCTCTCCGAAGGACACGGCCTCGATCTGACGATGCTGGCGACCGCCGCCAATTTCGAGACGCGGACCAACGGCGCCACGCACATGGGCAACGACGACAACACGATTTTCGACGGCCTGGCGTATGTCCGGATCGTCGATGCGTCGTGTCCGCAGCAGTTGCTCGCCATCATGCGGTGGATCATGGACGGCAACCGCGGCCTGATCTACCTGCGCGTGATGCGCACGCCATCGGAGGTGCTGTATCCCGCCGACTACACGTTCGAGTTCGGCCGGGCGGGCGTGCTTCGCGATCCGGCCGACGCCGTGGCGACGATCGTCAGCAGCGGCCGTGGCGTGCACGAGGCCCTGGCGGCGGCCACCGCCTGTGCCGCGCGCGGCGTCAGCGTCGGCGTCGTGGACATGTCGTCGATCGACGAGGCGCTGCTGGTTGATCTGTGCCGCTCGGGGAAGATCATCTGCGTGGCCGAACAGAACAACGGCTACATCCTGCAGAACCTGCTCAAGGTGATCCAGCGCCGCTGCCCTGACGCGGCGTCGTCCGCCCTGCAGCGCCTGGTCGCCATCAATACGCTTGGTGCCGACGGGCGTCCCGCCTACATCCACTCGGCGACCTACGAAGAACTGGTGGAGGCGTATCGCCTGACCCCGACGGCGATCGCCGACACGATCATCGAGGCGTTGACGGCGCGAGGCGGGCCGTCCGAACGGGGAGCGCAGTGATGGTGCCGCTCATCCACGAAAACGACGCCGAGGCGTTGACCCTCACCGGGCGCGAACTGCGCTGGCTGGTCGCACCGGGTGCGATCCCGTCCGAACACTGCTCGGCCTGCGTCATCGTCGTGCCGCCGGGCGAACGTGTAAGGCCGGCGCATTCGCATCCCAACGGCGAGGAAGTGATCTACATTCTGCGCGGCTCCGGCCGCGTGCTGGTGGGCAGCGAGGTGAGCGCGGTGCGCGAGGGGACGGCCGTGCTGTTCCCGCGCGGCGTCGTGCACATGCTGCACAACACCGGCGCCACCGAGATGAAGGTGGTCTGTGTGTTTGCCCCGCCCACCGGCCTGGACAACTACGTCATGCACGAGGGCGTGGACTTCCCGGACTGACGCGCGCGATTCGCGCCAGCCGCTGCCGTCTGATTTTCTTCGCGAGGTGTTTCCATCATGTCCGCATCAAAGAGTTCCACCGCTGACGAGCGCGCCGCGTCCGGCGACACCACCGCGCTGCCCGTGACGCCGCACTTCATCGGCGGCCAGACGCGCGAAGGCACCTCCAGCCGCTACGGCGACGTCTTCAACCCGGCGACGGGCCGCGTGGCGCGCCGGGTCGCCATGGCCAACACGGCCGATGTGCACGAGGCGATCGCCGCGGCCGCGGCCGCGTTTCCGGCCTGGGCGGCGGCGCCGCCGCTGCGCCGCGCCCGCGTGCTCAACCGCTTCCGCGATCTGGTCGACCGCAACATGAAGTCGCTGGCGGCGATCATCACCTCCGAACACGGCAAGGTGGCATCGGACGCCGCGGGCGAAGTGCAGCGCGGGAACGAAGTGGTGGAGTTCGCCACCGGCATCCCGCAGATGTTGAAGGGCGAGTTCACCGAAGAAGTCGGCACCGGTGTTGACAGCCACTCCTTCCGTCAGCCACTCGGCGTCGTCGCCGGCATCACGCCGTTCAACTTCCCGGCGATGGTGCCGATGTGGATGTTCCCGGTGGCGCTGGCCTGCGGCAACACGTTCGTGCTGAAGCCCAGCGAGAAGGATCCGTCGGCCAGCGTCGAACTGGCGCGGCTGCTGAAGGAAGCAGGCCTTCCCGACGGCGTCTTCAACGTCGTGCACGGCGACAAGGAAGCCGTGGACGCGCTCATCGACGATCCGCGCGTGGAGGCACTCAGCTTCGTCGGCTCGACACCCGTCGCGGAATACATCTATTCGCGCGGCACGGCGAAGGGCAAGCGCGTGCAGGCGCTCGGCGGCGCCAAGAATCACATGGTGGTGATGCCGGATGCCGATCTCGACCAGGTGACCGACGCGTTGATCGGTGCGGCGTACGGTTCGGCGGGCGAGCGCTGCATGGCAATCTCGGTGGCGGTCGCGGTGGGCGACGCCGTGGCCGACGCGCTTGTGACGCGCCTGACGGAGCGTCTGAAGACGTTGAAGGTGGCGCCCGGTGATGAACCCGGCGCCGAGATGGGGCCGCTGGTGACCGGCGCGCACCTCGATCGCGTGCGTGGCTATGTGGACCTCGGCGTCAAGGAAGGCGCGTCGCTGGTCGTCGACGGCCGTCAGGCCAAGCCGCGCGACGGCTTCTTCATCGGGGCCACGCTGTTCGATCGTGTGTCGCCGTCGATGCGCATCTATCAGGACGAGATCTTCGGCCCGGTGCTGTCGCTGGTGCGCGTGCCGGACTTCGAATCGGCGCTGACGCTGGTGAACGATCACGAGTTCGGCAACGGCACCGCCATCTTCACGCGCGACGGCGACTCGGCGCGCGTGTTCAGCAGCCGCGTCAAGGCCGGCATGGTCGGCGTGAACGTGCCGATCCCGGTGCCGATGGCGTTTCATTCCTTCGGCGGCTGGAAGCGATCGCTGTTTGGTGATCACTACGTGCACGGCCCGGAAGGCGTCCGCTTCTACACCCGGCTCAAGACCGTGACGTCGCGGTGGCCCACCGGCATCCGGCAGGGCGCCGAGTTCAAGATGCCGGTTCTCGGCTGATCCGATGCGCCGATGAGCGGACGCGTCGCCATGCCCTCGCTGGCTCAGGTCCTCGGTGCGGCGGCACCGCTGGAGCAGACGCGCCTCGAGGGCGACGGTCCCGAGGGCCGGTTGCCGCTCACGCCCGAGATGCTGCGCAGCGAGCCGAGCGGCAACATCTTCGGCCTCACGCAGAACGCCGGCATGGGCTGGCATGCGGATTCGCTCGCCGGACGGCAGTACGTGATCGTCAGCACGATGGGCGGCGTGCGATCCGAAACCGGGGAGCCGATCGCGCTCGGGTATCACACCGGACACTGGGAGATCGGCCTGCTAGTGCGCGAAGCCGCCGAGACGCTTCGCGCCGCCGGTGCCATCCCGTTCGCCGTCTACTGCAGCGATCCCTGCGACGGCCGCACGCAGGGCACGACGGGGATGTTCGACAGTCTGGCGTATCGCAACGACGCCGCAATCGTGATGCGCCGGTTGATTCGCTCGCTGCCGACGGCGTCGGGGGTGCTCGGCATCGCCACCTGCGACAAGGGCCTGCCGGCGACAATGCTGGCGCTGGCCGGGACGAAGGCCTTGCCGGGCGTCATCATTCCCGGTGGCGTGACGCTGCCGGCGCGCGGCGCCGAAGACGCCGGTCAGGTGCAGAGCCTCGGCGCCCGCTTCGCCCACGATCTGATCAGTCTCGACTACGCCGCGACGATGGGGTGTCGGGCGTGTGGATCCTCGGGCGGCGGATGTCAGTTCCTTGGGACCGCGGCCACCTCCCAAGTGATCGCCGAGGCGCTGGGACTCGCGCTGCCACACAGCGCCCTCGCGCCGTCAGGCGAGCCGGTGTGGCACGAACTGGCCACGCGTTCCGCATCCGCGCTGCAACGCCTCGACCAACTCGGCCTGTCGATCGGCCGGCTGCTGACCGACGCCGCCATCGAGAACGCCATGCTCGTGCACGCGGCATTCGGCGGCTCGACGAACCTGCTGCTGCACGTGCCGGCCATTGCCGCGGCTGCGGGTTTGCGCGTGCCGACGGTGGACGATTGGATCCGCGTCAATCGCGCCACGCCGCGTCTGGTGGACGCGCTGCCGAACGGACCGCGCGGCTTCGCGACGGCGCAGGTGTTCATGGCCGGCGGCGTGCCGGAAGTGCTCCTTCACCTGCGGCGCATGGGCTTGCTGAACGGCGGCGTGCTGACCGCGACCGGCGACACGCTGGACGTGACGCTCGACTGGTGGGAAGGCAGCGATCGTCGCCGCACGGCGCGCGCACGGCTTGCGGCCGCCGCGGTCGTCGATCCGGATCAGGTGATCATGGCGCCGGATGCGGCGCGGCGCTCCGGTCTGTCGAGCACCACGGTATTTCCGCTCGGCAATCTTGCCCCGCAGGGATCGGTGATCAAGGCCACCGCCATCGACGCGTCGGTCGTGGACGACGACGGCGTGTATCGACACCGCGGTCCGGCTCGTGTGTTCACCGATGAAGAAGACGCGATTCGCGCCGTCAAAGGTGTCGATACGGCACCCGTGCGCGAAGGCGACGTCATCGTCCTCATCGGCACCGGGCCCTCGGGCACCGGCATGCAGGAGACGGCGCAGATCACGACGGCGCTCCGCTATCTACCGTGGGGCAAGAAGGTCGCGCTCCTCACCGATGGACGCTTCTCCGGCTTCTCGAGCGGCGCCTGCATCGGTCACATCGGCCCCGAGGCGCTGGACGATGGGCCGATTGGCAAGGTGCGCGACCACGACGTCATCGACATCGTGATCGATCGCAACACGCTGACCGGCAGCGTGAATCTGATTGGCGCCGACGGCGTGCATCTGCCGCCCGCCGACTGCGACGCATTGCTTCGCAACCGGCCACGACATCCAGCGCTGGCGCCGCACGATCATCTGCCGGCCGACAGCAGGCTCTGGGCGGCGTTGCAGCGGGCGAGCGGCGGCACCTGGGCCGGCTGCGTGTACGACGTCGAGCGGATTGTCGCGGCGCTCGAGCGCGGCACGTCGACCACTGGCAACGCGGATGGATTGTCGTCTGTCGAGGGGCGGCAATGACGCAGCCGATTCGCTGTGAGATGCGCGACATGCCGCCACCGCCGCACAACTACTGGCGCCTCGTCGGTCCCGGCATCGTCGCCGGCGGCGTCGGGCTGTCGTCCGGCGAGTTCATCCTGTGGCCGTTCATTGCGTCGCAGGTTGGGCTCGTGCTGCTGTGGGGCGCGCTCGTCGGCGTCGTGACGCAGTTCTTCCTGAACATGGAAGTGGAACGCTACACGCTGGCGACGGGTGAAACCGCCGTCAGCGGATTCAATCGCCTGTGGCGCCACTGGGGACTGATGTTCGCCGTGCTCGCCTACCTCGGGAATCTGTGGCCGGGATGGGCGATGAGCGCGGCGACACTTGCAGGCTATCTGTTCGGCGGCAGTCCGACGTTGATCGCCGTCGTGGTGCTGGTGCTTGCGGGCACGCTGCTGACCATCGCGCCTGTTGTGTACGTCGCGCTCGAGCGGCTCATCTTCGTCAAGGTGGCCGCCGTCCTCGTCCTGGTCGTGCTCGGCGTCACGCTGGCGGTGCGTGCGGAGTCGTGGCGCGCGTTGGCGAACGGATTCACGCACGTCGGCAGCTTTCCCGACGGCCTCGGTGTGCCGCTTGTGTTCGGCGCCATCGCATACGCCGGCGCCGGCGGCGCGCAGAACCTGTGTCAGAGCAACTGGATTCGCGACAAGGGCTTTGGCATGGGCGCCTACGTGCCGCGCCTCGTGAGTCCGATCACCGGCTCGGACGCGGCGGTGACGTCGGCGGCGACGAGCTACGTCTTCGAACCCACTGGCGAGAACATGCGTCGCTGGCAAAGCTGGTGGCGGTTCGCGAATCTGGAGCAGGCCCTCAGCTTCGGCGTGGTCACGGTGGTGACCATCGGGCTGATGTCGCTGCTCGCGCACGCGACCGTCTTCGGCCAGCCCAGTCTGCCGAACGACGTATCGTTCCTGCGCCTCGAAGCCGATCGCCTGCGCGACATGGTGGGCGGCTGGTTCGGCGCGCTGTTCCTCGGCGTCGGCGCGTTCTCGCTGTTCGGCACCTCGGTCGGCATCATCGACTACACGAGCCGCCTGGCGGCTGATGTCCTCAAGACCACCTATCTGGTCGATGCCTCGGAGAGCCAGATGTACTTCCGTCTCGTCTGGGGCATGGTGGCGCTGGGCTGCGTGATTCTGCTGAGCGGACTGTCGCAGCCGATGACGCTGCTGGTGATCTCGGCGTCGACGGCGGGCACGATGATGTGCGCGTACTCCGCGTTGCTCATCGCGATCAATCGCCGGCTGTTGATCGCGCCCCTGCGCATCGGCGTCTTCAGGACGATCGTGCTCATCTGGTCGACGCTGCTCTTCGGCGCGCTGGCCGCCCTCACCATCTACACGCAGGTGCAGACGCTGCTTCGCTGATCTGCCGAATGCCACTGCGATCCATCACCTCCCGCACCTTACCCTCAGGAGTTTCAGGCATGGCCCGATTCCGACATCGTCCGTTCGCCACACTCGTCGGTCTCTCTGTTGTCGGTCTGGCGGTTGCCCTCAGCAGCGCCCTCCCGTCGGCGCGGCAGAACAGCGAGCGGCCGTGGACTGGTTACGCCGGTCCGGCCGAGAGCTCGCGCTTCTTCGGCAAGAGCCAGATCACCAGGGCGAACGTCAATCGCCTGGAGGTGGCGTGGACCTATCCGTATAGCGACACGCTGTCGACGCCGATCATGGTTCGCGGCACCATCTACGGCCGCGGGCGCAACGGCGCGCTCGTCGCGCTCGACGCCAGGACCGGCAAGGAGATCTGGGTCCGCGAAGGCATGGACGGCATGACGCAGCGCGGCATCAACTACTGGGAGAAGGCCGACGGTTCGGATCGCCGGCTGCTGTTCTCCATGAACGACTACCTGCAGGCGATCGACGCGCGCACCGGCAAGCTGATCACCACCTTCGGCGACAACGGCGCGGTGGACTTGCGCGATGGACTCGATCGCGATCCGAACGCGATCACGCGCATCCAGTCGCAGACGCCGGGGCAGGTGTTCGAGAACCTGATCCTGCTGGGCTCCGCGCCGGGCGAAGGCTACATGTCGGCGCCGGGCCACGTCCGCGCGTTCGACGTCGTGACCGGCAAGCAGGTGTGGCGGTTCAACACCATTCCGCAGCCGGGCGAGTTCGGCTACGACACCTGGCCGCCGGAAGCCTACAAGTACATCGGCGCGGTGAACACCTGGGGCGAGCTGACGGTCGATACGGCGCGCGGCATCGCCTTCTTCCCGACCGGATCGCCGACCTACGATTACTACGGCGCCGATCGTCCGGGCATGAACCTGTTCGGGACGAGCCTGCTGGCCCTCGACGCGCGCACGGGCAAGCGCATCTGGCACTACCAGCTCGTGCATCACGATCTGTGGGACTTCGACACCAGCGCCGCGCCGCAGTTGACCACCATCGTCCACGACGGCAAGCGGCGTGACGTCGTCGCGCTGGCCGGCAAGACCGGTTTCCTCTACGTGTTCGATCGCGTCACCGGCGAGCCGATCTGGCCGATTGACGAGCGTCCGGTGCCGGTGAGCGGCATGCCCGGCGAGAAGAGCTGGCCGACGCAGCCCTTCCCGACCGTGGTGCCGCCGTTCAGCAAGTTGAACTTCACCGAAGACGACATCAATCCCTTCAACAACATCACGCCCGAAGAACGGGCGGCGTTCCGCGAGAAGGTGCGCGGCACGAAGAACCTCGGCATGTTCACGCCGATCGACTTCATCGACACCCTGCACATCCCCGGCAGCAACGGCGGCGCGGTGTTCGGCACGACGGCCTCTGAACCCGACACCGGCATCGTCTACGTGATCGGCCAGAACAACCCGGGCATCCTGCGGCTGATGCGGACCGGCGAGCCGCGCAACCGGTTCGGCGGCGCGACGACGCCGGGCGAGTCCGTTTACCAGCGCGATTGTCAGAGCTGTCACGGTGCGAACCGCGTCGGCACGGACGGCGCCCCGCCGCTGGCCGGTATCACCGACCGCATGGACGATGCGGCGCTTCGCGGAACGGTGACGGGTGGCAAGGGCCGTATGCCGGCGTTTCCGCACCTGAC
The DNA here is from genome assembly GCA_020851325.1 of Acidobacteriota bacterium. GTDB lineage: Bacteria > Acidobacteriota > Vicinamibacteria > Vicinamibacterales > UBA2999 > VFZN01. The sequence continues at coordinate 14,526 of JADZCY010000053.1, read as the reverse complement.
GGATGTCGAGATGGGCGAACTGCTGACCTACCTGCGCACGCCATCCACCGCCGCACGCGGACGTTCGGCGTATCCCGCTCCCGTGTATCCGCCGGGGCCGGTCGTCGGCAGCGGCGGTGCGCGCACGCGTACCACAACGGGTCGAGGCGGCGTGCCGGCGCCGCCGGTGCGGACGCCGTATCCCGAAGGTGTGACGGACACGCCTCAGTACACCATCAACGAATACGGCACCATCGGCCGGCGCATGAAGCCGCCGTACACGACCATCACCAAGTACGACCTCAACATCCCGGCGATCATCTGGCAGGTGGGTTTCGGCGACGATCCGGAACTGGCCGAGAAGGGGATGACCGGCACCGGCATGCCGCAGATGCGGAACGGAGGCGTCGTGACGGACACGGGCTTGTACTTCGCCGCCGGTGGCGACAACAAGATTCGCGCCTACGACACCGCCAATGGCACGGTCGTCTGGACCGGGCACTACAGTGGGACGTATCGCGGCGCGCCGATCATGTATGAGCTGGACGGCCGGCAATACCTGCTAGTACCGGCGGCCGGGGATCAGCTGCCGGCCGGCAACCAGGTGCCGCCGTACGGCAAACCGCAGGGACCGCTCGGTTACGTCGCGTTCGCGCTCGGCAAGTAGACGCGAAGGCTCCGGGTCGGAAGGAGGCACGCGTATGCGTTCGCACCACTGGCTGCATTCGCTCGTCGTGATCGCGGCGCTCGTTGCGCCGGTGACGCCCGCCACGATCACTGGTGTGCCGATGGTCAGTGCCGCTGCCGCGCAGATCACCAAGCGTCACGAGCACGGCTACGTGCAGGTGGGCAGCAGGTTCTATCTGCTCGGCGGTCGCGGCATCAACCCGGTGGACATCTTCGATCCGGCGACCGGGACGTGGAGCAAGGGCGCGGCGAGTCCGGTGGAGATGCACCACTTCCAGGCGGTGGTGTTCGAGAATCGCATCTACGTGGTGGGTGCGATGGGCGGACAGTTCCCGAAGGAATCGCCGCTCGCGAATGTCTACGTGTACGACCCCACCGTGGATCGCTGGACGACCGGCCCGGAGATTCCCGCGGGTCGTCGTCGAGGCGGCGCCGGCGCCGTGCTGCACAACGGCGAAATCGTCGTGATTGCCGGCATCACCAACGGCCACTACGACGGCCACGTGCGCTGGGTGGACGCGTTCAATCCGCGCACCGGCCAGTGGCGCGTGCTGCCGGATGCGCCGCGGGCGCGCGACCACTTCCACGCCGCAATCATCGGCGGCCGCATCTACGCCGCGGCCGGACGCCGCAGTTCGGCGGCAACCAATCAGACCTTCGAGCTCACGGTCCCCGAAGTCGATGTCTTCGATCTGGCGTCAAGCCGCTGGTCGACGCTGCCGGCGGCCAGCAACATTCCGACGCCGCGGGCTGGCGCCGGTGCCGTGGCCCTCAACGGCCGGCTGATTGTGCTTGGCGGCGAAAGCGGTGGACAAGAGCTGGCGCACGCCGATGTCGAAGAACTCGATCCGGCGACGGGTCGATGGCGCGCGCTGCAACCGCTGGCGATGGGCCGACACGCCACGCAGGCCGTGTTACACGACGGCCGCATCTATCTGGCCTCTGGATCTCGCACGCGCGGCGCCACCGAGGTGGACACGCAGGAGATCTACACGCCGAAGCCGCGCTGACACGATGGCCCTCCGCGCGCGATCTTCAGAAGCCGTCGCGCGACATCTCGCCGTCGACGAGGCGCCAGATCCCGACTGCGTTGGCGTCCTGCAACTCCGGCGGAAGCGACGACTGCGGGAAGTCCTGATACGCAAGGGGCCGCGCGAAGCGGAGGATGGCCGCCGTGCCGACCGACGTCGATCGCGCATCGGTTGTGGCCGGGTAGGGCCCGCCGTGGTGCATCGACGCGCATACCTCGACGCCGGTGGGGAATCCATTCACGATCAGGCGCCCGGCCTTGTCCTGCAGGATCGCGATCAGCTCGTCGTGCGCGGCCAGGTCGGCAGCGGTGCCGTGCAGCGTCGCCGTCAACTGACCATCCAGACTGCGTGCGACCTGCTCGAGCTCCTCGCGCGACGCGCAGCGCACCACGACCGTGGACGGGCCAAATACCTCGTGACCGAGCGCGTCGTGACGCAGGAAGGTGCGCGCGTCGGTGGTGAACAACGTCGGTGACGCGCCGGAATCATCTGCGCTGCCGGTCGTCTCCGCCTGGAACGTCTGCACGCCATCAATCGCACGCAAGCCGCGCCAGCCATTCTCGAACGACTGCTGTATGCGCGGATACAACATCGTCCCCGGACGGGCATCGTTGACCAGTTGCTTCAGACGCGCGATGAACCGATCGAAGCCGGGGCCGTCGATGGCGGCGGCAACGCCTGGACAGGTGCAGAACTGTCCCACGCCCAGCGTGACCGATCGCCAGAGTCCTTCGGCGATCACCTCGGCACGCGCGTCGAGTGCGTCCGGCAGCACGAAGAGCGGGTTGACGCTGCCCATCTCTGCGTAGACAGGAATGGGTTCCGCGCGAGCAGAACCGGCGTCGAACAATGCGCGCCCGGCGATGAGGCTTCCGGTGAAGCCCACGGCGCGGATCCCCGGCGCCTGGACCAGCGCCACGGCAATCTCGTTGCGCGTGCTGTGCAGCAGCGAGAACAGCCCGTTGGGCATGCCCGTCTTCTCAATCGCACGGATGACGGCGCGTGCCGTGAGTTCGGAGGTGGCCGGATGCGCCGGATGCGCCTTGACCACCACCGGGCATCCCGCCGCCAACGCCGATGCCGTGTCGCCGCCGGCGACCGAGAAGGCGAAGGGGAAATTGCTGGCGCTGAAGACGGCCACTGGTCCGAGCGGGATCAACATCCGCCGGATGTCGGGTCGTGGCGGCGTGCGATCGGGACGCGCGCGATCGATCCGCGCATCCACCCACGAGCCGTCGCGAGCCACGCCGGCAAAGAGCCGCAGTTGACCGACGGTGCGGGCGCGTTCACCGGTCAGGCGCTCGGCGATCGGCAGTGCGGTTTCCGCGTGCGCCACCGCCAGCCACTCGTCACCCAGCGCTTCGATCTCGAGCGCGATCTGCTCGAGCAGCGCCGCGCGCTGCGGTCCAGGGACTCGGCGGTACGCCGCGAACGCGCGCTCGGCGGCGGACACCGCGGCCTGCACGTGTTCCAGCGTGGCCTCCTCGACCGACGCCAGAGGACCGGTGGTGGAGAATCGGCCCGCCTGCGACGGCAGCGGCGCACCAGCGATGAAGTTCATGCCCGTGAGTGTCATGTGTGCCTGCGATTCGAAGCGCTCGCGTGAGCCGCGGCGGCCGGACTCACGTGTGGGAGGAACTTTGCACGACGGTGTTGATCAGCGTGCCGATGCGATCGATCGTGATTCGCACCGTGTCGCCGGCGCGCAGCGTGAAGTCGTCCGGCGGGACGATGCCGGTGCCGGTCAGCAGGAAACAGCCGTCCGGAAACGTGTTGTCGCGATACAGGAACTCGACCAGTTCATCGGCCGTGCGCTTCATGGCGCTCAACTGGCAGCCGCCTTCGAACGCGGTGCTGCCGTCTCGCTCGATCACGATGCGGATGCCGGTGGTGGGATCGAGCGGCGTCGACGCGACGTAGATCGCCGGTCCGAGGCCGCAGCACTGCGCATACACCTTCGCCTGCGGCAGATAGAGCGGGTTCTCGCCCTCGATGTCGCGCGAGCTCATGTCGTTGCCGATCGAGTAGCCGATGATCGCGCCGCTCTCGTTCACGGCCAGCGCCAGTTCGGGCTCCGGCACGTTCCACGCCGAATCGCGCCGGATACGAAGGGCGCCGCCCGGCCCGACGACGCGCTGCGGCGTCGCCTTGAAGAACAGTTCGGGACGCGGCGCCTGATACACGCGATCGTAGAAATCGCCGCCACCGGCCGACTTCGATTCCTCGATGCGCGCGCTGCGGCTGCGGAAGTAGGTCACACCGGCGGCCCACACTTCCTGCCGTCCGATCGGCGCCAGAGCGTGGGCGACCGGATCCGGATCCTGGATGCGGTGTCCCTGACGAACCGTACTCGCCAGTGTCCCGGCGAGGTCAGGATGATTGAACAGCGCGTCCCAGTCCGTAATCGGTGCCGGATAGAACGCGCCGTCGGCTTCGACGATGGGACCGCGAGCGGTGTTGAACAGTCTCATGGGCGGTTCAGAGTGAGATGCGCCGAGCCGAGCGCGCGGCCTTCACGGCTTGATCGCCACCTTGACGGCGCCATCGCGCCGCCGTTCGAACGTGTCGAGCGCCGTCGCGAAGTCCGCGAGTGCAAACCGGTGCGTCAGCAGCGGTGTCAGGTCCACCCGTCCGTTCACCAGCAACGACAACGCATCGTCTGCCGTGTTGGGATTCGCGCGGTCGCCGATGATCTCGATCTCGTCGAGCACGATGCGCTTCATTGGCAGCTTCGGCTCCTCGTGTGGAATGCCGATGACGGAAACCACGCCGCCCTTCGCCGCGGTCAGACAGCAGTTGCGCAGCGCGTCTGCCGTGCCGGCGCATTCGACTACCGCCGGCACGCCGAGGCCGTTGGTGATCTCGCGTACCTGTTCGACGACGGTGTTCGATCGGTAGTCGATGGGCACCGCGCCGAGCGTGGCCGCGAGGGCCAGGCGTTCACCGGAACCGATGGCAATGATGCGGCCCGCTCCCAGCGCTTTGGCGCAGAGGATCGCCATCAGGCCCTGGGGTCCGGTGCCCATCACGAGCAGGTCGTCGCCCGCCTGCAGGCGGCTGCGCTTCACGGTGTAGAGGGCGATGCTCAGCGGATCGACACACGCCGCCAGTTCGAGATCGAAACCGTCCGGCACGCGCACCAGGCTCTTGACCGACGCACGGATGTACTCGGCGTACGCGCCCTGCGTGATGTGACCGTACTGCCTGTGCCCGCGATCAGCGTGGCCGTAGTTGAGGCACAGGTTGTAGCGCCCGGCCAGGCAGTTGACGCAGTAGCCGCAGCCGCAGTGGGAAATGGCGCAGACGCGATCGTCCGGCGACCAGCCGAGTGCCCGCGCCCGCGCGCCGCACTCGACGATGGTGGCGGACCATTCGTGGCCGGGAATGAAGGGGAACGACGGCGGCCAGAAGCCTGGGAAATCGCCGTTGATGATGTGGGGATCAGTGCCGCAGATGAACGTTGTGTCGACGCGACACAGCACTTCGTCTGGCTCGAGTGCGGAGGGGATGTCGACGTCTTCGACGGCGAAGCGCCGTGGTCCGTGCAGTACCAGCGCCTGCATCCTGCTAAACAGCCTTTGCCCTCCGGCGGGCCGGTTCGGCCACGGGCTCCGTTGTGGTCGTCGCCGGCTCGTGGGCCTTTTCCTTGTCCTTGCGCACTGCTTCGCGAATCCACTCGCCCGGCTCTTCGATGTGCTTGCGCATGGCCGCTTCGGCGACGAGCGGATCGCGCGAGCGCAGCGCCTCGAGCACGGCCACATGGCGTTCGCCGATCTCGAACATCGAGCGATGCGTCATCTGCATCATCGAGTGCGTGACGAGCGTGGTGGTGGCCAGGCGCATCGACTGCCACACGTGCTCGAGCATGTCGTTGCCGGCCGCCTTGATGATGGTGTGGTGGAAGGCGAAGTCGGCATCGACGTGGGCGCGATGGTCGTTGACCTCGGCCGCCTTCCGCATGGCGGCGATGTGCCCCTCGAGCTTTGCCAGCGTCTCGTCGTCCATGACCGAAGCCGCTTCGCGGGCGGCGACGCTTTCGAGCGCGGCGCGCACCGGATAGCTCTTGAGCAGGTCTTCCGTGGAGATTTGCCGGACGTAGGTGCTGCGGAAGGGCGAGCAGACCACGAAGCCGAACAGGGCCAGGTCGCGCAGCGCCTCGCGCACCGGCGCCTGGCTCACGCCGAACTGCTTGGCCAGGCGGGTTTCGACGATCCGCGTGCCGGGCGCGAGACGTCCGCTCAGGATTTCGTCGATGACCTGCTCGCGAATTTCTTCGCGAAAGACGCGACGGCGAATGGGCGATTGCTTCTTGCTGGATTCAGCCATCTCGGCTCAACACTCGATTGTCGATTCTAGCATGCGGATCGTCGCGATCGAGTGCGCGCGCCTCGATTTTCTCACCCGGCTCGGCGGCACCACTGACGCGCATCAATGAATGGTCCACCCGCCGTCCACATACAACACGTGCCCCACCACCTGACGCGCCATGTCGCTGCAGAGGAACAGCACCGCACCGACGACGTCCTCGGGTTGGTTCCAGCGTCCGATCGGCAGCTTCTCCGCCACCCACTCCTTGTAGCCGGGACGTTCGAGGATGGCGCGTCGCGATTCCGTTTCGGTGATGCACGGCGCGACGACGTTGACGACGACGTTGTCGCGGGCCCATTCGAGTGACAGCGCGCGCGACAACTGATGGACGGCCGCCTTGGCGCCGCCGTAGATCGCGCGTGTCTTGAAGGCCGAGATCGCGAAGTTGGATCCGATGTTGATGATGCGGCCGCCGCCCTGCGGAATCATCACGCGTGCCGCCGCCTGACAGGCGAAGAACACGCTCTTCGTCGTTGCCGCCATGGTGGCGTCGTAGTCCTCTTCGGTGGCGTCGATGGCCGGTCCGGTGCACGTCCAGCCGGCGTTGTTGATCAGGATGTCGACACGTCCGAAGGTGTTGTTGGCCGTCGTCACCATGGCCCTGACCTGTTCCACCTGCGTCACGTCGGTGGATACAAGTAGCGTTCGTCGTCCGAGCGCGTGAATCTCCTCGGTGAGGCTTTCTATGGCGGCGCGATCGTGGTTGGGGCGCGGCGCCAGCACGACATCCGCGCCGGCCTTCGCCAAACCGACGGCAATGGCGCGTCCGATGCCCTGCGACGGGCCGGTCACGATGGCCACCTTGCCGTCGAGGCCGAAGCCGGCGTAGTTCACGCTCATCGTGTGTGTTCCCTCACGCTCAACGACGATTGGAGAGCACGACGCCGATGATCATCACGATCACGCCGACCACGTTGACCAGGCTCACCGGTTGGCGCGGCGACCCCAGCCAGCCGAAGTGCGAGAGCGCCATGCCGCTGACGATCTGTCCGATCAGCAGGGCGAGCGTGAACGGACCGGCGCCGATCTGCGGGATCACCCAGGCGATCGCGAAGACGAGTGTCGCGCCGATGGCGCCCGCCGTGAGCATGATCGGACTGACACTACTCAGGCCGCTCAACGCACCGGCCCGCCAGCCGCTGGCGCCGATGAGCACGGCGGTGATGGCGCCGATGCACCAGAAGAGCGCGTTGCCGACGCGCGGGTTGTTCAGCGCCGCGCCGACGGCGCCGTTCATGGCCAGGTGCACCGTGAGGACGACACCGAGGAACGCGCTCAACAGCAGCAGCGGAGTGTTCATGGTTATTTGCCTTCCCATCCACCGTCGACGTGTACGGATTGCCCGGTGAGGTAACTCGCCTCGTCCGAGGCGAAGAACGCGACGACGGATCCCACTTCACGCGGTTGTCCCGCACGGCCGAGCGAGATCTGCGCGAGGACCAGCGGCAGGATGTCGGGGCTCTTCATCACCCAGTCGGTCATGTCGGTCTCGATGAGTCCCGGGTGCACGCAGTTGACGCGGATGCCGAGCGGGGTGACCTCCGCCGACATGTTGCGGGTCAACGCTTCGAGACCCAGCTTCGTCGGCGCGTAGTGCGTGCGGCCCGGCAGCACCTTGGCCGCCTGAATCGATCCGATGTTGACGATGCTGCCCTTGCGCTGGGCAGCGACGGCGCGGCGGCAGTAGACCTGTGAGCACAGCCAGTTGCCGCGCAGGTTGACGTCGGTGAGCCGCGTCCACTGCTCGTCGGTCAGGTCGAGGAAGGGGACGATGGTCTCGATGCCGGCGTTGTTGACGAGGATGTCGATGGGGCCGAGTTCGCTCCAGACTTTCTCGACCATGGCTTCGACTTCGCCGCGGTTGGCGACGTCGGCCTTCACGGTCATCGCGCGCCGGCCTGTGCCGCGCACCCAGTCCGCCACCTCTTCAGCGGCCTTGGCGTTGGCCGTGTAGTTGACGGCGACGTGCGCGCCTTCCTCGGCAAAGATTTCGGCGATGCCGCGTCCGATGCCGCGGCTGCCGCCGGTCACCAGGGCCACTTTGTCTTTGAGTCGCACGGTCGTCCCCTCCTGCGCCGGCGGCGTGGGACCGCAGAGCGGTACGGCCGGATGCGTTATTATCAATAATCGATGGAACCGCGGGCACTCTAACGGTTCCCATGGCCACTGTCAACCGCATTCCCGGCTGCCCCCCGCATGGGTTCGCAGCCGGACCAGAGGACCCGCATGGACTATCAGCTCGGCGGCCAGCTCGCGTGCGTCTTTGCCGGGGCGCACGGCATTGGCGCCGCCATCGCCAACCTGCTCGCCGAGGAAGGCGCCGACGTCGTGGTTGCGGACCGCGATGGCCCGGCGCTGGCCGCGGCGAACTCGCGCTGGCGCGGCACCGTGGTCGCCGACCTGGCCACGGCCGACGGCGTCGCCAGCGCGGTGAACCGCATACTCGACACCTACGGGCGCGCGCCCGACATCCTCATCAACAACCTCGGCGTCGGCGAGGCCACGCCGTTCGAGGCGGTGTCGGACGAAGCGTGGCACGCGTCGTTCGAAGTGAACCTGATGGGCACCGTGCGCGCGAGCCGCGCCCTCATTCCGCTCATGGCCGCTCGCGGCGGGGGAGCGGTGGTCAACACCGGTTCCGACCTCGCCAAGCAGCCCGAGCCGGCGTTCATGGACTACGGCGCGTTCAAGGCCGGCCTGCTGTATCTCACCAAGGCGCTGGCGAAGCAGTACGCGCCGACGGTTCGTGTGAACACCGTCCTGCCCGGACCGATCTGGTCACGCATGTGGACGCGTCCCGGCGGCATCGTCGATCAGATCGCGGCGCAGTACCAGATGGACCGCGACGCGGCAGTGCAGAAGTTCCTCCAGGACCGGCAGATGCCGATGGGGATTGGCAACGCCGAGGATGTGGCGCACGCGGTGGTGTTTCTGGCCTCGCCACGCGCGCGGTTCATCTCGGGCGCCAGTCTCGACATCGGCGGCACCATCCGCGGCCTCATCTGACTTCGAAGGAGCCATGCCCGCAGCACAACGGAAGGTGATCATCACCTGCGCCATCACCGGCGCCATTCATACGCCGACAATGACGCCGTATCTGCCGATCACGGCGGAGCAGATCGCCGAAGAAGCGGTGAAGGCGACGGCGGCAGGCGCGGCGATTCTGCACCTGCACGCCCGCGAGCCGGGCGACGGTCGCCCCTCTGCGGATCCGGCGCGGTTTCTCGAATTCCTGCCGGAGGTTCGCAGCCGCTGCGATGCCGTGCTCGGCATCACCACCGGTGGCGGTCAGAACATGACGGTGCAGGAGCGCCTTGCGGCAGCGATCGCCTTCGAGCCGGAACTCTGTTCGCTGAACATGGGCTCGATGAACTTCGGCCTGTTCCCGGCGCTGGCGCGATATCAGTCGTTCGTGCACGAGTGGGAACGGCCGTACCTCGAGGGCAGCCGCGACTACATCTTCCGCAACACGTTCGCCGACATCGAATACATCCTGCAGGCGCTTGGTGAGCGCACGCGTTTCGAGTTCGAGTGCTACGACGTCGGACACCTCTACAGCCTGGCGCACCTGCTTGATCGCGGGCTCGTGCGGCCGCCGCTGTTCGTGCAGATGATCTTCGGCATCCTTGGCGGCACCGGCGCGGATCCCGAAAACCTGCTCCACATGCGCCGCATCGCGCACTCGCTGTTCGGCGATGCGCTCGAATGGTCGGTGCTGGCGGCCGGCCGGCATCAGATGGCGATGGCGACGATGGCCGGGATCTGCGGCGGTAATGTGCGGGTCGGCCTCGAAGACAGCATCTACGTGAGCAAAGGCCGCCTTGCGGTGAGTAACGCCGAGCAGGTGGCGAAGATCCGCCGCATTCTGGAGGAACTGTCGTTCGAGATTGCGACGCCCGCCGAGGCGCGCGCACGACTCGATCTCAAAGGTGGGGACAGCGTCGCGTTCTGACCGGCTGATCGACGCCACCAGCGCTCCAGTCCTCCAGTCCGCCAGCCCTCGCCGTCAGGCGACGAACCCGCGATCGCGGGCAAAGACGATCGCCTGCGCGCGCGACCACACGCCGAGCTTGTCGAACAGATTCGACGCGTGATTGCGCACCGTCTTCTCGCTGATCTGCAGGTGCGCGGCGATGTCGCCGTTACTCAAGCCGTCGGCCATCAGCGCCAGCACCTGACGTTCGCGTGACGACAGCGCGCCGAAGACGTCGCCGCCGGAGGGACCGAGGAACGATTCGACCGCGTCGCGGAACCGCGCCCACGCCGGTTCGTGTGCCAGCAGGATGTGATTTCGCGAATCGAGTTCGACGAACTCGGCGTTCGGAATTGCCGCCGCCAGCAGCCGCCCCTCCGCGATCGGAATCACTTCGTCGTGCCGTGCGTGCACGACGAGCGTCGGCACGCGGATCTGCGGCAGCGCGTCCTCGATGTCGATCACCGCGCGCGCTTCGAGCAGCGCCGACACCACGTCTCCGCGCGTCGTCTTCAGGCACAGGTCGTTGAACCACTGCAGTTGTTCGTGAGTGCCATCCGGGATGAACCGCGAGGTGAACACCTGGCGGAAAGTGGGATTGTCGCGGCCCCATGCCACTCGCGCGAGGTCCACCATGGCGCGAAACGCCAGCTCCGCGTCCGGCGTGCCGCGCTTCAGCACCCCGCGCGCGTAGCCGCCGTAAAGGATTAGTCCCGCGACGCGATCCGGATCACGCAGCGCATAGTGCAGACACGTGGACGCGCCCTGCGAGATGCCGAGCAGCGTCACCGGCGCCGTGGGTCGCGCGGCGTCGACGACGAGGCTGAGATCATCCGCCCAGCGGTCGAGCGACAGCGGGCTGTCGCGCCACTCGCTCATGCCGCAGCCGCGTTCGTCGTAGCGCACGAAGCGCGTCTGGCCGCCGAAGAAATCGAGCCAGTGGCGCCACACCGGGCTTTCCCATTCGTACTCGAGGTGCGTCAGCCAGTTGGCCGCCTTCACGACGAGCGGCCCGGCGCCGGTTTCCGCCCACGCCAGGCGCGCGCCGTCGCCGGCGGCGACGTAGCGGACGTGTTGTCGAACGCGATCGGGAGTGGCCATGAGTGCCGGGACATTTGTCGCACATTTCTCGCGTCATCGCTCACCGGATTCCGCGCGGCCGGGACAATCCGCCGATGGTGACGCGTCGGGCGGCGCCGCATGCTGAATGGGAAGAATGGGGCTCATCATGCCAAAACGCCTGTTGTTCTTCGTCTACGGGGTCGCGTCGTATGTCGTCTTCCTCGGCACGTTCCTCTACGCCATCGCGTTCGTCGGCGGCTTCGCCGTGCCGACGCAGCTCGACGGTCCGCTGCAGGGCTCGCTGCCGCAGGCGCTGGCCATCAACGCCGGTCTGCTCACGGTCTTTGCGGTACAGCACAGCGTGATGGCGCGCCGCTGGTTCAAGGAGCGCTGGACGCGCATCATTCCGTGGGCGATCGAGCGCTCCACCTACGTGCTGTTCGCCAGCCTCGCGCTGCTGTTGCTGTTCTGGCGGTGGCGCCCGATCGGGATCGTCATCTGGTCGGTGGAGGCGCCGCTCCCGCGGCTGGTGCTGTGGACGCTCTTCGCCGCCGGCTGGACGACGGTGCTCGTCGTCACGTTCCTGATCAACCACTTCGATCTGTTCGGTCTGCGTCAGGTGTGGCTGCCGCTGATGGGCCAGCCGTACACTCCGGTGCCGTTCCGCACGCCGCTGCCGTACCGCTACGTGCGGCATCCGCTGTATCTCGGCTTCCTCTTCGCATTCTGGATGACGCCGACGATGACGCTGGCGCACCTGGTCTTCGCCCTCGCGACAACGGCCTACATCGTCCTGGCGATCCAGTTCGAGGAGCGGGACCTCATGCATGCGCATCCGGCGTATGACACGTATCGCAGCCGCGTCCCGATGCTGCTGCCCGGACGCCGCCGCCTGGCGCGGATGGAGTCCAGCCGTCTGGCCACTCCCACGCGCAACGTTGCGGCCACGGACTGACGCGGCGCTGCTGGTGGGTGCTGCGCGCGATGGGGCCGTCGTTCGAATGACGCCGTCGCGCCGGCGTCATTCGAACGGATCGATCGGGTAGTCGACGTCCACCGTCTCGTTCGGCTTTCCCAGCACACGGCACATCGCCAGGATCTGTCCCTGATGGTTGAACACGTGCGTGACGATGCGGAGGATCACGTCGGCAGGTTTGAGGACGCGCGTGATGCCCGGGTCGGAGGTCATCTCGCGGCACGTGTTCAACTCCGCCTCGCTGGCCCCGCTCAGATAGGTCCTCGTCGTCGCCGCGACGTGCTGGCGGAACGCCTCGATCGCTGCGAGGGTGGAGACGTCCGGCAGCGTGGCTTCTTCGTGGTAACCGCGAATCAGCACCGTCTGCCAATACAACTCGGCGGCGATCGTGTGTTCGAACTGCTTCAGGATGGTGGGGAAGCCGAAGCCGGGCACCGGCGTCACCAGGTTCGGACCGGGCAGCGTGCCGCAATACGCAATCAACCGCCGGAAGCTCTCGTGCGCACGCGCGTGGATGTCGGTCAGGACAGCAGCTGTGTACATCGTGTTCGTCAACCAATCGAGAAGCTCGGCAGGCGCGACATCGGCGACCACAGCAGGCCGTCCACCGAGATCGCCGAACAGACAACGCCGTCGGTGTTGACGGCGATGGCCATGACGCCAAGGTCGATCGAGACGGCGGTGACGCCGCCAAGTGCGCTGATGCGCTCGAGGGAGACGATTGGCAGCAGCGGCGTCCAGTTACCGCCGGCGATGGCACGCGTGGCGGCACGCACCGTGAAGTTGGTGTCCACCGCCAGCACGACGATGTCGGTGGCGGTGCGCGCCAGCGCCACGGGACCCGACCGTGCGATCGGGACCGCGCGATCGATCTCGATCGGTGCGGCGATCGTCCTCGCGCCCGGATCCATCGAGACGACGCGGAGTGATCCGTCCGCGCCAACGGCGGCCGCCAGCAGTCCGCTTCCCGTCGCAACCAGCGCCGGTCGCGCGCCGGGATCGAACGCCACGCCCGACTGATCGCTGATCGCGTCCGACAGAATCGGGAAGACGGCAGGCGCGCTGCCCGTGTACCAGTTGAGCGTTCCGCCATCCTCGATCGCGATGATGTCCAGCAGTCCCGTGTCACGACTGATCATCGTCGCGCCAGCAAGGCGACGGTACATCGCAACCGTATCAACGTCCAGCGCCGGCGTTGCCGTGGTCCGCATGTCACGCGGGTCGCCGCTCAACACGACCAGCCGTCCCTGCGGATTGATTGCCGCCAGCACGACGAGCGAGGCCATGACCTGCGCCGCCGCGACGGCGTGTCCCTGCGCCGCCGCCGAACGCGGCGCCACTTCGTCGATCACATTGCCGGCGCCGTGGTTCGAGTCCCACCACATGTGATGGATGCCGCGTCCGCCGCTGAAGAAGGCGTCGTGCACGATGCGCGGCACGGGCGAGGATTCGTGTCGCGACAACACCGCCGGCTGTGCCGGTGTGAGCGGATAGATGTCGTGCACCGACTCGGATCCATCCGCCGTCGGTGTCGGCACCGGTTGACCCCAGCCGGTAAGGAACGTGAAGTGCCGGCGAACCATGCGGTTGTCGGCATCGAGGTGGACCAGCACCACCGCGTCGCCGCCGATCGCCGCGGCACCGGCGGGAAGGATGCGCGCCAGGTCCAGCGCCCGCGAGATCCGCCGCAGATCCGGCATCGTTCCGATCTTCGCGTTGAGTGGATCCTGCGGCAGCACGCCGTACAGCGCACTCATCATCCAGCGGCGCATGTCGGCCGGCGGCAGCATGTCGCGGCCGGCGGCCTTCAGCATCCCCTGCAGCGACGCACACACGCCGGCGACGATGGCCGAGGCTCCCGACGTACCCCCGAACACCTGATACGTGTTCGTGCCGGCTGCCGACGGCGCCTCGATGTGCCAACCTGCGGCGAAGCAGTCCACGCGACGGCCAAAGGTCGAGACGCGCGTCCACTGGCCTCGCGGTGGATCCACGTCCTCCGCCGATCCGACGACGATCGCACCGGAGAACGACGGCGACTCCGGCCGCACGTGCGCGAAGAACGGAAACGCGTCGAGGTTGATGCCACCGTTACCGGCCGGTTCGATCACCGTGATGCCGCGCCCCGTCGCCAGCTTGATCTGGTCCTGGATGGGCGGAAAAAACTCCAGCAGGATATCGGGCGTCGCATTCTCCGGATTGGGCAGGTCGTAGAAGCCCAACGCCCCTTCGAGCAGGAGGATGTCCCCACGACCGAGCCGCGACGCGGCGATCGAAATGGCCTGCGCGGGGTGGGACTCGCCATCGGCGCGCCGCGTCGAGACCAGGTCCAGCCGCGCCGACGGCACGATGCCGATCGACCCGACGCCGTTGTCGCCGCCGACGAGGATGCCAGCGACGCCAGTGCCATGATCGATGTTCCTTGCGGTGTGCGGTCCGAAGACCGACAT
>JADZCY010000052.1 GCA_020851325.1 Acidobacteriota bacterium | reverse complement strand
GGCGTGACGGGCGTCGGCGCCGTGGGCGACTCGCCGCCGCCGCAGGCGGCAACGACCGCGAGTGACAGGAGCAGTCCGAAACACTTCCCGATGCGTCGCCGCTGCCGTGTCCTGTTCGTTCCAGTGTTGTGTGCCATGTCGCTCCTCGGACGCTCGACGGAGGGAACGCGCGATGGCAGCCTCTCGTGGCTGTCGTGCCGTTGTCCGTGGCGTTGTTGGTAGGAGAAACACCGCCGCGAGACGAACCGAACAGGGCCGGCCGCGAGGCGATCGAGCGCGTGAGCGCAATCAAACCCAACGTTAACGGCGTCCGACTATCTACCGCATGATCGTCACACCACGACAAAGGGGTGCGACAGTCGGCGGCTGGCGAAGCGAAGGCAGGCCGACACGTCCTCGAGCTGGAGGTCGGGCAGTTCTTCGTTGATCGCTTGAGGCGTCAGGGCCGCCGCCAGCAAGTCCAAGACGTCGGTGACCCGGATCCGAAGCCCCCGCACGCACGCACGGACGGCCGCCGCACTGCGCGGGATCGACGGTGATGCGTTCGGCGAGCGTCGTCATGAGAATGCCCTCAGACCGCCACTGCTTGCTGGATCAACCGGCAAACCCGCGATCGCGGGCAAAGACGATCGCCTGCGCGCGCGACCATACGCCGAGCTTGTCGAACACGTTCGAGGCGTGATTGCGCACCGTCTTCTCGCTGATTTGCAGGTGCGCCGCGATGTCGCCATTGCTCAGTCCTTCGGCCATCAGCGCCAGCACCTGACGTTCGCGTGACGACAGCGCGCCGAACACGTCGCCGCCGGAGGGACGCAGGAACGATTCGACCGCTTCACGGAACCGCGCCCACGCCGGTTCGTGGGCCAGCAGGATGTGATTGCGCGACTCGAGTTCGACGAACTCGGCGTTCGGAATCCCGGCCGCCAGCAGCCGCCCTTCGGCGATCGGGATC
Source organism: Acidobacteriota bacterium (assembly GCA_020851325.1). Classification (GTDB taxonomy): domain Bacteria; phylum Acidobacteriota; class Vicinamibacteria; order Vicinamibacterales; family UBA2999; genus VFZN01. The sequence goes on along the minus strand of JADZCY010000052.1, from coordinate 5,977 downwards.
ACTTCGTCGTGCCGTGCGTGCACCACGAGCGTCGGCACGCGAATCTGTGGCAGCGCATCTTCGATGTCGATCACGGCACGCGCTTCGAGCAGCGCCGACACCACATCTCCGCGCGTCGTCTTCAAACACAAATCGTTGAACCACTGCAGTTGTTCGTGGGTGCCATCCGGGATGAACCGCGAGGTGAACACCTGGCGGAACGTCGGATTGTCGCGGCCCCATGCCACGCGCGCGAGATCCACCATGGCGCGAAACGCCAACTCCGCGTCCGGTGTGTCGCGCTTCTGCGCACCGCGCGCATAGCCGCCATAGAGGATCAGCCCGGCGACACGATCCGGATGCCGCAGCGCATAGTGCAGACACGTCGACGCACCCTGCGAGATGCCGAGCAGCGTCACCGGCGCCGTCGGCCGCGCCGCGTCGATGACGCCGCCGAGATCATCCGTCCAGCGGTCGAGCGACAGCGGGCTGTCGCGCCACTCGCTCATGCCGCAGCCGCGCTCGTCGTAGCGCACGAAGCGCGTCTGACCGCCGAAGAAGTCCAGCCAGTGGCGCCACACCGGGCTTTCCCATTCGTACTCGAGGTGCGTCAGCCAGTTGGCCGCCTTCACGACCAGCGGACCGCTGCCGGTTTCGGCCCACGCCAGGCGCGCGCCGTCGCCGGCGGTGACGTAGCGGACGTGTTGTCGAACGCGATCGGGAGTGGCCATGACGTGTCGGGACATTTGTCGCACATTTCTCGCGTCACCGCTCAGCGGATTCCACGCGGCCGGGACAATTCGCCGATGGTGACAAAGCGGACCGCGCCGCATGCTCGATGGGCAGAAAGGGGCTCATCATGGCCAAACGCCTGTTGTTCTTCGTCTACGGAGTCGCGTCGTATGTCGTTTTCCTCGGCACGTTCCTCTACGCCATCGCGTTCGTCGGCGGCTTCGCGGTGCCGACGCAGCTCGACGGTCCGCTGCAGGGGTCGCTGCCGCCGGCGCTGGCCATCAACGCCGGTTTGCTCACCGTGTTCGCCGTGCAGCACAGCGTGATGGCGCGGCGCTGGTTCAAGGAGCGCTGGACGCGCATCATCCCGTGGGCCATCGAGCGCTCCACCTATGTGCTGTGCGCCAGCCTCGCGCTGCTGTTGCTGTTCTGGCAGTGGCGTCCGATCGGCATCGTGATCTGGTCGGTGGAGGCGCCGCTCGCGCGGCTGGTGTTGTGGATGCTCTTCGGCGCCGGCTGGACGACGGTGCTCGTCGTCACGTTCCTGATCAACCACTTCGATCTCTTCGGCCTCAGGCAGGTGTGGCTGCCGCTGATGGGCCAGCCGTACACGCCGGTCCCGTTCCGCACGCCGCTGCCGTACCGCTACGTGCGGCATCCGCTGTATCTCGGGTTCCTCTTCGCGTTCTGGATGACACCGACGATGACGCTGGCGCACCTGGTCTTCGCGATCGCGACGACCGCCTACATCGTCCTGGCGATCCAGTTCGAGGAGCGGGATCTCGTGCACGCGCATCCGGCGTACGACACGTATCGTAGCCGCGTCCCGATGCTGCTGCCCGGACGCCGCCGCCTGGCGCGCATGGAGTCCAGCCGTCTGGCCGCGCACGCGCGCAACGTTGCCACGACGGAGTGACGCGTCGAAACCTCAGGGGTTCATCGGTCTCTGCCGTCATGTAGATGCTTGACACGAGCAGCGGCCCTCGCGTATTCATGTCAAGCATCTATGGGAGACAAACCCGGTGAACTGCTGCAGGGCACGCTGCCGCTGCTGATTCTGCGCACGCTGGCGCCGGAGCCGAATCACGGATTCGGTATCGCCAAGCGCATCGGGCAGATCTCGAATGCGGTGCTGAAGGTGGAGCAGGGCTCGCTCTATCCGGCGCTGCACCGCATGGAGCTGGACGGCCTCATCGAGGCCTACTGGGATACCACCGAGAACAACCGGCGCGCCAAGTACTACCGGCTGACGACGCAAGGCCGCCGCGCGCTGAAGAGCGAAACCTCACGCTGGCAGGCAATCGCCGGCGCCATCGCGGCCGTGCTGAAGGAGGCGTGACGTGAGCGGCCTCGCGCGCCTCGTCCGCCGGTTGCGCGGTGTGGTCTCGCGCTCGGATACGCGCGAGATCCACGACGAGATGCAACTGCACCTCGACCTGCTGGCGGAGGAGTATCGCGCCGGCGGTTTGTCTGAAGCGGAGGCGCGTGCCCGGGCCTCGCGCGAGTTCGGCAACGAGGTCCGACTCGCCGAGCGGACCCGCGAAGTGTCGACGCTGCCGTGGCTCGAGGGCGTCTTGAAGGACATCAGCTACGGCACGCGTCAGTTGCGCCGGACGCCGCTCGTTACGCTGCTCGCGATCCTGTCGCTGGCCATCGGCATCGGCGCCAGCACCGCGGTGTTCTCGATCGTCAACGCGCTCGTGCTGCGAACGCTGCCGGTGACGGAGCCGCACCGCCTGGCGGCCGTGTCGCTGGCGATCACGAAGTGAGCCGCGTCAACGGCACACGCTGGAGCTATGCCTTCTGGCGCGGGTTTGCCGCTCATCGCGCGGAGTTCGATGCGGTGATGGCGTGGTCGCCGACCCGGGTGGCGGTCGGCCCGGCCGATACCGCCGGCGTGGAAGATGGCGTGTTCGTCGACGGCGGCTTCTTCGATGCCGTTGGTGCGCGCATCGCCTTCGGACGTCCGCTCGCGCCGGCAGACGACGACCTCGGCGCGCCGCCCGTCGTCGTCATCAGCCATGGCTACTGGCAGCGTGCCTTCGGCGGCGACGCCGCCGTGCTCGGCCGTTCGCTGACGATCGCCGACACCGCGTTCGACGTGGTCGGCGTCACGGCACCGGGATTCTCGGGCATCGAGGTCGGCCAGGCGGCGGACCTGATCCTGCCGCTGTCGGCTGAAGCCATCGTGCGCCGCGCGCAGTCGTTCCTGCGGCCGCCGCTTGACGCCATGAACATGTGGCTGCGCATCGGTGTCCGGCTCCACCGGGCACAAACGCTCGAACAGGGCAGCACCATCCTCCAGCGCCTGCAGCCGCACCTGCGCGAGGCCGCCCTGCCTGCCGACTTCCCGCAACTCCGCGACACCTTCCTGCAGGAGCCGATGACGCTGGTATCGGCCTCCACAGGGTTGTCGCGGCTGCGCCAGGAATACCGGCGGCCGTTGAACGTCCTGGCCACGGTGGTTGGCATCGTGCTGCTGCTCGCCTGCGTCAACGTCGCCAACCTGCTGCTCGCGCAGGCAACCGCGCGGACGCCCGAACTCGGCCTCCGCCTGGCGCTGGGCGGATCCCGGTGGCGCGTCGCACGGCAACTCGTCATCGAGGCGGCGCTGCTCACGGCGGCCGCTGTCGCCCTGGGCGTCGTCGCGGCGCAGCTGGTGGCGCGCGTGCTGGTGGCGCAGTTCTCGTCGGCCGCGTTGCCGGTGACGCTCGACCTCGGGCTCGATGGGCGCGTGCTCGCGATGACGGCGGCGATCGCCGTCCTGACGACGCTGGTGTGCGGCACGGCCGCGGCGTGGCGTGTCAACGTCGCCGCGCCCGGCGACGTGTTGATGGACGCCGCTCGCGGTTCGGTGGGTGGACACCGGACCCGCGCGTCGAGTGTGCTGCTGGGGTGTCAGGTTATGCTGTCGCTCGCGCTCGTCGTGGCGGCGGGCCTCTTCATAAGCACGTTCAGCCGGCTTCTGTCCGTGCCGCTCGGCTTCGATCGTGACGCGGTGCTGCTCGCCAACGTCAATCTGGCGCGAGCCGACGTCCCGCCGGCTGATCGACTGGCCTTCTACCAGCAGTTGGTCGATGCCGTGAAAGCCGTGCCCGGCGTTGCCCATGCCTCGGCCTCCACGCTGACGCCGGTCAGCGCGTCGTTTGCGCCGATTGGCGTCCGTCCGCTCACCGACACAGGCGCAGGCGCGCTGGCAGAAGCGCGATCGGCGTTCATCACGCCTGATTGGTTCTCCACCTACGGTCTGCCGCTGCTGCGCGGCCGCAACTTCAGTTCCGCCGACTCGAGCACGTCGCTGCCGGTAGTGGTGGTCAACCGAGCTTTTGTCGAGCGCTTCTTCCCGGAACACGATCCGATCGGTGCGTCGATTGCGGTGTCGGTCGGTCGCGGCAATGAGCTCACGCTGCCGTCTCGCACCATTGTTGGCGTGGTGGACAACGCCATTTATCGATCGCTTCGTGAAGCACCGGAACCGACGGCGTATCTGCCGCTGGCGCAGTACGACTATCCCGTGCCGGTCAGCGCCTTCATCGCGCTCAACGTCCGCCCCGTGTCAGGGCTGCCGGCCGCGCTCGCGCGCGATGTCACGACCGCGGTCTCGAACGTCGACCCGGCCTTGACGGTGACGACGAGGACGCTGGCCAGCCAGGTGCGGGAGTCGATTCAGCAGGAGCAGTTGTTGGCGGCGATCTCGGCGCTCGTCGGCGCAATCGCGCTGCTGCTGTCGGCAATCGGTCTCTTCGGACTGACCAGCTACGCCGTCGGTCGCCGGCGCCGAGAACTCGCGATTCGTTTGGCCGTGGGTGCCGAGCGGGTGGACGTCGCCCGGACAGTGCTCGGTCGGTTCGTGGCGCCAATCGGCCTCGGGATTGTCGGCGGGCTGACGCTCTCGACGTGGCTGGCGCGATTTGCGTCGACGCTCCTCTTCGGCGTGTCGTCGGGCGATCCCCTTACGCTCGCGATCGCTTCGGGCGTACTCGTCGTGACGGCGATGATTGCGGCATGGGTGCCGCTGCGCCGCGCGCTGCGCATCGAACCCGCCGAAGTGCTTCGCGCACCATAGCGGCCGAAGACGGCGGAGCACCGCGGTCGCTGGAGCCGCGACGCTGTCGTGGTCGGCGCGATGTCACAGGTGAGGATCGATCACGTAGTCCACATCCGTCGTCTCGTTCGGCTTCCCCAGCGCGCGGCACATCGCCAGGATCTGTCCCTGGTGGTTGAACACGTGCGTGACGATGCGGAGAACCACGTCGGCGGGTTTGAGGACGCGCGTGATGCCCGGGTCGGAGGTCATCTCGCGGCACGTGTTCAGCTCGGCCTCGCTGGCGCGCTCTAGATACGTCCGCGTCGTTTCCGCGACGTGCTGGCGGAACGCCTCGATTGCCGCAAGGCTGGAGACGTCGGGCAGCGTCGCTTCTTCGTGGTAACCGCGAATCAGCACCGTCTGCCAATACAACTCGGCGGCGATCGTGTGTTCGAACTGCTTCAGGATGGTGGGGAAGCCGAAGCCGGCGAGCGGCGTCGTCAGCTCCGCGCCGGGCAGCGTGCCGCAATATGCAATCAGCCGGCGGAAGCTCTCGTGCGCACGCGCGTGGATATCGATGAGGGCCACCGCTGTATACATCGTGTCTTCAACCAATCGAGAATGCCGGCAGGCGCGACATCGGCGACCACAGCAGGCCGTTCACCGAGATCGCCGAACAGACGACGCCGTCGGTGTTGACGGCCAGGGCCATGACGCCGAGGTCGATCGAGACGGGGGTGACGCCGCCGAGTGCGCTGATGCGCTCGAGGGACACGATCGGCAGCAGCGGCGTCCAGTTACCGCCGGCGATGGCGCGCGTGGCTGCACGCACCGTGAAGTTCGTGTCCACCGCCAGCACGACGATGTCGGTGGCGGTGCGTGCCAGCGCCACGGGACCGGTGCGTGCGATCGCGACCGAGCGGTCGATCTCGATCGGTGGTGTGATAGTCCTCGCGTCGGGATCCAGCGAGACGACGCGCAGCGATCCATCCGCGCCGACGGCGGCCGCCAGCAGTCCGCTTCCCGTCGCCAGCAGCGCCGGCCGCGCGCCGGGATCGAACGCCACGCCGGACGGATCGCTGATCGCGTCCGACAGAATCGGGAAGACGTCAGGCACGCTGCCCGTGTACCAGTTGAGCGTTCCGCCATCCTCGATCGCGATGATGTCCAGCAGTCCCGTGTCACGACTGATCATCGTCGCGCCAGCAAGGCGGCGGTACATCGCAACCGTATCAACGT
>JADZCY010000051.1 GCA_020851325.1 Acidobacteriota bacterium | reverse complement strand
GGCCGTGCGCGCCATCGTGCAGGAGATCTTCACCGCGCTCTTGTTTGCCGCGAAACCGCGCTACATGCAGTGGATGGAACAGGCGCAACGCAACCTTCAACTACGGATCTGACAAAGTCGAACTAGGTCTTAGGTCCTAGGTCTTAGGTCCTAGGCCGAGGGTGCGAGATCACCACACCACCGTCTCAGGACTTAGGACCTAAACCTTAGGCCGATGGTTCGAGAACACCGCACCTAAGTCCTAAGACTTAGGACTTAGGCCCGAGCGTGCCAGGGCACCGCACCTCCGTCCTAAGACCTAGGACCTAGGACCTAGGACCTTCGTCAAGTCGCGAGCGTCGGATGGCGCTCGCTGGCGTCCTGCAGCCGCGCATATGCGGCCGTCATCTCCACGCCGTACAGCAGAATCACCGCGCTCACGTAGATCCACAGCAGGAAGATGACCACCGTCGTCACCGAGCCATGGATGACGTTCCAGCGCGCCATGTCGCGCGCGTACCACGAGAACAGCGACAGCGCACCGCGCCACAGCAGCCCGACCAGGATGGCGCCCGGCCACACGTCGCGAAAGCGGACCTTGGTGTTGGGGATGTAATAAAAGATGAGCGCGACGCAGCAGACGAGCAACAGCGTCGCCAGTTGATTCGCCGACACGCCCGACAGCCAGTCGACGAACGCGGTGCGGCTGCCGACCTCGCCAAACCAGCGGCTCTGCACCACCTTGGCGGCGCTGACGATCAGGATGGCGACGAAGAGAATGCCGCCCGACGACAGCAGCATGAGGAAGCCGACCAGCCGGTGCTTCAGGAAGCTGCGGCGCTTCTCCACTCCCCACGCGTGATTCACCGCCGAGGTGACGGCGTTGAAGAACCCGAGCGACGCCCAGATGAGCGCGATGCTGCCGCCGACGCCGATGCGCAGCGTCGAGACGCGGAACGCGTCGATCTGTCCGGTGATGAACTCGAACTGGCGCGGGAAGTAACGGAACACGAACCCGACCACGGCGTCGCGATCGTTGGCGTCGGCCGTCACCTGGCCGAGCACCGACAGCATCAGCAGCACGAACGGGAACAACGACAACAGCGCGTAATAGGCAATCGACGCCGCGTGCGTCAGGCCGTCGCTGTTGTACAACTCGCCGACGCCGCGCCATGCGGATCGGGCGATGAGTCGCAGATGCTGACTGGCCGTCACAGTTCCGCCTCTTCGGCGGCCACCGCTCGTGGATCGCGAATCGCGTGCCGACGCATCTTGGAATAGAGCGTGGGCCGGTAAAGACCGAGGATGTTTGCGGCCTCCTGCTTGTTCCAGTTGGTCCGCTGCAGCGTCTGCAGGATCGTCAGCCGCTCGATCTCGGCGAGTGTGTGATGCGGCGGCACCGCAAAGGTCGTCACCGGCCCATCGTCTCGCATCGACTCGGGCAGGTCCTGCGGCTGCACCTCGGTGCCCTTGGCCACCAGCACCGCGCGCTCGATGGCGTTCTCCAGTTCGCGGACGTTGCCGGGCCAGCGGAAGCGCATCAGCAACTGATACGCTGCCGGAGAAATGCCTGCCAGCGATTTGTGGTACCGCTGGTTGAACTTGTGCAGGAAGTGCGAGCACAGGAGCGGAATGTCCTCGGGACGCTCGCGGAGCGGCGGCACCTTCATCGTGATGGTGTTGATGCGGAAGTAGAGGTCTTCGCGCAACCGGCCGTCGGCGAGCGCCGCGTCGAGATCGACGTTGGTCGCGCAGATCAACCGGAAGTCCACCTGCACCGAGCGGTCACTGCCGATCGGGCGGAACTCGCGCTCCTGCAACACGCGCAGCAGCTTGGTCTGCAGCAGCGCCGGCATCTCGCCGATCTCGTCGAGCATCAGCGAGCCGCCGCGCGACAGCTCGAGCAGTCCCACCTTGTCGGCATTGGCGCCGGTGAACGAGCCCTTCTTGTAGCCGAACAATTCCGATTCGATGAGGTCCTTCGGTAGAGCCGCGCAGTTGATCTTGATGAACGGCCCGCGCGCCCGCTGGCTGCGCTGATGCAGTGCGTTGGCGAACAGTTCCTTGCCGGTGCCGTTCTCGCCCTGGATGAGCACGTTGGCGTCGCTCTGCGCCACCGCCTCGACGAGCTCGAACAGCGCGTGCATCGGCTTGCTGCGCCCGAGGATGTTCTCGAAGGTGTGCTGCTCCTGCTCCTTGCCGTGCAGCCACTGATGCTGCCGGCGTTCGTGCACGAGGTTCGCCGCGCGATCGACGAGCCCGAGCAGCCCCAGCGGATCGAGATCGGACTTGTCGAGGAAGAAGAACGCACCGGCCTGGCCGGCTTCGAGCGCGCGTTTCAGCGTGCCCTGACCGCTGATGATGATGACTTCGAGTCCCTGATCGATCGCCTTGAGAGCACGCAGCACGTCGATGCCGTCGGCGTCGGGCAACACGAGGTCGAGGAGTACCACCGCGGGCCGATACGTGCGGCAGGCCTGCTCGGCGCGAAATCCCGAATTGGCCGTGGTGACGCGGTAGCGCGGCGTCCGCGTCGCTTGTGACAGCACCGTGCGCAGGAACTCGACCGCGGCCGGGTCGTCGTCCACCACGAGGACGGTGGGCTCCATGCGAAGCGGCAGGTCGACCGTTGTCGGCGCGGGCATCGGCGTGGCGTCTTGAGTCGATACAACTGTAGCATTTCCATTCGCCGCGCTCGGGCTCTCATATAATCGGTGAGCCGGTGCCGCTTCCGGGCCGGCTCCTTCGATCAATCCCTCATGGACAAGCTTGAATCACACATCTCGGTCGGCTCGGCCGAGTTCCAGGCCAACGCCGAGCGCATGCGCGCGCTCGTGCAGACGCATCGCGAGCGCCTCGAGACGGTCGCGCAGGGCGGCGGGCAGAAATCGCTGGACCGTCATCGCCAGCAAGGCAAGCTGCCGGTACGCGAACGCCTCGAGAAGCTGCTCGATCCGGGCACCGCATTCCTCGAGCTCTCGCCGCTGGCCGCGTGGGACGTCTACGACAACGACGCGCCGGCGGGCGGCATGGTCACCGGCATCGGCCGCGTTTCCGGCCGCGACGTCCTGATCGTCGCCAACGACGCCTCCGTGAAGGGCGGCACCTACTACCCGCTCACCGTGAAGAAGCACCTGCGCGCGCAGGAAGTCGCGCTGCAGAATCACCTGCCCTGCCTCTACCTCGTCGACTCGGGCGGCGCGTTTCTGCCGCTCCAGGCGGAAGTGTTCCCCGATCGCGATCACTTCGGCCGCATCTTCTTCAACCAGGCGCGCATGTCCGCGGAGGGCATTCCGCAGATCGCCGTCGTCATGGGATCGTGCACGGCCGGCGGCGCGTACGTGCCGGCGATGTCCGACGAGACCATCATCGTCAAGGGCACGGGGACGATCTTCCTGGGCGGGCCGCCGCTCGTGAAGGCAGCAACCGGCGAAGAAGTGACGGCCGAGGATCTTGGCGGCGCCGACGTCCACACGCGGCTCTCCGGTGTCGCCGACTACTTCGCCGAAGACGACGAGCACGCGCTGCATCAGGCGCGCGTGGTGATCTCGACGTTGAATCGCGTCAAGCACCTCCCCGCCGATATGGCTACGCCCGAGGAGCCGGCCTATGCCGCCGAGGAGCTCTACGGCATCGTCAGCGAGAACCTCCGCAAGTCGTTCGACGTCCGCGAGGTGATTGCGCGGATCGTCGATGGTTCACGCTTCGACGAGTTCAAGGAACGTTACGCGACGACCGTCGTCTGCGGTTTCGCGCGCCTCCATGGCTTCCTCGTCGGCTTCGTCGCCAACAACGGCGTGCTGTTCTCGGAATCCGCGCTCAAGGCAACGCACTTCATCGAGCTGTGCAACATGCGCGGCGTGCCGTTGATCTTCCTGCAGAACATCACCGGCTTCATGGTCGGCAAGCAATACGAACGCGGTGGCATCGCCAAGGACGGCGCCAAGATGGTGCACGCCGTCGCCAACTCGGTGGTGCCGAAGTTCACCGTCGTCATTGGCGGATCGTTCGGGGCCGGCAACTACGGCATGTGCGGCCGCGCCTACGACCCACGCTTCCTCTGGATGTGGCCGAACGCGCGCATCTCGGTGATGGGCGGCGAACAGGCCGCCGGCGTCCTCACCACGGTGAAGCGCGACCAGCTCGCGCGCGAGGGCAAGGACTTTCCGGCGGAGGACGAAGCGGCTATCCGCAATCCGATCCTGCAGAAGTACGAACAGGAAGGCTCGCCCTACTACTCCACCGCCCGTCTCTGGGACGATGGGATTCTGGACCCGGCGCAGACGCGACAGGCGCTGGCGCTGGGCGTGTCGGCGGCGTTCAACGCGCCCATACCGCCGGCGAAGTTCGGCGTCTTCCGGATGTAGCGCATGACGTATCAGTACCTGACAATCCGGCGCGACGGCGCGGTCGAGCACGTGACGCTCAATCGCCCCGACGTGCGCAACGCGTTCAACGAAGCGGTTATCGCCGAACTGTCGGCCTGGGCCGCTTCGGCTCGTGAAGACGAGGGCCTCCGCGTCGTCGTCTTCGGCGGAGCCGGCAAGGTGTTCAGCGCCGGCGCCGACGCCGAGTGGATGTCGCGGATGGCGGGCTACAGCCAGGCCGAGAACGTCGCCGACGCGCGCGCCGCGGCGTCGATGTTCCGCGCCATCAACGCGCTGCCCTGCGCGGTGATCGGCCGCATCCACGGAGCCGCGCTCGGCGGTGGTTCCGGACTCGCCGCCGTCTGCGACATCGTCGTCGCCGCCGAGAACACGATCTTCGGCTTCACCGAAACCAAGCTCGGCATCCTGCCGGCGATGATCTCGCCGTTCGTGTTGCCGAAGATTGGCGTCTCGGCAGCGCGCGAACTATTCCTCACCGGCATGCGCTTCAGCGCCGCCCGCGCGCGCGAGATCGGTCTCGTGCACTCGGTGGTGGCCGAAGAGCATCTCGACGACGCCGTTCAGCGCTACGTCACCGAATTGCTGTCGGCGTCGCCCAGCGGCATCGCGGCGGCAAAGGCACTCATCCCGCAGGTGTGGGGACAGCGTCCGGAGACGGTTGCCGACCTGACGGCGCAGACGATTGCCGCGCAGCGGGGTTCGGACGAAGGCCGCGAGGGCCTGCGCGCCTTCCTCGAGAAGCGATCGCCGGCGTGGGTGCCGAAGTGATCAAGCGCCTGTTGATCGCCAACCGCGGCGAGATTGCGGTCCGCATCATTCGCGCCTGTCGCGAACTGGGTGTTGAAACCGTCGCCGTTTACTCCGACGCCGACGCACACGCGCCGCACGTGCTCGCCGCCGATCGGGCCGTGCGCATCGGTCCGCCGGCGCCGCGCGAAAGCTACCTGAACGTCGCCGCGCTCATCGACGCCGCCCGCACCACCGGCGCGGATGCCGTGCATCCCGGCTACGGCTTTCTGTCGGAGCGCGCGCATTTCGCCAGGGCGTGCGACGAAGCGGGACTGATCTTCGTCGGACCGCCCGCCGACGCCATCGAGCGCATGGGCTCGAAGGTGGGCGCACG
>JADZCY010000050.1 GCA_020851325.1 Acidobacteriota bacterium | reverse complement strand
GGTTCGATCTCTTCGTACACCTCGAGCATGCCGGCATTGACGATGCCCATGTCGAGTCCGGCGGTAATGGCGTGATAGAGAAACGCCGAGTGCATCGCTTCGCGGACGACGTTGTTGCCGCGGAAGCTGAACGAGATGTTCGAGACGCCGCCGCTGACTTTGGCGTGCGGCAGGTTCGCCTTGATCCAGCGCGTCGCCTCGATGAAGTCGACGGCGTAGTTGTTGTGTTCCTCCATCCCCGTCGCGACGGTGAGGATGTTGGGATCGAAGATCACATCCTCGGGCGGGAAGCCGATGTCGTCGACCAGGATGCGATAGGCGCGCTCGCAGATGCGGATCTTGTCGGCGTAGGTGGCCGCCTGTCCCTGCTCGTCGAACGCCATCACGACGACCGCGGCGCCATACGCGTGCACCGTGCGTGCGCGCTCGCGGAACATCTCCTCGCCTTCCTTCAGCGAAATCGAGTTGACGATGCCCTTGCCCTGCAGGCACTTCAGCCCGGCTTCGATCACCTCCCACTTCGAGGAGTCGATCATGAACGGGACCTTGGCCACCTCCGGTTCGCTGCCGAGGAGCTGCAGGAAGCGCGACATCGCCGCGACGCCGTCGATCATCCCTTCGTCCATGCAGATGTCGACGACGTTGGCGCCGTTCTCCACCTGCTGGCGGGCGACGCTCACCGCTTCGTCGAACTTGCCGTCCTTGATCAACTTCGCGAACTTCGGCGAGCCGGCGACGTTGGTGCGTTCGCCGATCATCATGAACACGCCCGGCTGCTGGACGAACGGCTGCGATCCGGACAACTGCAGCGGCCGCGGCTCCGCCTTCGCCCCAGCTTCCGCGAGACCGGGCGCCGTCACGGTGCGGCGCCTCACGTCGTCTCCGGCGATGGCGCGTGTGGGGACGGGGCGGCCCGGCTCGTGATCCAGCGCGCGGGCGATGGCGGCAATGTGGTCCGGCGTATTGCCGCAGCAGCCGCCGGCGATGTTGATCAGGCCGTCCTTGGCGAAGTGGCTCAGGTGCCGCGCCATGTCGGCCGGCTCGAGGTCGAAACCGGTGGGCGAGAGCGGGTTGGGAAGTCCGGCGTTGGGATAGCAGGAGATTGCCGCCGTCGACCTGCTGGAGAGCTGCTCGAGGAACGGATACATCAGGTCCGGCCCCAGCGAACAGTTGAGGCCGACCGACAGCGGGTTGACGTGCGACACCGCCGTCCAGAACGCTTCCACCGTCTGCGCCGAGATCATCGTCTCGCCGCCGCGGCCGACCGCGGCCGAGATCATGATCGGCAGCCGCACGTGGTCCTGCGCGAACACGTCCTGGATGGCGACGAGCGCCGCCTTGGCGTTTAGCGAATCGAAGATCGTCTCGACCAGCAGCACGTCCACGCCACCGGCGATCAACGCGCGCACTTGCTCGGCGTACGCCGTGCGTACCTGATCGAAGGTGACGACGCGGAAGCCGGGGTCGTCGGCGTCGGGGGAGTTGGAGAGCGAAACGGTGAGCGGCCCGATGGCGCCGGCGACGAAGCGGCGGCGACCGGTGGCGTCGGCGACGCGGTCGGCCCACTCCCGACACTGCTTCGCCGACTGCTCGTTGATCTCCCACGCCAGCCCGCGCAGGAACGGGTCGTCGATGATGCGCTGGTAAAACTCCGGATCCTTGCGGCCGCCGTGCTCGCGCGGGTCGTCGACGAAGAACTCGCTCTGGCTGATCGGCGTCGCGCCGAACGTGTTGGTCTCGATGATGTCGGCGCCGGCTTCGAGGAAGCGGCGGTGGATGTCGCCGATCATCGCCGGCTGCGTCAGCGAGAAGAGGTCGCCGTTGTTGAGCAGGTCCTTGCCGGCGTCGCGAAAACGCTCGCCGCGGATGTCCGCCTCGGTCATGCCGTAGGTGCGGATGGTCGTGCCCATGGCGCCGTCGATGATGGCGATCCGGCGCGCGAGGAGTGCTTCCAGCGGGTGTGTGGGAACCTCGCCGGACGCGGACGAAACTCGGGGCGGGGGACTGGCGTGCGCCATACGCATCACTGAATCTATCTGTAGCGATGCGATTGTGCAAGACCGGCCTTCGCCCCACCTGCTTCCTGCTACCTGCTTCCATCTCAATTTTGTGGGCAGTCCCCTCGAAATACTTATGCGTCACTCGCGGTCCATGACCGGATAGAATGGCCGAGGCCGTCCGGACACATGAGCGGCCGCAGGTTGACAGGCGCCGGAGCGGTCCCGCCGGCCCATCCACCATCACAACGACGGTTTCCAGGCGTGCTCGTGGTGCGCCTGCCGGCCGTCCCGCGCGCCCCAGGCGCGGCGGGCTTTTCGAGAGAAGGACGTGATCGATGTTGATGTACGCGAACGAGGAACTGCAGGCGCTGTATCAGGAGATCGTGCAACGCAACCCGGCCGAGCCCGAGTTCCACCAGGCGGTGGCCGAGGTGCTGGGATCGCTGGGCCCCGTGCTGTCGAAGCACCCCGAGTTCCGCGACGATCGCGCCATCGAACGCCTCTGCGAACCCGAGCGGCAGATCATCTTCCGCGTGCCGTGGCAGGACGATGCCGGGCGCGTGCAGATCAATCGCGGGTTCCGCGTGCAGAACAACAGCGCGCTCGGGCCATATAAGGGCGGCCTGCGCTTCCATCCGTCGGTCACGCTCAGCGTCATCAAGTTCCTCGGCTTCGAGCAGACCTTCAAGAACGCGCTCACCGGCATGCCGCTCGGCGGTGCCAAGGGCGGCTCGGACTTCGATCCGAAGGGCCGGTCCGATGGCGAGATGATGCGCTTCTGTCAGAGCTTCATGACCGAGCTGTATCGCCACCTTGGCGAGTACACCGACGTGCCGGCGGGTGACATCGGCGTCGGCCAGCGCGAGATCGGCTATCTGTTCGGGCAGTACAAGCGCATGACCAATCGCTACGAGTCGGGCGTGCTCACCGGCAAGGGCCTCGACTGGGGCGGTGCGCTCGTGCGCCGCGAGGCCACCGGCTATGGCCTCGTCTATTTCGTGCAACAGATGCTCGAGATCCGCAAGGAACATCTCGAGGGCCGCACCTGCGTCGTCTCGGGCAGCGGCAACGTCGCCATCTACACCATCGAGAAGGTGCAGCAGCTCGGCGGACGTGTGGTCGCCTGTTCGGATTCAGGCGGCGTCGTCCATGATCCGGATGGCATCGACCTCGCGCTCGTGAAGCAGATCAAGGAAGTGGAACGCGGCCGCATCGAGCAGTACGTCGTCCGCCGCAAGCGCGGGCGGTTCCTGCCCGGCGCGAGCATCTGGGAGATCCCGTGTGACGTGGCGCTGCCGTGCGCGACGCAGAACGAACTGAACGGCAAGGACGCGCTGGCGCTGGTGAAGAACGGCTGCCGCATCGTCGCCGAAGGCGCGAACATGCCGACGACTCCGGATGCGGTGCGTGTGTTTCATGAACACGGCGTGGCGTTCGCGCCGGGCAAGGCGGCCAACGCCGGCGGCGTCGCCACTTCGGCGCTCGAGATGCAGCAGAACGCCAGCCGCGACGCGTGGACGTTCGAGTTCACCGATCGTCGCCTGGGCGACATCATGCGCGGCATTCACCAGCGCTGCTACGAGACGGCGGAGGAATACGGGACGCCGGGCAATTACGTCAACGGCGCCAACATCGCCGGCTTCATCAAGGTCGCGCGCGCGATGCTCGCGCTCGGGGTGATCTGAATGGCAATGTCGTCATAGTCACTTGACGACACGCGCCGTGCTCGCAGCTGCGGCGTGTTCATCGGAAAATCGCTTGTGCAGCGGCCGCTCGTCGTATCATCGGCCGGGCCCGCGGACCAGATCGCGCTGCTCTACCGAGCGGTGCGACCCTGGCGCGTCCACGCACGCGATGAGGTGAACCGCTGATGGTCGATACCAGGAAGTCCACCGCCGAGGATCAGCCGGCCGCCGCGCCGGCCGATGGCGATCGGGACGGCGTCCGCGACTGCGCCGACGTTGGCGCCGAAAAGGGGCTGAACTGGTGACAGACGGTCGCGCCTCCGAGGCACAGTCCGCGCACGCGCTCCTCGCCTCCGCCGAGTTCCGGCGCCTCGTGCGCAAGCGCTGGCGGGTATCCCTGCTGCTCACGTTGGCGCTGTTCGTCCTCTACTACGGCTTCATTCTGCTCGTCGCCGTCAATCGCCCATTGCTGGCGATGCGTGTCGGCGAAGTGACGACGCTCGGCATCGTGCTCGGCATCGCCGTCTTGGTGCTGGCGTGGGTGCTCACGGCCGTTTACGTCGTGTGGGCCAACCGTCAGTACGACCCCGAAGTCGAGCGGCTGCGCCGGCAGTTGCGCAGCGAGTAGGCCTGCATGGACAGCACCATCGGCACGCCGACGGCATCGGCGATCGCGTTCTTCCTGGTCATCGTCGCGCTGACGCTGGCGATCACCTACTGGGCGGCGCGACGCACGCGCTCGACGTCGGATTTCTACGCCGCCGGCCGTTCCGTGAGCGCAGTACAGAACGGCCTCGCCCTCGCTGGTGACTACATGAGCGCGGCCTCGTTCCTCGGCATCGCCGGACTCGTCGCGCTGAGCGGTTACGACGGGATGATCTACGCCACCGGCTGGCTGGTGGGCTGGCCGGCGCTGATGTTCTTCATCGCCGAGCCGCTGCGGAATCTCGGCAAGTTCACGTTTGCCGACGTCGTTGCCTATCGCCTGCAGCAGCGCCCCGTGCGTATCGCGGCGGCGGTGGGCGGCATCCTGACGCTGCTGTTCTACACCATCGCGCAGATGGTCGGCGCCGGCAACCTCGTCCGGCTGATGTTCGGTATCCCGTACGAATCCGCCGTTGTCATCGTTGGTGTGGTCATGCTGCTGTACGTGCTGTTCGGCGGCATGATCGCCACGACGTGGGTGCAGATCATCAAGGCCGTGCTGCTCCTAGGCGGTGTGACGGTGCTCGCGCTCCTCGTGCTCGCGCAGTTCAGCTTCTCGCCGACGGCGCTGTACGCCGCCGTCGCACAGCGGTACGGACAACAGGCGCTGGAGCCGGGCGGGCTCGTCACCGATCCGATCGACGCCGTGTCGCTGGGACTCGCGCTGATGTTCGGCCTGCTGGGGCTGCCGCACATTTTGATGCGGTTCTACACCGTACCCGACGCCAGGGCGGCGCGCACCTCCGTGCTCTATGCCACCGGCCTCATCGGCTACTTCTACTTGATCATTCCGATCGTCGGGTTTGGTGCCGCGGCGCTGCTCGGTCGTGACGCCATTCGCGCCATGGACGCCGGCGGCAACATGGCGGCGCCGATGGTCGCCGAGCTCCTCGGCGGCACCCCCTTCCTGGGATTCATCGCCGCGGTGGCGTTCGCGACGATCCTGGCGGTGGTGGCCGGCCTGACCCTGGCGGGCGCGAGTGCGCTGTCGCACGACATCTTCCTGCACGTGGTGCGGCGAGGCCAGGCGACGGAGCACGAACAGGTCCGCGTCGCGAAGATTGCGACCATCGTGTTCGGCGCGATCGCGGTGCTGCTGGGCATTGCCTTCAAGGGGCAGAACGTCGCATTCATGGTCGGCTTGACCTTCGCGGTGGCGGCGAGCGCCAACTTCCCGCCGCTGCTGCTGTCCATCGTCTGGCGGCGGTTCACGACGGCGGGCGCGGTCAGCGCGATCGTGGTCGGCGCGATCTCGTCTGTCGGCATGATCGTGTGCAGTCCCACCGTCTGGGTCGACATCCTCGGCAATGCCACAGCGATCGTGCCGCTGCGGAATCCGGCCATCGTGTCGATGCCGCTGGCGTTCATCGCCGGCGTCACGGCGTCGCTCATGGCGCGCGAACCGCGCGCCGAGAGCCTGTTCGAGAGCGAGCAGGTGCGCGTGTACCTCGGCGTCGGCGCTGAGTAGCGATCGCGCGGAGAAAGGGGATACCCGCGCCGACGCGGCGCGAATATGACTATTATGGTCATATGAAGAGCGTCAACGTGGCCGAGTTGAAGAGTCGGCTCAGCGCCTATCTCAATGACGTCCGCGCCGGAGAGGAAATTCTCGTCCGGGACCGCAAGACGCCGATTGCGCGCATCCTTCCTGTCACTCGCCGGGCTGACGACGACGAAGAGGAACTGCATCGGCTGGCAGCGGAAGGGAAGGTCCGCCTGGGAGAGCCGCTGGACGATGCGTTCTGGGACCTGCCGGCGCCGCGTGTGCGTGCCGCGACGTTGAGGCGCGTGCTGGACGAAGAGCGCGATGGCGACTAAGCGAGGAAAGCGTCCCGCGGCCCCGTTGACGGCCTTCTGGGACACCAGCGCCATCGTGCCGCTGTGCTGCTTTCAGGCCCAGTCATCGCAGGCGCGACGCACGGCTCGCGCGTATGGCCGTCAGGTCGCCTGGTGGGCAACGGTGGTCGAGGCGGTGAGTGTCTTCAATCGCCTTCTTCGCGAGAACGCGCTCACGGTGACTGGACGTCAGCAGGCCCTGACCAGGCTCGACTACCTCCGCCAACGCTGGCACGAGATGCAACCGTCCGCGCGTGTGCGTTCTGAAGCTGAGCGTCTGCTTGCGGTTCATCCTCTTCGCGCCGCCGACGCGCTTCAACTGGCCGCCGCGCTCGAGTGGTGCGGCCACACCCCTCGCGGTCGCCGCTTCGTCGGTGCGGACGACGCGCTGGGCCAGGCGGCCGAGAGCGAAGGCTTTTCCGTCATCCGGTTGATGTAGCCGCCGTTCGCCTGCATGAACGGGCGACAGCGGGTCACGATCTCACGTGATCCACTGGTTCACCAGCGCGGTGACAATCCATCGGCCGTCGCGTTTCTCGAGCACGGCCGTCGCCCCGGAGTAGCCGACGGTGACCGGCACCAGCGCGCGAGTGCGCGCGGCATCCGTGAACGTGATCGATGAGAACGCGGGATAGGTGCATCGAAGGGGCGGGGTCACTCCGGCGTTAGAGTCGGCCACATGTCGTTTATAGCATGCATGTGTATGCTATAGAATACACCTGTATGCGACCACCCAAGCACCGACAGAGCCTGCTGTGGCAGCCGCTCAATGTCATTCTTGGCACGCCGGCAAACGTGCGCCTGTTGCGGGCTCTGGCTCTTGCCAGCACCCCGTTGTCCGCGGGTGAACTGTCGAAACGCGCGGCGCTCGGCCGCACCTCGATCTACCCGGCCCTTCGCCAACTTGAACGCATCGGCATCGTCGAGTTCATCGGGGCCGGATCGCGGCGACTGATCCAGCGGCGCGACCGGCACCCCCTTGCACGACTCATCGACGACCTGTTTCGCGCCGAAGCCGGCCGGCTCGAGACGCTCACCCTCGCCCTGCGCGAAGTACTTTCAGGTTTGCCTCACAGTCCGCTCTCGGCCTGGATCACCGAGACAGCAGATGATGCTCACACCGAGGACACACTGACGCTGCATGTCGTTGCCCGTCCTGAGGAACTGGACGACAGCGTCGATCAGCTCAATGTGCGACTGGCTGACCTTGAACGTGCGTATGACGTCCACATTGCGGTCCGGGGACTGACGCGCAGCGAACTGGCGGTCGTGCACAGGTCCGCAAGCCTCGATCACGTCGTGCTGCTCGCCGGCGTTCCTCCTCTGGCCCTGCTGGCACGCGCGCGGCCCGCCCCGTCCAGCAAAGCTTTGTCGTCGCACGATGCACACGATCTCCGCGCGCGTCGATTGGCCGTCGCAGTGGCGGCCAAGATCCGGAAGGATCCGGGATTGGTGGCGACCGCCGAGGCCCGTGTCAAACTGCGCGCTCAGAAAGCCAGCCAACGTGAGCAACGCGAACTGATTGAGTGGATGCGCCTGCTGTCGACCATGTCACCCGCGCGGCTTCGGCGGTTCTTGACTGAAGACAGCGCGCGCGCGATTCGACTCCGCCAGACACTGCCGGCGCTCAATCTTCTGACGCCTGCCGAACGGGACGCCGTGGTACGAAGCGAGACGGACGCGGAAGCCGTCGCAGCCGTGACACGCCGATGACCAGGGCCGAGTTGGAGCACGCGATCCGCGCTGCGTGCGAGTCTCCGGTCGCGTGACGGAAGACACTCAGGATTCTCCGCCGGCGGTCGTGTGTCCCGATTGCGGCGCCGCGCTCGATCTCGTCGACAGCGAGATCTCGTCCGGCGCTTTCCGCCCGCAGGCGGCGTCGATGCCGCAGCGGCGCATCTACTTCTTCGATTGCGCGGCGTGCCGGACCTGCTGGAAGTTCGGGACGAAACTGTTGCCCGATCCCGTTCGGCAGATCCTGCGGTCGTAAACGGTCCGCGCTCGGAACGCGCGCGCCGGGCTCCGACCGCGATTGCCGTTTCATCGCGGCCTCAGCTCGGGACTGCCGGCGTCTCCACTGCGGGCGGCTTGTCCGAACTCGCTATACTCACAGCTGCCTCGTCGGTGGCCCGACCTGCCGGCCAGGCTACCGGTCAGCGCCCCGGTTCGCCCCTCCCCCCCGACCTCGGCTGCGTGCCCGGTCTCCGGACATCACAGGAGGGGTGCATGTATGGTTCCTCGACGACATCGGCGGTCAGCCACGCTCGTGGCTGCCGTTCTTTTTCTCACGGTCATCAGCGGTTCGCTTACGGCGCAAGGCGGTACCGGCATCATCTCGGGTACGGCTCTCGACGCGCAGGGCGGTGTGCTGCCCGGCGTCAGCGTCACCCTGCGCAACCAGGCCAGCGGCATCACCCGCACGGCGGTGACGGAAGGCGATGGCAGCTACCGTTTTCCTGCGCTGCCGCCCGGCCGCTATGCGGTTCTCGCGGAGCTGTCCGGATTCTCCAGCGTCGAGGTCCGTGACATCGAGATCACCATCGGTCTGGGACTGACGCAGAACTTCACCATGCAGGTCCAGACGCTCTCGGAGACCATCACCGTGACGGGTGAGGCACCTGTCGTGGACACGACCAAGTCCGAGGTATCCGGCGTGGTCACCCAGCAGCAGATCGAGATGCTGCCCATCAACTCACGGCAATACCTTTCGCTGGCGCTGCTGATGCCGGGCACCAGTATGGACTCGACCCGATCGTTCTTCGCCACGGTCAACGTCGGCGGGTCCATGACCTTCAACTCCACCGGTAACCTCGTGGACGGGATGATCAACAACTTCGCCGAAGACGGCGAGCCGCGGCAGAACATGCCCGAGGACGCCGTCGAGGAGTTCAAAGTCAGCAACGTGCAGTACAAGGCCGAGTTCGGCCTTGCGACGGGCGGGATCGTCCAGGTGGTGACCAAGTCGGGGACCAACACGCTGAGCGGCAGCGTCTTCGAGTATTTCCGCGACAAGGCACTCAACGCGCGTGGGCCGTTCGAGCCGGAGAAGCCGGCGTACCGGCGGAACCAGTTCGGCGGCAGCGTGGGCGGGCCGCTGGTCCGCGACAAGGTGCACTACTTCGCGGCCGCCGAGCGGACGAAGATCGACGAGTTCTACACCGTCCAGACGGCGTTTCCCCAGTTCTATTCGGCGCTGGAGGGCATCTTCGAACGGCCCTTCACGCGCAACCTGTACTTCGGGCGCGTCGACGGGCAGTTGACGAATACCCAGAGCTTCTTCGCCCGCTATGCCCACGAAGACGAACGCTCCACCTGCAATGGCTGCGGCGGCACCACGGCGTCCACCAACGGCTACGACCAGGAGACGCCGCGGCGCGCGGTGGTGCTCGGCCACACGTGGGTGCGCGGCGCGCGGCAGTTGAACGACTTTCGCTTCCAGTATGCGCGCGCGGCCTATTACATCTCGCCGGCCGGCACTGAAATCTGGCGGGATATCGGCAACACCTCGGCGGCGCGCCTCGATCGCCTGACGCGCCAGTTCACGTTCCCGTCGGTGACCTACGGCAGCAGCAACGATCAGATTGGACCGGAGAGCCGCTGGCAGGTGAAGAACACCTACACCATCAACCTCCGCGACCACGATGTGAAGTTCGGGGCCGACATCAGCCACATGCCGTACAAATACGAGAGTACGGGTAACCCGCTCGGCACCTACACCTTCTCGCGCGACCAGTATTTCGACCCATCCGATCCGGCGTCAATCGCGGCGCTCACCGGAGCGGCGACGTTCTCGGCCAGCATCCCTCCGGTCGTCACGTCGCATCCCAACTCGTACTATGTGGCGTTCGCGCAGGACGACTGGACGCTCCGCGACAACCTCACACTCAATCTGGGGCTGCGCTGGGAGCGGCTCTACGGCGCGGCCAACGAGGATCTGGACCCGTCGATCTTTCCCATTCCGATTCCGTACATCGATGTCAGCCGCCGAGGCGATACCAACAACTTCGGGCCGCGCCTCGGCCTGGCCTGGGACGTGTTCGGTACCGGCCGGACGGTGGTTCGCGGCGGCTATGGCCTGTATTACGGTCACGTCCGGATTCTCGGCAACCTGAGCGAGTTCCGCAATTACCAGCAGTTCAGCGTCAACATCACCAACCCCACTTATCCCGATCCGTACGGCGGCCGCGATCCGCAGGACTTCATCGTCTCGGGGCCGGCCAACATCACGGTGGTCGCCAACGATTACGTGCAGCCGTACTCCAATCAATTCAACGGCGGCTTCTCGCACCAGCTGACGGGCGAGTATGCGTTCCACCTGGATCTGGTGGCCACCGACACACATCACGACCGGAAGATTCTGGACATCAACGCCCGGGTTCCAGGCGAAGCGGCTCGACCGAATCCGACCTTCGCCCGCGTCGATCGCAACCAGTCGACCGGTAGCGTGCGCTATCGCGCCCTCTACGCGAAGTTCGAAAAGCGCTACAGCAAGCGGCATCAATTCCTGGTGACCTACACCTACATGCGGGCGCGCGACAACGCGCCGCTTGGCCGCTACCTGGATCCGTTCGACCTCGACCTCGATTGGGGCCCTTCCAACGGCGAGCGTCGCCACGCGATTGTCGCCAGCGGCTCGGTGCGCCTGCCGCTTGATGTGACCGCCGGCCTCGTCTGGACGGCACGCTCGCAGCTGCCATGGAGTGCCACGGCCGGGCGCGACCTCAATGGTGACGGGTTCAACACCGACCTCGTACCTGGAACCGAACGTAACGCCGGTGGCCGCAACCTCGACCTGGCCGTGGTCAATGCCTACCGCGCCAGCATCGGCCGGGCGCCGATTCCAGACAGCCAGATCGAATCGTCGCGGATCAACCTGCTCGACATGCGGCTGAGCAAGGCCCTTCGGATCAGCCAGACGGCCAAGGCCGACCTCGTGGCCCAGCTGTTCAACGTGTTCAACACGACGAACCTTCAGGGGCAGTACGGCGGCGGGCGCGTCGGCAATGCCTCGTCCGATGCCTTCGGACGTATCCTGACGGCACGTCCCGGCCGGCAGGCCGAGCTCGCACTTCGCCTTTCGTGGTAACAGGAGCTGTCATGACCCCGAGCTGCATCTCTCGACTCGCGGCGGCCGTGCTTTCGTGCGCCGTCTTCGCGACGCCGGCGGCGGCGCAAACCACCGGGCTGCAGGCGGCGGATATCTACCGTCTCCGCTCGGTCGGCGACGTGCGCGTCTCACCCGACGGACGGACGGCTGTGTATGCCGTTACCAGCAACGATCGGCCCGAACGGCCGTACTCGCAGGTCTGGCTGCTCGACGTGGAGTCCGCCACCAGTCGGCGGCTCGGCGCGGATGGGGACACGGCCGGCGAGCCGCACTTCTCGCCCGACGGCAAGCGGCTGGCGTTCATCGGACGCATCGCGGCCGGCTCCGGCCTCATTGTCGCCAACGCCGACGGGTCGTCACCGCAGCTCATCGCGCCCATCGAGGGCACCAATCATCCGCTGCCCTCGTCTGGCGACCGCCTCTCGTGGTCGCCGGACGGCACGCGGCTGGCCTTCATCTCGGCCACGCCCGGACCGGAGGCCGACGCCAACGGCGATCCGATGGTGATTACGCGCTATCTCTACAAACCGACGGCTTCGGAGGGCGGCACGCGCGCCAACGACAACAAGCGCCTGCACATCTTCATTGCCGACATCGCCTCGAAAGCCGTTCGCCAACTTACCGACGGCGTCTACTACGAGCACTCGATTGACTGGTCCCCCAATGGCGAGGAGATTCTCTTCGTCTCGAATCGCGGACCCGATCCCGATCGGTTCTTCAACTACGACGTCTTTTCTGCGTCGGTCGCCACCGGCGTCGTCCGGCGTATTACCGACACGAAGAGCGCGGAGTATTACCCGCGCTGGTCGCCCGACGGCCGCACCATTGCCTTCAGCGGCACGAAGCGTCCGCTCACTTCCTCCGAGACGACCATGGAGGACACGCACGTGTGGGTGATGGACGCCGACGGCTCCAGGCGCCGCGAAGTCGGGACGGCGGACAACCGCCAGGGCGCACCGGAGTGGTCGCGCGACGGCCGGCACCTGTACGCCACCATTCAGGAGCGCGGCGACGTCCAGCTCATTCGGATGCCGCTTACTGGCGGCACGCCGGAACGTCTCGTTGCCGAACGCGGCAGTGTCGGCCGGTGGGCGCTGGCCGGAGACGGCACACTCGTCTACGGATTGACGACGGCGGAGTCACCGACGGAGCTGTACGTGCGCACGCCAACGGGTCAGGTCCGTGCCGTCACGCGGTTGAATCAGCAGGTTCTCTCGGAGCGCGCGCTGGCCAGGGTCGAGGCGCTCACCTTCCGCAGCTTCGACGGCCTGGAGGTGCAGGCGTTTCTCACGCATCCGATCGGCTTGGCCGCGGGACAGCGGGCGCCTCTCGTGGCCATGATTCACGGCGGGCCGCACGGCCAGCAGGGGCCCGCCTTCAACCAGAAGGCACAGATTTACGCCGCCAATGGCATTGCGTCGCTGATGGTCAACTACCGCGGGTCCACCGGCTACGGCCAGGCACACGCGGACGCGATCTTCCAGGATCAGAATGGCGGCGAGGCCAGGGATGTCCTCGCCGGCGTCGATGCCGCGCTGGCGAAGTTCCCGTGGCTCGATCGGACACGGCTTGGTGTCGAGGGCGGGAGCTACGGCGGTCAGCTGACGAACTGGCTGATCACGCAGACGGATCGCTTCAAGGCGGCCATTCCGGCGGCCGGCATCTCCAACCTCGTCAGCTTCAACTACATGGCCTATTACCACGACTACCTGGCCGTGGAGTTCGGCGGGTTCCCGCACGAAGGGTTCGAGCCGAAAGACGCGACCCTCTGGCCGAAGGCGAGCCGGCCCGCCTCCATCATGGACGTGCTGTGGGAGCGCTCACCGCTGCGATATGTGTCGCGCGTCAAGACGCCGACGCTGTTCATTCACGGTGAGAACGACAACGACGTGCCGATCGCCGAAGCCGAGCAGTTCTTCATTGCGCTGCTCGACGTCGGCGTGGACTCCGTCCTGGTGCGCTATCCGCGCGAGGGGCACGGCATCCGCGAGACGCGGCACGTGGAAGACACCATCACGCGCAGCCTCGCCTGGTACGCCCGGCACTTCGCGGCGTCACCGGCCACGCGGCAGCGGTAGCGTCGCGATCTACCGGATCGCGGGTTCCACGCGCGGCGCGCGCGGCGAAGTCGTCCTGCGTACGGAGCCTTCGCGCGGCTTGTTCCGAGATGATATATGGGCTATAATATAGATGGTAATTATGGAGCGTCGCCATGCACACGTCCGAACTCAAGCTGAAGCAAGCGTCCGTCGTGGCGGAGGTGCCGCCGAAGGAACTGCAGAACCTCGTGCAGTTCAACGTGGTTCGTCCCAGGCGGCGCGGCAGGGCGTTCTGGTTCGATCGCGACACGCTGCTGCAGGCCAAGTGCGCGTACTACCTCAAGCAGACGCTTGGAGCCTCGACCGCGTACCTGACCGGATTCGTGCAGGCGTTGGCCAACCAGACGAACCTTGCAAAGGAGCGCGCGTCGGTTCGGATCGAGTCGAGCCCGCGCCCCGGATTGCCTCCGGTCGGAATCATCGTGCCCGTCGGCATGCTTCGTCAGCAGCTCGACGCGCGACTGCCACTGGCGGAGGTCGCCAAGGACCTCCCGCCCGGACGGCGGCGTCGTGGCTGGAAGCGGGAGTTCCTCCAGAGCGTCCGCGACGCGGCCCGCGAGATGCCGGTGATGTCGGACGACGAGATCCTCAACGTCGTCAAGCAGTCCCGCAGGATGCGCGGCTGTCCGGAGATATCGGTTGCGGCCAAGGCATGAACGCCGTCCATCGCGCCGAGGCGTCGTTGACACGTCGGTGTTGGTCGCCGGTGTGTCTTCCCAGCGGCCAAACTGAAGGCCAAGGTTATCGCGGCTGGCGCGCCGCCTACTCGTTCACAGGATCTGCCACGCCTCGGTGTGGGAAGAAGACTTGAGGCTCTCGTACGGCCAGATTCTCCAGCTGTGAGGCGTCCTTCCAAGGGTAGTGCCCGTCAATCGCGATCGAAGGCCGATCGTCCGTGCCGTTTGTGTCGCGGGATCGGCGCGGTCTGCCCTACATGTCGAGGAATCAAGCGAGTCCCCTCAACTGACGAACGCTGGACGGGAGCTACCGTGGCGTGTCCTGTCTGCGCCGATCACGAGTGGGGAGGCGACCTCTGTCTCCGCTGTGGCGGAACTGGCGTTGACTTCTTCTCACGGTGACTATCAAGTAGGCCCGGTCTGCGCACATTCGCTCAGGGCATTCTCCCTGTAGATGGCTCGCCATGAGCGAACCTGTCGGTTCGCCGGAGGCGAGCCGGCAGGTGAGTCGAATGGTGGAGGCGGCGGGAGTCGAACCCGCGTCCGAGAAAACGTCGTCGCAGACCCCTACGTGCGTGTCCTCATTCTGATGTCGCGACCGGTTCTGAACGAGGCCAAGCGCCCCGGCCGCCATCCCCGATAAATCTCACCACGATGCGTCGGAGCGGCACATCACGGCCAGCCTGCTGAATGACGGTCCTCCCTGGGCCGCAGGCCTTCCCAGGGTGACCGCTCACTGGTTATTAAGCAGCGAGAGCGTAGTCTGCTTCCGCAGTTACGTTGTGTTCCACCACGGATTAACGAGGGTGAGATGGAATCCTCGGCACGCGCTCCACGATTCCGCCTCCCCGTCGAAGCCAGGTCGCCCCCAAACGGTGAAGTGAACCGTAACGCTGTTCCATTGTAGCACTCGGAAGCGTAGGCCCCGACCACGGCTACGTGCCGAACCTCGACGGTCATCTCGTCCCGCTGACCAATCGAGATGTGGCGCTGAGCGATAGAACCCCGGCAGCGCGGGGAGTATGCATCCGTCGAACGACGTACTACCAACGGCGACGTGAGCGCCGCGCGTAGAATCGTGACGAGTGGCGCGCGCTGCTTCGATGGCGCCGACATCACGGAGGAGTGCAGTGGCCCAACGCGACTGGAACGAGCACTACCTGCAGGAAGAAACACCGTGGGACACCGACGCACCGGACGCGACGTTGGTGGCGTTTGTCCAAAGCCGAACGCTGGCGCCGGGACGCGCGCTCGATATCGGCTGCGGCACCGGCACGCACGCCCTCTGGCTCGCCTCACACGGCTTCGACGTCGTCGGCATCGACATCGCACCGCGGGCGATTGAACGGGCGCGTACGAAAGCGGCGCTGACCCCGACGGCCACCGTGCGCTTCGCCGTGCTCGACATCCTCGCGTCGCTGCCTGACGGTGGTCCGTTCGACTTCGTCTTCGATCGCGGCGTCTTCCATGTCTTCGACACCGCCGACGATCGCGCGCGCTTTGCCGCGCAGGTGGCGCGGTGCCTGGCGCCGGCGGGGCAGTGGCTGAGCCTTCTCGGCAGCACCGAAGGTCCACCGCGCGACGAAGGACCGCCGCGCCGCTCGGCCCGCGACATCGTCAACGCGATTGAACCCGTGCTCGAGATCGTCGAACTCCGAACGACGCTGTTCGATCTGGATCGCGTCGAGCAACCGCGGGCGTGGAGTTGTGTGTCGCGCCAGCGCGAGATGCCGGCGCAGCCGTCGACGATGCATCCGTGACACAAAGCGCCCGGAAGGCACCGGCCGGCACGCGCGCGGCCGGCCGAGGCATTCCACCGCGCCGCATGGAAATTGCCCACGCCAGGCCCGTTCAGGCTTACCATGCCAGCTGGAGCGTACCTATGAACATTCTCGAGAGCATCCTTGCCGCGCAGAACGGCGGTGCCGTGAAACAGATCGGCCAGCAACTCGGTCTTGGCGACCAGCAGGCCGCCTCCGTCGTCGCCGCCCTGGTCCCGGCCCTGGCCGGCGGCCTCCAGCGCAACATGCAGAGCAGCGGCGGCCTCGAGTCGCTCCTCGGCGCGCTCACCTCGGGACAGCACGGCCGCTTCCTCGAGAACCCCGCCGCGCTGGCCGGCGCCGCTGCCGAAGGCAACGGCATCCTCGGCCACATCCTCGGGAGCAAGGACGTGTCACGACAGGTCGCCACGCGCGCCGCTGCGCAGACCGGCCTCGACAGCAGCATCCTCAAACAGGCACTGCCGCTGGTGGCCACGCTGGTGATGGGCGCGATGGCGCGGCAGAACACCGGCTCGGCGCTGAACCAGGCCGGTATGCCCGGCGGCGGGTTGATGTCGATGCTGACGCCGTTCCTCGATCAGGACCGCGACGGTTCGATCATGGACGACGTGCTCGGCATGTTCGGCAAGATGTCGAAATCTTGACTTTGCCGGATCCGGCTCCTCATAATCGCAAGACATCCGGACGAGCGCGTTCCCAGCCGCGACTCCAACCCTGAACCTCGCCGCCCGACGGCCGTCACCGGTGCGTTCGGCGTTCGTTCCTCGCGGAGCGGACGCCACCAGCGCACCAGACGCGCACGCCGGGCGCCCAGGCGCGCGAAGGGTTTCGTCCTCTGACACAAGGCTCGCCTTTTCGAGAGAGAGACGATGGCGCTCGACGACCGTATCCGTACGTCCGTGGACCAGGCAGTCGGGGCGCTGGTGGCCGAGGTGCGCCTCGCCTGCGATGAAGACGCCGCGCGGCGCCTCGCCGAGGCCGAAGCCCGCCTGACCGCGGAATTCTCACAGAAGCTCACCGACGCCCAGGCCGAGTGGCGCGCGCTGGCCGACACCGAACGCCAGGACGCCGTCAACGCCGAGTCGACGCGCGTGCGCGACGAGGCGCAGGCGGCATTCGACGGCCAACTCGCGGCCGCCGTCGCCGCCGCCACGGCCGCGCGCGTGAGCGAAGCGGATGCGCGCGTGGCGTCCGTGCAGTCCGACTACGATGCCCGCCTCCAGACGCAGCACGACACGCTGACGGCGCAGCTCGACGCGCTGCGCCAGGACGCCGACACACGACTGCAGACGCAGCACAGCACGCTGACCGCACAGCTCGATGCGCTGCGCCAGGAAGCCGACACACGACTGCAGGCGGCGATGGGCGAGGCCGAGACACGGTTGCAGTCGGCCGTGGGCGATGCCGAAACACGCGCCATCACCGCCACACAGGCCTCGGCCGCCGCGGCCCGGGCCCGCGAACGCGAGCAAGAGACGGCCGGCATGCCGCGGCTGGTCGAGAGCATCCGTGGTCTCGACGGCGCCTCGTCCCTCAGTGAAGTGCTCGACGCGCTCGCGCTGGCGGCCGCCCGCGAAACCGCCCGCGCCGCGGTCTTCGTCGTCAAGACGGATCGCGCGGTGGGCTGGCGCCTGGCCGGCTTCGGATCACGCGATGCGCTGCCCAAGAGCGTCGACATGGATCTGAAGGACGCGTCGCTCATCGGTCTCGCCGCCACGTCATCCCGGGCCGCCATCAGCCGCGACGGCGACACGACAGGCCCTGGCTTCGAGCCGCTACCTGCCGATAGAAAGGGCGTGGCCATGCCCGTACTCGTCGGCGGTCGTGCGGTGGCGGTGCTCTACGCCGACGGTGTCACCGCCGCGGACGGTGCCTGCACGTGGCCCGAGGTGATCGAAGTGCTGGCGCGTCACGCCGGACGCTGTCTCGAGGCGTTGACGGCGCAGAAAGCGGCGAGTCCGCCGAAGCGCGCCGCAAGTGGCGCCGCTCCGTCGGCCAACGCCGGAGCCGCCGGATGACCGGGCGGCTGCGCGCGGCGACCGGCGCGGCCCTCGTGCTCGTGGGCCTGAGCGTCGCGTTGCCGGCGCAGGACCGTGTTCCCACCGGCGATGGTGATGTGCCGCGGCTGAGCCCGACGGCGCATGCCCCCGTTCCCACCCGTCTCACCGCGCTGTGGCACGCCCCCGCACCCGGGGGGCCGTTGTCGGCGCCGCTGGCCGATTTCGTCCGCGGCGTCCGCCTGCTGGACGACGAGGACAAGGCCGCGGCGGCGTTGCCGCTCCTGAGCCAGGGCGCGTTGTCGCGCACCAACGTCGCCGACTACGCACGCTTCTACACCGCGCGCGCGCTGCGGCGTCTGGACCGCCTGGCCGACGCCGAAGCCGCGTTTGCCGCGGTGGCGGCGCGGACCATCGAGGGACATCTGCCGGAAGACGCGGCCCTCGGGCAGGCTGAAGCGCGCGAGGCGCAGCGTGACTTCGCCGGCGCCGTTGCCGTGTACGAAGCGCTGCTGCCCAAGCGTCTCGCGCAACCGCACGTTGTGCTCGCGCGTCTGGCCATTGCCGCCGAGGCGGCCAACGACCCCTCACGCGCCATCGACGCCTATCGCCGCGTCTACTTCGAATACCCGCTCTCGACCGAAGCGATGGACGCCGACAAGGCGCTGACGCGGCTGAATGCCTGGGACGAAGACGAGTCGATGGCCGACCGCGAGCTGAAGCGCGCCGACACGCTCTTCGCGGCGCGCCGCTGGACGGCCGCCTACACGTCGTACGAACGCGCGCGCGCCGGCGCCGGTGATCGCGATCGGCAGCGCATCGACCTGCGCATGGCCGCCGCCGACGTGCAGTTGAAGCGCTTCAAGCAGGCCGAGGAACCGCTGCGCGGTCTGCGCGCCGGCGACTTCGCGGACGAAGCCGGCTTCTATTACATCTCCGCGCTGCGCGGCCTGGGACGGCGAGACACCTACGAGACGGAAGCGCGCGCCTTTGCCGACCAGCATCGCGACAGCCCGTTTGCCGAGGAGCTGCTCAACAACCTGGCCTCGCACTTCATCATCGCCGACGAAGACGGGCGCGCCGACGAGGTGTTCCGCCTGTTGATCGCGCGCTATCCGGGCGGCCGTTACACCGAGCGCGCCTACTGGCGATCCGGCTGGTGGGCGTTCCGCGACGACAAGTTCGCGGACGCGGCGGCGCTGTTCGATCGCGGCGCGTCGCAGTTCCCCCGGTCCGACTACCGTCCGGCGTGGTTGTACTGGGCCGGTCGTGCCTGGCGTGAAATCGGGAACCACGCCGCGGCGAACCAGCGCTTCCTCCTGGCGGCTACCGACTACGCCAACGTCTATCACGGCCGTCTCGCTCGTCGTCACCTCGACGCCGCGGCGACGGAGAAGATCACGCCGCCATTCGCGCGCGTCGATACCGACGTGGCGCCGGTGTCGTTCCCGACCGCGACGCGCATCAGCCAGTTGATTGCCGTCGGCCTGCACCGCGAAGCGCTCAGCGAGTTGCAGTACGCGCAGCGGATGTGGGGCGATTCGCCGTCGCTCACCGCCACCGTGGCGCTCGTGCAGAATCGCCTCGGCAATCTGCGCCTCGGCATCAACGCGATGAAGCGCGCGTATCCGCAGTGGATGGCGGCTGGCGGCGACACGCTGCCGTTCGAGATCCAGAAGGTCGTGTTCCCGCTCGACTACTGGCCGCTGCTGCAGAAGCACGCCGCGGTCTACAAGCTGGACCCGTATCTGGTGGCGGCGCTCGTGGCGCAGGAGTCGACCTTCGACCCGGTGATTCGCTCGTCGGCCAACGCCGTGGGGCTGATGCAGGTGCTGCCGTCGACGGGGCGGCAGTTCGCGCGGCGGCTCAAGATCACGGGGTTCACGGCGGCGCGGTTGACGCATCCGGAAACCAACGTCCGCCTTGGCACCGCCATCTTCGCCGAAGGCGTGCGCAAGTTCGGCGGCGTTCACTTCGCACTGGCCGCCTACAACGCCGGCGATTCACGCGTCGCCGCATGGCAGCGCGAACGGCCGGGCATGCCGCAGGACGTCTTCATCGAGGACATCCCGTTCCCCGAGACGCAGAACTACGTGAAGCGCATCCTCGGAACCGCCGAAGACTACCGTCGCCTGTACGGCGGGAAGTAGCGCGGATCAGATCGGGAGGCGGGAGGCGGCAGGCGGGAGGCCGGCTGTCGCGGCGCCGGGATCGACGGTCTTTCGGGACTCACGCTCTATCGGGACGACTTCTTCTTCCGGGGGTGTCTCGCCCTCAGTTCCTGCGATCAGATCGGGAGGCGGGAGGCGGCAGGCGGGAAGCCGCGTCGCGCTGTACCGCGAACGAGCTTCGTTCGGGGCCAGAGGCAAGAGCGAAGGGAGACCGATCAGGGCTGCAACGCATACAACCGCCGCGCGCCGTCGTCGGCGACGAGTGTCAGGGCGGATTCGGCGGCGACTTGATCGCGCACCGTGTCGCTGACGCCGGCAAGGTGCAGCATCACGTGCCGCACACCTAGTGCGCGCATTTCGTCCAGCACCGACGCAGCCGGGAAGGCGCGCCAGCGCTCGGCGCGCTCGCGAGATGAGGCCGGCTCGAAGCCGCTGTATCCATTCACGAGCGGGCGGAAGTGTTGTGCCGCCGCCACCATGTAGCGCGCGTTCTCACTCACCGACATTCCGCCGTAATACGGCAACTCGACGAGCGGACCGCTGGCGGCGCCCACCTGCGCGTAGATGGCGGGCACTGGTGTCACCGGCACGAGGCTCATCGGCGCACGCAGCGCTTCGAGCGTGATCAGCGCCATGATCGCCAGCACCGACGCGAGCCAGTACGGCGATCGACGGTAGAGCGCCTCGAGCGCGGCCACGCCATAGCCGGCGAGGATGGCCACGCCCGTCAGCAGCAGGAATCCCCAGCGTCCCGCCGCGCGCAGCCCCTGCAGCAGGGGAACGTGCGCGTGCAGCCAGGCGTAGCCGGGCAGCGCCGGTCCGAACGACAGCGCGACGCCGGCAATGCCGATCGCCACCGCCATGCGGACGCGCGGGTCGCGTCGCAGAGTAGCGTGGCTCAGCGCGAACACGGTCAGCGCCATCGCGGTAACGCCGGGGAAGAGGGCCGTCCGTCCCTCGAAGAAGCGATGACTCCACCAGTCGTAATGCAGCCGTCCACCGGTGGTGAGATAGTCGAGCAGTCCCGCGGAATACAGCCGCACTTCGTCAATCGAGCGGGCGAGTCCCTGCTCGCGGCTCACTTCGTAGTAAGGCCACAGGAACGGGAACATCACGGCGACGGCGACAGCGGCGGCCAGCATCAGCGCACGCACGCGATCCGCGCGCCACGGCCACAGCCACTCGTCGGCGCGCACGACCGCCGCGACCAGCAGCGCCGCGCTGAGGAACACGAACGTGTAGTTCGAGCAGAGCGCCTGCAGCACGAACGCGGCGGCAAGCAGCAGCGCGGCTGCGGCCCGCCTCCCGCCTCCCGTCTCCCGATCTGTCCCTGGCCATCCCGTCACGACCCGATCGAAAGCCCATAGCGTGAGCGGCAGGAACTCGACGTGCAGCGCCTGCAGGTGCGCGAAGCGCGTCAGCAGATGTGCGTTGAAGCCGTAAAGCAATCCGGCGACGATGCCGGCGGCGGTGCTGCCGGTCCACGAGATGATCAGCAGGCACATCGCCCAACCGGAGAGCGCGAGTCCAGCGATGACCAGCAGGTTGTAGACGATGACTGGATCGACCCCCGCCCACGACAGCGGCGCGCCGATCAGGCCGGGCACGAGCATGTGCTCCGAATACGCGAACGTGCGGTGCTCCGGATAGAAGATGGGCGCGTCGAAGAACGACGCAGGATTGCGCGGGATGATGTGCGCGACCCAACTGATGGCCCAGACATTGAGCGCGGTGTCGTCGTTGTCGAGCCTCGACAACCCGCCGATGTCGCTCGCCAGCGGCCAGGTGTGCAGCACGGCCATCAGCACGAACAGCACGAGCAGGCCCGCGCGGCGCACAGTCATGGCCTCGCCGCCGTCAACACATACAGGCGCCGCGCCCCATCGTCGGCCAGCAGCGCGAGCCCGTCGGATACGACGCAGCGTTCGAGGACGTCCGGCGGCACGCGGCGCGCGTCCACCATGACGTGCGTGACGCCTATGGCGGCAAGCGCGGCCAGGCTGTCCGCGTCAGGAAACGCCTGCATCACCTCCACATGCTGTTCATAGCTGGCCGGCGTGAACCCGCTGTAACCGTTCAGCAGCGGCTTCAGGTGCCAGGCCGAAAAGAGCATCGCTGGTCCGTTGTCGTAGATCGTCTGCCGAGGCGGGAACGGCACCTCGACGAGGACGGCGTTGTCGAGCGCCGCCACGCGATCGTAAATGCGCGGAATGCCGTCCCAGACAACGAAGCTCATAGGCGCGCGTGTGGCCTCCGCCGTCACCAGCACCGCGGCGACGACGCCGACCGCGAGACCGGCTGCCGGCGGCAGCCTCCTGCGCCACGCCGCCAGTGCGAATCCGGCGAGAATCGGCAGCGCGAACAGCGTCATCCACCCGAAGCGCGCGACGACGCGGATGCCTTTGAGCAGTGGCAGCAGATCGAATAGCTGGCGATAGCCGGGCAGGTGACCGCCGAACGACAGCACAAACCCGATGATGCCGATGGCCAGCGCCATGCGCGCACGCGGGTCACGCCAGGCAGTGCCGGTGGCCATCGCCGCGGCGGACAACAGCAGCACGGTGACGCCGGGAAAGTTCGACGACTTCGATCCGGCAAACCACGCGTGGCTCCACCAGTCGTAGTGCAGGTTCGACGCCGTCGACAGCCAGTCGCGCCACGTCCCCGAATACAGCATCACATCGTCGAAGGTGCGCTCGAGTCCCTGCTGCGTGTGCGCCAGCCAGTACGGATACAGGAACGGCGCCAGCGCGATCGCCGACAGCACGCCGGCGGCGGCGATCGATCGCAATTGCGGCGCTCGCCAGCTTTCGGGCCGCACGGCGACGGCGGCGGCCATCGCGAAGACGGTCATGACGAGCAGGTAGTTCGACGTCAGCGCCTGCAGCACGCAGGCCAGGGCGACCAGCGCCGACCAGCGCCACGACGGCCGGCGCAGCAGCATGTCGAGCGCGTACAACGCCAGCGGCAAGTACTGCACGTGCATCGCCTGCAGGTGGGCGAAGCGCACGAGGATGTGCGCGTTGAACGCGTAGGCCAGACCGGCGACGACGCCGGCGACGCGATCGCCGGTCCACTGCGACACGAGCCACGCCATGCTCCAACCGCTCAAGGCGAATCCGGCGAGCACCAGCAGGTTGTAGACGAGCACCGGATCCCAACCGAGCCACGTGAGCGGCGCGCCCATGATCGCCTGTGGCAGCATCACCTCGGAAAAGGCGAGGGTTCGCGGTTCGGGATAGAAGATGTTGGCGTCGAACAGGTGCAGCGGCTTGGTGATGACCGCCATCCCGACCCAGGCAATCGCCCACGCGTTGAGCGCGGTGTCGGCGTTGTCGATGCGGCCAAGCGTGGCCGGCGCGCTCGCCAGCGGCCACGTGTGCAGCACGGCAGCGACAACGAAGATGGCTAGTTCGGGAAGCCGACGATCTCGAAGAGCCATACGTCGCCGTCCTGCACCAGCGGCCGCAGGTAGTCCCGGTAGGTGTCGAGCCGTTCCTTCAGGCGTTCACGCGAGCGAACGTCGTACATGTTCAGGTGGAACATCGTGTAGCGCGCACCGGCGCGCGCCAGGATGCGGAACGACTCGCGTGTCGGAAACGAACTGAGCGGCACCACGTCGTCGCGAAACTCGCGCGGGATGTGATCGCTGTAGCCGTTCACCAATGGCATCCAGTGCGACGTCGAGTTCAGCATGTAATAGGCATGCCGGGGGAAGTCACCGCGGTTGTAGAAGTACGGAAACTCGACCAGCGCCCCCGGCGGCTGAATCGCCAGCGTGCGGTACACGGATGGCAGCGGCTGGACGTCGCGCAAGCCGAGGGGCATCTGCGCCAGTTCGGCGGCAGCCAGCACGGCAAGGGCGCCAGTCAGCAGCGGCGCCCGGCGCCGGCCCTGCATCATCTGGCGAACGGCGATCGCGCCGATCACGCACAGGCACAACACGACGACGATGCCGATGCGTCCGGGCGCGCGAAGGAAGCTGAAGACCGGAATGGCGTGGTAGAACGCCGTGTACAACCCGGCGTCGGGACCGAAGGACAACCAGAACGCCAGCAGCGCGGTGAGGCCGTAGAACAACAGCAGTTCGCGATCGGTGCGCTGCCGCACGGCGATCACCAGACCCGCGACCCCCAGCACGATCGCGATCACGCCGGGGAACAGCACTTCGTTGAACGGCTGGATCCACGGCAGCCACCATCGATGCGCCCAGGCGGCCGAGGCCAGCCAGGCGCCGGCATCCGCCGCGTACATCCGTGCATCGTCCAGCGATCGCGCGAAGCCGGTGCTGCGCTGGATGCTCATGTACGGCAGGAAGAACGGAAAGGTCAGCGCCACGCTGACGAACGCGGCCAGGCCGATGCCGAGCCAGTAGTCGGCCTGCCGCCAGTACCCGCGCGTGGCGGCGATGACGATGGTGCCGAGACCTACCATCAAGCCGGCGAAGATGCCGTAGTACGCGCAGGCCAGCGCCTGCAGCCACAACAGCACGCCGAGTGTGACGGCGCGGCCGATTGTGTGTCGATCGACAAAGCGATGAAAGGCAAGCAGGCAGAACGGAATGCCGCCGGTGAAGAGCAACTGGATGTGCGCGGTGCGGGCAAACGTGAACGGCGAGAAGGCGAAGATCACCGCCGCCACGACGGCGGCCTCACGGCTCTGCGTGAGATAGCGGGTGAGGTAGTACGCACCGGCGAACGCGATGAGAAACGACGCGAACACGACGACGTTGTGCGTCGTGTACGGATTCTGCGTCAGCGCCCATACCGGCGCACCGATGGCACCCTCGACGAGATTGGCTTCCGAGAACGCCAGCGCGTTCCGCTGCGGATAGAAGATGTTGGCCTGATAGACGCCGACGGGGTCCGTTGTCAGCGCGTGCGCCACCCACGACACCACCCAGATGCTCCACCGGCCATCGTCGGTGTCGACGCGGCCGACGCGATCGATCTTGAAGGCGAGCGGATAGGTGAGGATCGACGTCAGCGCCGCCGCTGCGAGGACAACAGCCGTGGCCTCGCGGACTCCGCGGGAACGCATGTCGCCAGTATGCTAGCATGGCCGGTCGCCCCGCCTGTCGCATGGACCGCCTTCTCGAACTCACCGCGCGTGCCGAGCGCGAGCACTTCTGGTTTCGTGGTTTCCGCTGGTTCCTGCGTCCCGTGCTCGATGCCGCGATGGCTGGTCGTCCGCCGGGTCGCGTGCTCGATTGTGGCTGCGGCACCGGATCGAACCTGTCGATGCTCGAGCCGTACGGCCGCGTCTACGGCTTCGACCTCACGTGGCACGGCCTGCAGATCGCGCACGCGCAGGGTCGCGAGCGCATTGCCCGCGGCAGCATTGGCGCCATTCCGTTCGCGAGCGGCACGTTCGATCTGGTCACCTCGTTCGACGTGTTCCAGTGCCTGCCGGGGCAGGTGGAAACCGACGCCGCTGGTGAGATGGCGCGCGTGTTGAAGCCCGGTGGCGCCGCCGTGTTCAACTTCGCCGCGCTCGAAGTGTTGCGCGGGTCGCATTCGGTGTTTGCGGAAGAAGTCCGCCGCTACGCACCACGACAGGTTCGCGCGCTGCTGGCCGGTGCCGGTCTTCAGGTGGAGCGGCTGACGTTCGCGTATGCCAGTCTCTTTCCACTGATGCTGGCGGCGCGCGTCGGGCACCGCTGGACCAGGCAGGGCGGCGAAGCGGAGTCGGGCGAGTGGGAAATCACCGTGCCTGCCGCGCCCATCAACGCGTTGCTCACCGGCGCCGTGGCGGCTGAGGCCGCGGCGCTGCGAGTCATCGATATGCCGTTCGGGTCGTCGCTGATGTGCCTCGCCCGCAAGCCGCGATGATGCGGATTGTCGTCGCGCTCCCGCTGGCGCGGCAGGGGCGGGTCACGGGCAGCGGCGAAGCAGTCCTGCACACTTCCGCGCAGGCCGTTGCCGCACTGCGGCGTTGATTTGTTATCGTCGGAAAGTCGATCTCCGCTCAATGAAGATTCTTCTGCTCTCGCCGTGGCTGCCGTATCCGACCAACTGGGGATTCGCCAAGCGCGTCTACCACATCCTCGAGGTGCTGGTCCGGCGGCACGACGTCACGCTGCTCACCTATTCCGAAGGCGATGACGCCGACAGCGTCGCGCACCTGCGGACCCTGTGCACGGTGCACACCGTTCCGGCGCCGTCGTTCCGCTTCGGCAAGCGCGTCGCGCAACTGGCGTCGCTGGCGTCGACGGCGTCGTTCCAGCACCATCTGAACGCGCGGCCGGCCATGCAGCAGGCGATCGACGACCTCACGCGCCGCGAGACCTTCGACATCATCCACGTTGCCACCAGCCAGATGGCGTGCTTCCGCTTCCCCGAGGCGCCGGTGCTGATCCTCGACGAGCACAACATCGAATACGAGCTGTACTACCGCACCTTCGAGCGCGAAGGGGCGCCGCTGCGGCGGATGTTCGGGTGGCTGGAGTACACCAAGTTCAAGCGCGAAGAGATCCGCGCCTGGCACGCCGCCGACGGCTGCGCGATGACGTCGAGTCGCGAAGCGGCGGTGGTGCAGACCGTCGTGCCCGGCACGCCCACCACCGTCGTGCCCAACGCCGTCGACACCGATTACTTCGCTCCGGCGGACGCGCCGGTCGATCCCGACATGATCGTGCTGACCGGGCTGATGAAGTACCGCCCGAACGTCGACGGCGCCACGTTCTTCGTGCAGGACATCCTGCCGCGCATTCTCGAAGCCCGCCCCAACGCGAAGTTCTTCATCGTCGGCGGCGAGCCGTCGCCGGAGGTGCTGCAACTGGCGTCGCCCCACGTCGTGGTGACGGGGGCGGTGGATGACGTCCGGCCGTTCGTGTGGAAGGCCGCCGTAGTGGTGGTCCCGCTGCGCTTCGGCAGCGGCACGCGGCTGAAGGTGCTGGAAGGCCTGTCGATGGGTAAGCCGATGGTGTCCACGGCACTTGGCTGCGAAGGCATCGACGTCGTCTCCGGCGAGCACCTGCTGGTCGAAGACGATCCGGTGCGCTTTGCCGATGCGGTGATCGACGTGATGTCGACGCCGGGGTTGTCACAGCGACTGTCGCGCCAGGGGCGCGAGTTGATGCTGCGCCAATACCGATGGGACACCGCCGTCGAGGCCCTGGAAGCGTTGTACGAACAGGCGCTCGCGACGCGGCGTGGCGCGCTGGACGGGGTGGCCAGTTGACCATCTTCATCGAGCCCTGGTGGCTCGATGCCAGCGTTCCCGGCGCCTGGCACGCCGCGACGGTGGAACGCGACGGCCACGTCCGCGGCCGGCTGCCGTATGCCACGCTTCGGCGCGACGGCCTGTCGTGGTGTGGCCTGCCACCGTTGACGCGGCTGCTGTTCCCGGACGTCGATCCCGGCACTGGCAAGCCCGAGACGTTGAGCCGGCAGCGCCTGCAGATTGAAACCACGCTGATCGAACAGCTGCCCGTCGCCGCCACCTACGAGTTCGTGCTGCCGCCGCACCAGTCCAATGCGCTGGCGTGGCAGACCGCCGGCTTCGACGCCCGCCTGCAGTACACCTTCGTTGTCGATCCCGGCACCGCCGAGGACGTGCTGTGGCAGCAGATCAACAGCAAGATGCGCAACGTGATTCGCCGCGCCGAAGAACGGCTGCGCGTGCAGCCGCTGTCGCCCGAGGCGTTCGTCGAGCGCTACGCGGCCAGCTTCGCCGACGCCGCTCGCGAAGACGACGTGGCCCGTGTCGGGCGCCTGGCGACGGCCGCCGTCGAGCACGGACAGGCACAGGCGCTGGCCGCGGTGGACGACAAGGACGCGGCGCACGCCATCGCGCTGTTCGTCTGGGACGACGCGGATTATTACTACTACCTGTCGGCACGAGACACGGCGCACGCCGAACTCGGTGCGGTGGGCTTGCTGGTGTGGACCGGCATGCGCGACGCGGCGCGTCGTGGCCTGCGATTCGACTTCGACGGCGTGTCCTCGTCCGGCCGGCTGAAGTTTCTCCACGCGTTCGGTGGACGCCTGGCCAGCCGCGTCGTGGTGACGCGGCGCAATCCGGCCAGCGAGGCGCGGCAGTGGTTGCGCCGCCTCCGCCACCGCGTCGCTGACGGACGCTATCCCGAACGCTTTCCCTGACGCGTGATGCCGCGCGTGTGTGCGTGGCCGTTGCCGCGCGCACGACGGCGATCCACGCCGCGCACGAGTTCAGGGCGCTGGCGGATCGCCCATGCGCTCGCGCGCCGGCAACGTTCCGAGCTTCACCGCGCCCGACGGATTCACCCACGGCCACGGCCGATCGCCGAAGAAGGCCGGCTTGGCCGTGAGATAGAGCGAGTCGGGCAGATCGCGCGGCGTGCGATCCCAGTGGACGCGGCCGGTGACGAAGTCGAAGTTGCCGTCGCGGACAACGGTCTGCCGCACTTTCGGATCGGCGATCTGATCCCAGTGGCCCGGGTCGTAGCCGAGCCGCCAGATGGCGCCGCCGTCCTGCCAGGCGTTGCTCGTCGAGCCACCGATGCCGTCGCCCGGGTCGTCGTAGCTCCAGCCTTCCATGCGGCCGTCTTCGCCGAGCACGTTGCCGATGAACGTGTGCCACCAGGATCCGAACATCAGTCCGGCGGCGCGGCGGTTGCCCGAGCCGCCGTAGCCGGCCCGGCGTCCCACCAGATGATTGCGGAACACGGTCATCGCGATGGCGCTGCCGTGCGTGTTGTCGGAGTCGTAGTTGAACGACTCGTTGCCCTCGAACAGGATGTGATGGCTGCCCACCATGTGGCTGCCGTTCAGGCCGGTCTCGATCCATTCGAGATTCGACGCGATGATGCCGTTGTCCATGTAGTTGTAGCCGACCACGGACCCGGCGCCCGACGAGCGCACGACCATCACCTTGTTGGCGTCGTGCACGGCGTTGTTCTCGATCAGCACTTCGGACGAGCCCTGCGCCAGGCTCAACGCGTAGCCGGCCCCGCCCGGTTCCGAGAACGCGCCGTGATGGATCGTCGAGTCGCGAATCTCGACACGGAACGAATGATCGACGGCAATCCCCTCACCGCCCCAGAACGTGTTCTCGATGTTCTTCACCCACGAGTAGGCCGCGGCTTCGAAGCGGATGTTGCCGTTGCCGCCGCCCGACACCGTGAGGTCCTCGATGCCGGCCTCCCGCACGTGCGTGTCGTTGGGGTAATAGCGCGTCAACTGCGCGCGCTTCGCCGTCGTGTAGGTGATGTGCACCGGCGTCGTGAACGTGATGGTCTTGCCGGCGACACGCGCGATTTCCTTCAGTTCGTTGACCGGCCGGTTGACGCGCGCGAACCACTCGAGCGAATCGGGAAAGCGGCCGTCGCTCGGCTCCGGCGGGTCGTGGCGGTTGAAGACCACGTAGTCGGACGCCCAGATGCGCGGCGCGGCGCCGTCGTTGCCCAACCGGCGCGGCAGCGGCAGCCAGGCGCCGGCGTTGTAGTCGTCGTGATCCAGCAGGACGATCTGTCCGCTCGAGAAACCCGACGCGTCTTTCACCTCGATCGACATCGCCCCCTGCACGGCGTCGGCCGTGAGGTCCACCGACGTCTCCGGGTCTGGTTTCGGCCATCGCGACGGACCGACGATGATGATCGGCGAGGCATCGTCGACCAGATAGGTGCCGGCGCGGGCGCCGTTGGTCTTGGTGAGCTTCGTCAGCTTCGGACCGGCGCCGCGCAACGTGATACCCTTGTTGAGCAGCACGAACCGGTTCAGCAGGAAGGTCCCCGCCGAGAGTTGAACCGTCTGGCCCGCTGGACAATCATCGATCGCTTGCTGAATCGCCGCCGCCGCATCGTCCATGCCGTTGCCGAGCGCATGCGCGGCGATGGTAGCGCAGATCGTCGACCGGGCTGGAATGCCGTCACGTACCCCAGGCGCCCACGTCGTGCGGCCAGGTTCCGGAATGAGTTGAACGGAGGATGCGGGCGGCTGCGTCGAAAGTGGATCGATCCCGGCAGCGCCGACGAGCGCGGCACCCAGACACAGCGCTCCCAGCAGCGGCACGGCGGTCATCTTCATGGCGTCTTCCTTTACGCAGCGTAGCACGAAGGCCAGGGGCTATGGCTCAGCGGGCGGTCATCCGCGCCGTGTCGTGCTGGCGTTGTTGCGGCCGGGCCGGCCTGCCGAAGCGCCACCGCGCGATCGCACGGGCGAATCGGGACCGCGCGGGTTCATCTTCGAGGATCTGTTCGACGAGACGTGGGACGTCGGGCTGATCGACCAGAGGCCGTCACGCTGGCCGGCGTGGCTGCGGCTGGCGATCGAAGTGCACCGTCGCCGCGACGACTACGACGTCATCGTCACCTGGGGCGAGCGCTTGACGCTGGCGCTGATGGCGCTCCAGCGGCTGCGTGGCGGCAAGCCGCACATCGCGTTCGTCAGCCAGTTCTCCAAGCCGAACATCAGGACCCCGTTTCGCTGGCTGGGACGCACGCTGCGCGCCGCCATCACGTCCACGTCCGTGCAGCGGGACTACGCGGTGGCGCATCGCCTGGTGCCCGCCGATCGCCTGTTCCTCGTGCGCTTCTTCGTCGATCACCGTTTCTTCCATCCCATCGACATGGACGATGACGGCATCTGCGCCGTCGGCGCCGAGATGCGCGACTTCCCGACGCTGTTCGCGGCCCTCGAGGGCACGCCGCTGCGTTGTCACGTCGCCGCCGATGTCGTCCGCGTGCCGGGCCGCTGGCGACTGCTGAAGGATCGACGCGTCCGGATCGAGACGCTGCAGACGACGCCGAATCCGCGCGTGACGGTGGGCCGCAAGGACCTCGCCGGCCTGCGCGAGCTCTACGCGCGATCGCGCTTCGTCGTCGTGCCGCTGCTGCCGTCGCGATCGGACAACGGCGTCACCGTCGTGCTCGAAGCGATGGCGATGGGGAAGGCGGTGATCTGCACGCGCACCGAGGGACAGGTGGACGTCATCGAAGACGGCGTCACCGGGCTGCTCGTGCCGCCCGGCGATCCGGCGGCGCTGCGCGATGCCATGCTGGCGTTGTGGAACGATCCGGAACGCGCGCGGGCGATGGGCGCGCGTGGCCGCGCATTGGTGGAAGCACGGCACACGCTCGAGCAGTTCTGCGACAACGTCGGCCTGATCCTCGACGCCGCCATGTCGGACCATCCGCCGCCGCATCGCGGGTGGTGGGACGCCGCGGCCATGCACGCGTCCGCGGTGCCGGAACGCTAGCGCCGGCGCGGCGGGCCGCGCCGCGCGTTGGTCAGAAGCGCACGACGCCGTTCAGGTACAGTCCCTTGAAGGTCAGCGTGCCCGAGTCGTTGTCGAGGCGATAGAACACGTCGACCGAGCGATAGCCCACGGTGGCGCCGACGTTCTTCGTGAAGTTGAGCGTGCCGTAGAGATCGAAATCCGTGTAGCGGCCGTCGTAGTCGTCGCTCAGGTTCTCGGGAATGCGGAGCATCGACACTTCGCCGCCGATGGCGAGGTTTTTCACCGGATAGACGCGTCCGACGAGGCCGAGCGTTGGAATCGGCGCCACGGCGGTGGTGAACTCATTGCCGATGACGCTGTTCAACTCGACGTTGACGTCGGTGTACTTCACGTCGAACAGCACGCCGAAGAAGCCGCGGTTGCGATAGATGAAGTCGTACTCGTAGCCGATGCGATAGGTCTTGAAGTCGGCGAGCGTG
Source organism: Acidobacteriota bacterium (assembly GCA_020851325.1). Lineage (GTDB taxonomy): Bacteria > Acidobacteriota > Vicinamibacteria > Vicinamibacterales > UBA2999 > VFZN01. The sequence goes on along the minus strand of JADZCY010000050.1, from coordinate 3,566 downwards.
CTCACCGGCAGGCCGACGCGATAGCGCTGGCCGTTGAAGATGAACTCGCGCTGCACCGGCACCGAGTCGGTTTCGTACTTGATCGGCAGGTACTCGAAGCGGAAGCGATGCTTGGTACCCGGCCGCAGGACGACGTTCAACTTGCCGAGGCGTTTCTTTTCGATGCCCAGATCGTCGACGAGATCGACGTCGGTGCCGAGGATGCCCAGGGCCTCGGAGTTCACCAGCAGCGAGGGCTCGGGATTCCAGAACCCGTACCCGACTTCGACGTGATAGTCCTCGCCGACCGCCGGATCGGCGGGCGGACTGTATTGAGCCATTGCGGGCGCCACGGCCACGACCAGCAGCCCAAATACGGCCCGCGCCGTGTGACAGAACCAATCAACGTTGCGCACGATTCCCCTCTTTGGCATCCGCCGTATCACCTCAGGTCCAGGTTTGATGCAAGACGAAGTCCACCCGCGTTGAACGCGGACGCCGGCGCAAAGGGGGAGGGCCGGCCCGGCGTGGTTCGTCGTCTTAGCTTTCGACGTTCACGGTTTCGCGACCATTACCGAGCACGCTGAACCACTTCGCCGCCGCCTGCGCCAGGATGACGATGGCGCAGATCATCATCGCCACCGTGCAGACCGTCAGCACCCAGCCCTGCACGTGCGTCCCCGGGTCGGGGCCGACGGCCAGCGGCCAGAAGTTGTCGCGCACGTTGAGGAAGCCGCCGTACAGCGTGTTGGTGGCGAGGAAGGCGAGCGGCACGAGGGTGACCCACGTGTAGCGTGCCTTGCCGGTGTTGATCAGGATCGTCGTTGCCACGGCGAGTGCCACCGAGGCCAGCAACTGGTTGGCGACGCCGAACATCGGCCAGATCGTGGCGATGTTGCCGGTGTAGATGAAATAGGCCCAGCCGAAGACCAGCAGGCCGGTGGCGAACATCGCCCCCGGGATCCATTCCTTCTCACGGAACTTCGGGAAGGCGCGGCCGAGGAATTCCTGCAGCAGGAAGCGACCGACGCGCGTGCCCGAGTCGATGGTCGTCAGGATGAACAACGCCTCGAACATGATGGCGAAGTGATACCAGTAGGCCAGCAGGCCCTGCATGCCCGGCATCGCCGAGAAGATCTGCGCCATGCCGACGGCCAGTGACACCGCGCCGCCCGTGCGGCCCGTCACCGTTTCGCCGACCGCCGCTTCGATTTCCGCGAGGTGCACCGGCGCCATCTGGAGGCCCTGGAAGGTCATGTTGGCGTACTGCGCCGGCGGCACGTTGATGGCGAAGTAGTCGCCCGGTTCCATCGCGCTGGCGGCAACCAGCGCCATCACGCCGACGACGCATTCAATCAGCATCGCGCCGTAGCCAATCGGCCGGATGTCGCTTTCCTTGTCCACCATCTTCGACGTCGTGCCCGAACTGATGAGGGCGTGGAACCCGGAGATGGCGCCGCAGGCAATGGTGATGAAGCAGAAGGGGAACAGCGGACCGGGGATGATCGGGCCGCCGCCGTCGACGTATTCGGAGAGCGCCGGCATCTTGAACTCGGGGTTCACGTAGATGACGCCGATGGCCAGGAAGAAGATGGTGCCGATTTTGGTGAATGAACTGAGATAGCCGCGCGGCGAGAGCAGCAGCCACACCGGCAACACCGACGCCGCGAAGCCGTAGACGGCCAGGGCGATGACGATCTGCGTGCGCGACAGGTGGAACAGGTTGGCGAACCAGCCGGTCGAGTGGTTCAGCGGTTCACCACCGGCCACCGCCGCCAGCAGGCCGATGACGCCGATGATCGTCGCTTCGACGATCCTGCCCTTGCGCCACACATACATCCAGAAGCCCATGAAGATGCCCAGCGGGATCGTCATGGCAATCGTGAAGGTGCCCCAGCGGCTGTCGGCCAGCGCGTTGACGACGTTGATCCCGAGGCCGGCCATGGCGATGACCAGGATGAACAGGATGGCGATCGAGGCGACGATGCCCGCCGAGGGGCTGATCTCCGCGGTGACGATTTCGGCGAGCGATTTGCCCTTCCGCCGCGTCGATGCCCACAGAATCATCGAGTCGTGGACCGCGCCGGCCAGCACGACGCCCGCCACCAGCCAGATCAGCCCGGGGGCATACCCGAACTGCACCGCGAGCATCGGTCCGACGAGCGGACCGGCACCGGTGATGGCCGCGAAATGATGGCCGAAGAGAACCCACCGGCTGGTGGGATAGAAGTTGGCGCCGTCGTAGTTGGTATGGGCCGGGGTGACACGCGAGTCGTCCAGCATCCAGATGCGCGTGGCGATGAACGCGCTGTAGTACCGGTAGCCGATCGCCAGGACGCACAGCACAGGAACGACAACATAAAGCGCATGCATAGGCGCCGATGATACCAGCGAATGCCGCGCGCGTCCCGTGGAACGTCGTAGACGTCTGGTGACGTCAGGGCGAGGGCGGGGAGGGCGGCGTCGGTGGCACGGCGGGGGCCGCGGACGGCGTGTCGCCCGGTGTGGCTGCGGGGGCCGGAGGTGCGGTGGGTGCGGCCGATTCACGCTGGCGGAAGACGCGATCGACCAGGCCGGGCGCGCTCATCTGCGGGTTCCAGCCAAGGCGCAGCACGGTGAGTCGCACCGGGCGACGCCCGAATGCCAGCGCCTCCTTGCAGCTCCAGAGATACAGGTCGACGATGCGGCCCTGCACGGCGGGACCCGTGTCCATGATCGTCCACACGCCGCTGTAGCGTGAGTTGGGGAGATCGATCCGCACGACGGTGCCCACCGGCAGCAGTGCCGGATCGGCCGCCGCCACACCTGTCCGCACGACGACGCCGGACGCCGTTGTTTCGCCCTTGCAGTAGGCCGTGGCGGTGAAGGTGAGCTGCGCGCCGGCCTGTGGCAGGCCCGTCGCTTCGGCGATCGTCGCCTGACGTGCGGCGTAGCGGGAATCGCGGATCGTCGTTTCGTACAGGAACACGTAAAGCACGGCGACCGTGAGGGTCACCAGCGTTCGCCGGACGATGGACCGCGAGATCGTCATGGTCGTTCGTGTCCGCCGCCGAAGTGTTCGAACCCCTCCGGCCAGGGTGTCCGCGCGCCGTCCCGCAGGAGCCAGCATTCCGGCTCGCGGGTCAGCACGCCGATCCGCGTCAGCGCCGGCGTGGCCACCTGCCGGCGCACGTTGCGCAGCCGGCCGCCGAAGCGCGGCGGCACGGCAAAGAGCAACTCGTAGTCCTCGCCGCCCCTGACCGCTGCCTCGACGTGATCCACGCCCCGTGCCAGCCACCACGCGGCGGCACCCGCCTCCACCGGAACAGCCGCGGCGTCGACACGCGCGCCGCATCCGCTGGCCGCGGCCAGTTGCCGGACCGCGTCACCGAGCCCGTCGCTCGTGTCCATGGCCGCGCGGGCCACGCCGTTTCTGGCCATTGCGATACCCAGCCTGACGCGCGGCTCCGGCCGGCACAGCCGCGTCACGCATGCCGCGTCCGGCGTGTCGCCCGTCGTCAGCATCTCGAGCGCCGCGCGCGCGCCGCCGATCGTGCCGCTGAGCCACAACTCGTCGCCCGGATACGCGCCCGAGCGCGTCAGCCATT
>JADZCY010000049.1 GCA_020851325.1 Acidobacteriota bacterium | reverse complement strand
GGTTGATTGATCACGATCGGCGCCGCGGTGAGCGAGCCCGACACGCCGTGGTTGGAGATAGTGAACGTCCCGCCCTGCACGTCGGCCTGGCTCAGCGTCCCGCCGCGTGCCATTGCGGTCGCTTCCTGCAGGCGCGCCGCCACGCCCATCAACGACAGCGTCTGCGCGCGGTGCACCACCGGCACCACCAGTCCCTTGTCGCCCAGCGCCGTTCCCACACCGACATTCACATCGTCGAACACCTCGACGAAGTCGTCGTGCCAGCGGCTGTTGACGATCGGCACGGCCTTCATGGCCTCCACCACGGCGAGCACGATGTAGGCGGTGAGCGTGAGGTTGATGCCCTGCTGCTGGAACGCCGCCTTGCTGGCCTCGCGGTGCGCGATGATGGCGCTGAAGTCGGCCTCGAACATCGCCGTGACGTGCGGCGCTACGGTGAGCGAGCGCACCATGTGTTCGGCGATGCGACGACGCATGATGTCATGCGGGATGCGCCGGCCCGTCAACGCGCCCGGCATTGCCGTCGTCGATCGCGGTGCAGCCGCGCGTGCGCCGGCACCGGCAGCGCCAGGCTGATCACGACGCCGCGCCGCTTCGCGTTCCACATCGGTGCTGGTGATCCGTCCGCCGCGTCCCGTGCCGGTGAGCGTCAAGGGATCCAGTCCGGTTTCGATCAGCAGGCGCCGCACCGATGGAGACAACCGCAGTGACGGATCGAACGACGCGATCGATCGCGGAGTCACGCCGGTGTCCGGCGCGCTCGAGCGATCGGCGTGTGGCGCGTCCGCGCGCGAGCCCGACGCGATCTGTTCAGCCACGACGCTCGCGAGCCCCGCTCCATCCGCAGACGAAGACGACGACGCGACAGCTGCGCCAATACGCCCAAGCACCGCGCCCTTGGCGGCGTCGCGCCCTTCCTCGATCACGATCTCGACGAGCACACCGCTGGCCGGCGCCGACACTTCCATCGCCACCTTGTCGGTTTCCAGTTCGAGCAGCGGCTCGCCCGCCTCGACACGGTCGCCCACCTGCTTCAACCACGTCTTGACCGCCGCCTTAGTCCCTTCCTGCTCCACCGGGGCCAGCACGTCCACCTGCGACACCTCGCCGCTCATCGTCAGAACTCCAGCATCTCGTCGGCCTTGGCGCGAATGCGCGCCACCGACGGTACCACGGCGTCAACGAGAACGGCGTTGTGCGGACTTGGAATGTCGGGCATCGTCAATCGCGCGACGGGAGCGTCGAGAAAGAGGAACGCTTCGTCCGCCACGGTGGCCACGACTTCGGCGCCAAAGCCCGCAGTGCGCAGATCCTCGTGGACGACCAAACACCGCCGCGTGCGGCGAACAGACGCCAGCACCGTCTCGCGATCCCACGGCATCAACGTGCGCAGATCGATCACCTCGACGGCGCGTCCGTTCGCGGCCTTGATCAACTGTGCCGCCTGCTCGGCGCGCTCGACCATCGCGCCCCACGCGACGATGGTCAGGTCGTTGCCGGGCATCGTGATCTTCGCGCGGCCGAACGGCAGCACGTAGTCGTCACCCGGATACGGCCGCCGCGCCCACGGCGCGTCGAGCATGGCGCGATGCTCGAGGAACATCACCGGGTCGTCGCCACGGAGCGCCGCGCGCAGCAGACCGACGGCGTCCTCGGCATTCGACGGCACCGCCACCTTCCAGCCGGGCGAGTGGACGAACTGCACTTCGTTGGTCTGGCTGTGCCACGGGTCGCCGGACTTGAGATATCCCACCGGCATGCGCAGCACCATCGGCGCGGCAAAGCGGTTGTGCGTGCGCCAGCGCAGCGTGCCGCAGTCGTTGATCTGCTCCACCGCCGGGTCCGCGTACTTGCGGAACTGAATCTCCGGCACCGGCAGCAGACCGGCCAGCGCCATCCCGACCGCGCGTCCGACGATGCCTTCTTCCGAGAGGCTGGTGTCGAAGACTCGCGCGCTGCCGTGCTTGTCCTGCAGGCCGAGCGTCACCGCGTGCACGCCGCCCTTTGGGCCGATGTCTTCGCCGAAGACGAGCATGCGCGGATTCACCGCGAGTTCGTGATCGAGCACGCGGCGCACGGCGGTCACCATGTTCAGCCGCGAGCCTTCCGGCTTCGGCACATCGCTGCCCGGCGGCAACGCCAGGCCCTCACCGCGAAGTCCGCCCTTCTGTTGCGGTTCATCTTCCGAGAAGACGAATCGCGTGACCTCTGCCGGATCCGACACGGGTCGTGCTTCCGCGGCGGCGCGCGCGGCTTCCACGTCCGCGGCAGCGCGCTGCACGGCCGCGTCCCACTGCTCGACGCTCAGACGCGACGGCACAAGAAACGTCTTCAACTTCGGCAGCGGATCGCGCGTCCACTCCGCGGCCACCACATCGGGCGACTTGTAGGTCTGCGTGTCCTGAAAGCTGTGTCCCTGCAGGCGCGGGACGCGCAGGCGCAGCAGACACGGTCCGCGACGCTCGCGCACGTGCGCGAGCGCTTCGTCGATCAGGCGCAGCGCCTCGGCGGGCTCGGTGCCGTCGCCGTTCAACACGTGGAGATTCGCGAAGCTCGCCAGGTTCGACGCGATGTCCGCGCCGGGCGTCTGGAACGTGCCGGGCACCGAGATGCCGTAGCCGTTGTCCTCGATGAAAAACAGCACCGGTAACTGCTGCGTTGTCGCGATGGTGAGCGCCGACCAGAAGCCGTTGGTGGCCACCGAGGCGTCGCCGCCAAGCACCACCGCGATGGCGCGCGCGTAGCTGTCGTCGCCGAGCACCTGATGGCGATACGTGATCGCCTGCGCCCATCCCGCGGTGGGCGTGTACTGCGTGCCGACGCCGCCGCACATCGGCAGCGCCGAGGGTCCGTTCGGGTTCGGGTAGTTGAAGACGACGCCGATGTCGCGCCCGTCGGAGTAGCCGCCGGCGCGAGCCATCGACGAGCCGAGCGCGTCCTCGAACGGCACGCCAAGCGACAGCAGCAGCGGCCGCGAGCGGTAGTAGCCGCAGGCGCCGTCGTGCGGATCGGTGAGGCCGAGGCCGAGAAGGATCTGCGCCAGGTCGTGGCCGCGGGCCGAGAACTGGTAGAGCACCTTCTTCTCGGGCACGAGACGCTTCTCTTCGAGTTCGTCCATGCCGCGCGACACGTGCAGCAGATACGCGACGCGCGCCCAGTCGCGGTCGCCGGCGGGCGCCGTCGAGGCGTGTGGACGTTCGGAGAGCGAAGTGGCCATGAGCTGAAATCCTCCGGACAACGCGCCACTGGAAGCCTTCCGGGACCCTGCGGCATCAAGGACCGCCCGGCCGTCGCGCTTCGCGCGCGACGCGGCGGTGGGACATCAGGACCGCGCTCACGCGCGGTGAGGGCGTCAGGACTACGGTACACCCGGAGTCGGGGGCAGATGTTCCCTCTCTTGTCCGGTATTCGGCTCACTAAGCCAATAATGAACCCGTAAAAGCGGTTTCAGAGGCATAATCTGCCTCATGTCAGACACCCGCATCACCCTCGACCCCTACGAACGCGCCATCGTCATCGCGCTGCAGCAGAACGGCCGCTATACCGTGCAGGAACTGGCGGCGCGCATCGGGCTGTCCACCTCGCCGACGTGGCGGCGGCTGAAGAGCCTGGAGCAGCGCGGCGTGATCAAGGACTACGTCGCGCGCATCGACGCGGCCAAGCTGGGGTATCACGACACTGTTTTCGCGCACGTCACGCTCAGCCAGCACAATCGCGCCGGCATCGGCGCGTTCGAAGAAACGATGATGGGGCGGCCCGAGGTGCTGGACGTCTACTCGATGACCGGCGACGCCGACTACCTGATGCGCGTCGTCGCGCGCAGCACGCGGGAGTACGAGAACTTCCTCAAGGAGGCCGTGTTCACGAGCACGGCGGTG
>JADZCY010000048.1 GCA_020851325.1 Acidobacteriota bacterium | reverse complement strand
TGTAGGCCTTGAACGAGGTGGCGCCCATGTCGGCCCAATACGCCACCTGGCGCCGCGCCTCGTCGGCGTCGGCCATCGTCCGCATCTGGATGAACGTGTTCGGTCCGTTCACATACGGCGCCGTGGCATCGAGCGCGGGGCCGGCGACGCGGCCTTCGTCAATCGCCTTGCGCAGGTTTATGTCCATGAACCCGTTCATGTTCCCGCCCGTCCGCATCGTCGTCACGCCGCCGGCGAGATAGAGCCGGATGAAGCTCTGTCCCAACTGGCCGTAGACGCCGGGACCGACCGGGTAATACAGGTGTTCGTGCATCATCACGAGGCCGGGGATGACGGACTTGCCGGCAAGGTCGATGACCTGGGCGCCCTCGGGTGGGGCGCCCGACGAGGACGACGCGATGGAGGCGATGCGATCGCCGCGAATGACCACGGTTTGTCCGTCGCGCGCCGGCGCGCCGGTGCCGTCGATGACACGCGCGTTCACCAGCGCAATCACCGGCGCGTCGACGGACACATACGCGCGCGCCGCATCGCTCAGCGCCGGCCGTTGCGCCGCCAGCGACGCCACCGCAGTCAGGGTCAACACGCACACAGACACCGCAACGCTACGTTTCATTGCTCGACTCTGCTCCTGACAACGAAACACGAAGGCCACGAAGATCACGAAGGAAGCCACGAAGACTCTTTGTATTCTTCGTGTTGCGTCGCTTTTGTGAGGTTCTACTGCGAAACGGTGAACGCGACGACCTGCTCGCCGTCTTCATCACCGGCGGTGGCGCGGACGCGGACGGTGTAGGTGCTGGGTGCCAGGCTGGCCAGCGGCAGCACGACGCGCGCCGTGCCGTTCGGCCCGTTCTCCACCTTCAGAGGTGCCAGCGCCTTGCCGTCGCGATTGCCGAGTTCCGCCTCGAACGACAACGCGCCGGCGGTCGACACGGCCGGCACGTCGATCACCAGGCGATCCGTGCGGCGGAAGCGGCGCGACGCCGTCGGCATTGGATCCGCATCAGCGGCGAACGCGCGCGTCTCGGCGAGCGTGCGCGTGCGATACACACGCGGCGTGCCGAGGGCCAGCGAGTCACCCGTGTAGTCGGGCACGGCCAGCGACTGCGTCCAGCGATCCGCCACCGCGCCCGATGCGCTGCGCAGCGTGAGACGCAGCGCCGCGCCGCCCGGGTTGAGCGTCAGGCTGGCCTGCGTCGGCGCATCGCCGTCACGCGGCAGCGTGCGGATCGTCTGCGGTTCGGCGAGTGAGGCGCCGGTACGCGTCACCGGCTCCACGTCCAGGCTCACCGGCGCGCCGTCGCCCGGCTTTGTTGCCGGTGCCGGTTCCCAGCTCACACGCACGCGCGTCTGTCCGTCATCGGCCGGCTCGGTGCCCACCCAGATGTCGGCCAGGCGGCCTTCGTCAGGCGTCACCAGTTCACTCAACGCGCCGGTCAGCTTCGGATCCGCCGGCGGTGGCGGCGGCGGGTTCGTGTCCTCCGGCGTCGGCGCCCAGTAGCCGCGTCGGGCCGTCACGCGCACGCCCGGACGCTTGACGCGCACGTTGATGCGGTGGAACTTGCCGTCGGCCAGCGTTCGCGACGGCGCGTAGCCAATCAGGTAATACGCGCTGGCGTCGGCGATCACCTGCTTCAGCCCGGTCTCCGGCGAGTTGCTGTTGATGATGGCGCGCCCGCCGGTTTCCGACGACAGGCGGCGCAGCGCTTCGGCGCCACCAAACGGCGCCGAGCCGAGCGGCCGTGGATCGAGCGCGTGCACGGTGACGTTGCCGCGGTTTGCCGCCTGCAGCGCCGCTTCGAGCCGCGGATAGTTCAGGCTACCGGGCATGCCCACCGGCGGCCCCTGGCTGACGAAGATGATCGACTTGCGGCCTTCACGCAGTCCACCGAGGCGCGTCGCAATCGCCTCGAGCGCCGACAGCGTCACCGCGGCCCGCAGCTCGAACACGTTGCGCTGCGTCAGCTGCGCTTCTTCGACGGCGCTGCGCACCGGAAACAGCTCGCCGAGACGCCCCTCGAACGACTTGATCCGCGCCAGCAGGTCCGCCTTGTTGCGCGTGAACCGCAAACCATCGAGCGTCGTCAGCGGGTCCATGATGACGACGAGATCAGTGGGCTGCAACTGCTCCACCCACGACTCGAGCGCGCGGCGCAGCGGCACCATCACCGCCGGGTGCCGGTCGATGTGATAGTCGTCGAGGAACAGCGCGAACAGCCGCACGTCTTCCTTGGCGGCTTCGACGTAGGCCTGCTCCTGCCCGCGGATGTCGAGCGACTCGCCGTTGTCGATCGCGCGCTGGCCGTCGATGCGCACGAACTGCGCCGTCTCCACCACCTGCGGCAGGTCGTCTTCGGTGACGACGAAATCGGAGGCTTCCAGGCCGATCACGGGCTCGTCGTTGCGTCCGACGACGGAGACGTCGACGCGGACGAGATCCACCGTGGCGCGGAAGATGGGTTGCTCGGGCTGTTCGGGCGCCGGCGTCTGCTGCTGCTGTTGCGCAGCCAGCATCGTGGTCGCGGCGGCGAGCGCTGCGATGATCGCCGGCAGCGGGCGGCGCATCCATGGGGTCATGGCAGTGGGGCGCGCGCCCAGTATGCCTCACCGCGGCGGGACACGAGGTGGAAATGCGTCGTACATGACAAACGCCGGAACCCCACGTGGGATTCCGGCGCCTGAGTTGCCCGTCGGTGCCAACGGGACCGAAGTCCCGTCGCTCGACTGGTCGAGGCCGGGCTACGAACCGCCGGCCTTGCGCGGGGTCGTCGCCTTCTTCGCGGCACGAGCCGGACGGCTGGCCTTCGACTTGGCGCCGCCGTCGCCGCCCTTCTTGCCGCCGGTGCGGAGTCGCGACGCGGCCGCGCGCAGACGCTCGCCGACGCTCTTCTGCGTCTTCGCGCCTTCGCCGCCCTGAGCGGCTGCTTCCTCGGCCGCCTTGCGTTCGGCCTCGGCCTTCTTCGGATCGAACTCGCTGCCGACGAGCTCGATCTGCGCCACCTCGGCGGCGTCGCCGCGGCGGTGACCGAGCTTGAGGATGCGGGTGTAACCGCCCGGCCGTTCGGCGAAGCGCGGCGCCAGGCTGTCGAACAGCTTGGTGACGACATCTTCGTTGTGCACGTCGCGCATGACGAGACGGCGCGCCGACAGGGTCTTGCCCTTCGGGTCGGCGGCCTGCACGCCACGCTTGGCGATGGTGATGATGCGTTCGACGAACGGCCGCAGTTCCTTCGCCTTCGGCACGGTCGTCTCGATGCGCTCGTGCATCAACAGCGCCGTCGCCTGGTTGCGAAGGAGGGCCATGCGGTGCTCGGAGACCCGGCCGAGCTTCCGGTGTACTTTACGGTGACGCATAACGGTTTCCCTGGCGGACTACTCCGCCGCGGCCTGATCCAGCTTCATGCCCAGACTGAGGCCCATCGTCTGGAGGATTTCCTTGATCTCGTTGAGCGACTTGCGGCCGAAGTTCTTGGTCTTCAGCATGTCGGTCTCGGTCTTCTGGACCAGCTCGCGGATCGTGCGGATGTTGGCGTTCTTGAGGCAGTTGTAGGAGCGCACCGACAGCTCCAGCTCCTCGACGCTCTTGTCGAGGTGCTCGTTGGCCACGCCCAGTCGCGCCGGCTCGGTGACGATGTCGATGTCGTCATCGTCGTCGTCATCGAGGTTGATGAAGATGTTGAGGTGATCGCGCACCAGCTTGGCGGCCAGCGACACGGCATCACCGGGGGCGACGGCGCCGTTGGTCCACACCTCGAGGGTGAGCTTGTCGTAGTCGGTGGCCTGGCCGATGCGGGCGGCCTCGATCAGGTAGTTGACCTTCTTGACCGGCGAGTGCACCGAGTCGATCGGGATCCAGCCGATGCCGAGGTCTTCGTCGAAGTTGCGGTCGGCGGCGACGTAGCCGCGGCCGCGCTTGACGCGCAGCTGCATGTGCAGCTTGCCGCCCTCGCTCACCGTCGCGATGTGCGCATCCGGTTCGAGAATCTCGACGTCCTGGTCCACTTCGATGTCACGCGCGCGCACCGGACCGGGCTTGTCCACCCGCACCGTCAGCGTCTTCGTGTAGTCGACGTGGCACTTCAGCGGCAGCTGCTTGAGGTTGAGGATGATGTCGGTGGCGTCCTCGACGACGCCCTTGATCGGCGAGAACTCGTGCAGCACGCCGTCGATCTGCACCGCCGTGATCGCCGCGCCCTCGATGGACGACAGCAGCACGAGCCGCAGCGCGTTGCCGACGGTGGTGCCGAAGCCGCGCTCGAACGGCTGCGCGTAGAAGCGGCCGAACCGATCGGTGAGGGTCTCGCGCTCGAAGTCGAGACGCTTGGGACGCTGAAAGCCTTTCCAGAGCATCGTAGGTTCCTTTCGCCAAACGGGCCGGCAGCCCGGCCTCCAGACCTGCAGGTTTCACCTCCGCCCACACGGGCAGGAAGTGATTCCGCCGGCCTCCCGCCGCAGGTCTGAGGGGCTGCGGGCCGGCGGTGTGGCTCGAACGGCGGCGCGGGACGCGCCGCCGTCCGGGTGGTGATCCGAACTACTTCGAATACAGCTCGACGATGAGCTGTTCCTGCACGGGCAGGTTGATCTGTTCACGCGTCGGCATGGTCACGACGCGCGCGCCCATGGTGCCGTCGAGGCTGAGCCATCCCGGCACGCCGCGGCCCTT
>JADZCY010000047.1 GCA_020851325.1 Acidobacteriota bacterium | reverse complement strand
GCGGTGGAGCCGGCCACGCTGGTGCTGCGCGGCGGCCATGTCGTCACCATGGATCGCGACCAGCCGACGGCGCAGGCCGTCGCCGTCCGCGACGACCGCATTGTCGCGGTCGGCAGCGATGAAGAGTTGCAGCGGTATGTCGGTCCGGCCACCGAGGTGATCGACCTCGCCGGACAGACGGCCATCCCCGGGTTCATCGAGGGCCACGGCCACTTCATGGGCCTCGGGCAGTCGCGCCTGGTGCTGGACCTGATGGACGACACCAGCTTCGAGTCGATCGTCGCCAAGGTCGGCGAGGCGGCGAAGAACGCCAAGCCGGGCGACTGGATCATCGGCCGCGGCTGGCACCAGGAGAAATGGTCGACGCCGCCGTCGCCGGCCGTCGAGGGGTTCCCGGTGCACGACGCGCTGAGCGCGGTGACGCCCGACAACCCGGTGATGCTGGATCACGCCAGCGGTCATGCGGCGTTTGCCAACGCCAAGGCCATGGAACTGGCGGGCGTGACGGGACGGACCGCCAGCCCGGCCGGCGGCGACATCCTGAAGGATCGGGCCGGCCGCCCCATCGGCGTGTTCCGTGAAACGGCGGCGCGGCTGATCGACGAGGCGTACGACAAGTGGCAGGCCGGACGCACGCCTGAGGAGCGGATGGCCACGGCGCGGCGGCAGATGGAACTGGCCACCGAAGAAGCGCTGTCGAAAGGCGTCACGAGCTTCCAGGACGCCGGCGCCAACTTCGAAACCGTGGCGCTGTACAAGCAGGTGGCGCGCGACAACCAGCTTGGCCTGCGGCTGTGGGTGATGGTGCGTGACAGCAACGAGCGTCTGAAGGAGCGCCTGGCGCAGGAAAAGGTGATCGGCATGGGCGCCAATCACCTCACCGTCGCCGCGGTGAAAGTGACCGCCGACGGCGCGCTCGGTTCGCGCGGCGCGTGGATGCTGGATCCGTACAGCGACGCGCCCGGCAGCACCGGTCTCAATACGCGGCCGATGGACAGCATCGCCGAAACGGCACGCATCGTCGCCGCCGCCGATGCGCAGCTGGCCATCCACGCGATCGGCGATCGCGCCAACCGCGAAGTGCTGAACGTGTACGAAGCGACGTTCAAGGCGAATCCGAACCGCACCGACTGGCGCTGGCGCATCGAACACGCGCAGCACCTGAGCGAAGCGGACATCCCGCGCTTCGCGCAGCTTGGCGTCATCGCCTCGATGCAGGGCATCCACGCGACCTCGGATGCGCCGTACGTGCTGGCACGCCTGGGCGCCGCCCGCGCTGAAACCGGCGCGTATGTCTGGCAGAAGCTCCTGCAATCCGGCGCCATCGTCAGCAACGGCACCGACGTGCCGGTGGAGCGCATCGATCCGCTGGCCAACTACTACGCCACGGTCACGCGCAAGACCAAGGACGGCTCGGTGTTCTACGGCGACCAGAAAATGTCGCGCGAGGAAGCGCTGCGCTCGTACACCTGGAACGCGGCCTACGCGGCAAAGGAAGAAACGATCAAGGGCTCGATCGGCGTCGGCAAGCTGGCCGACATCACGGTGCTGTCGAAGGACATCCTCTCAATCCCGGACGACGAGATCCTGACGACGACGGTGACGCGGACGATTCTGGGCGGGAAAACGGTGTATCAGAAGTAACGGATCGGGAGGCCCTTCGACCTCGCTCAGGGCAAGCGGGAGGCGGGAGGCGGGAGACGAACGGCAATGGGGTCAGGTCACGATTCGGAGGCGGGAGGCGGGAGACGAACGGCAATGGGGTCAGGTCACGATTCGTGAGCGCGATCGCTCAATCCGCCAATCATCAACAATCGCCCGATTGCCATTCACCCGATTGCCGATGTTCCTGCCTCCCCGTTTCCCCCTGGCCGCTCTGCCGACGCCCATTACCGACGCGACACGCCTGCGCGCGGCGCTTGGTGGCGAGGCGCGCTGCCCGCGCATCCTGATCAAGCGCGATGACCTCACCGCGCTCGGTCTGGGCGGCAACAAGGCCCGCAAGCTGGAGTTCCTGATCGCCGACGCCCTCGCGCAAGGCGCGCACACGGTGATCACCACCGGCGCCGTGCAGTCGAACCACGCCCGCATGACCGCCGCCGCAGCGGCCATCGCCGGGCTCCGCTGCGTCCTCGTGCTGAGCGTCAGGCCCGATCAGTGGCTCGAGCACCCTTCAGGCGCACCTGTCAGCACCCCTCAGCACCTGTCTGCACCTCTCAGCACCCGTCAGCACCCTTCAGCACCTTTCCCCGAGGCCAATCTGCTGCTCGACTACCTGTTCGGCGCCGAGGTGCGGTTCGTCCCGGCCGACGATCCGATGCTGGCCGTCGGTCACGACGCCGCGATGGTGGCGCAGGTGGTGGAGGAAGAACGTGCCGCCGGCCGCGTGCCGTACGTGATCCCCGTCGGCGGCTCGAGCCCCGTCGGCGCGCTCGGCTACGTCACCGGCACGCAGGAACTGGTGCAGCAACTCGCGGAGATGGGCGTCGCGCCCGTGCGGCTCTATTACGCCAGCGGATCGCGCGGCACGCAGGCCGGACTCACGCTCGGCGCGAAGCTGCATGGCGCGGCGTACAAGCTGTGGGGCGTGGCGGTGAGCGCCGGTGAAGAGGAAAAGATCGAACGCGCGCGCAAGGCGGCCAACGCCGCCGCGGCGTTGATGAATGTCGACACGCGTGTCGGACTCGACGATCTCTTCACCGATCAGGGTTTCATCGGCGACGGCTACGGCATCGCCACACCGGGTGGCATCGAGGCCATTCGTCTCCTCGCGCGCACGGAAGCCATCCTTCTCGATCCCGTCTACACGTCGAAGGCGTTCGCGGCGCTGATCCAGCACGTCCGCGGCGGCGCGTTCACGCCGGATGAAACGATCGTCTTCCTCCATACGGGTGGGAGTCCGGCGCTGTTCTCTCGGAATGGTGCGGAAAAGGTGCTGAGGGG
>JADZCY010000046.1 GCA_020851325.1 Acidobacteriota bacterium | reverse complement strand
GCCTTCAGGTAGTAGGCGGGGTTGTAGAACGCCGACAGGTCCATCCGCTCGAGGGCCAGGACCTGACGCTTCGACAGGATCAGCGGTGACGCGATGTCCTCGACGGACAGCCCCCGGTAAGCGCGCCATTCGGCCAGCTCGACGCCAACGTCGCGGCAAGCCTGCGGCAGCGAGACCGCGGGGGTCTCTCCGTCGCGGGGGGGGCGACGATGCATGGGCGCCATTCTACCGGCGAATGCAACGGCGTGAACCCATGAAAAGCACATCGCGGCGTGTTTGTTACGCTGACACGCGTGAATCCGCTGGACCTCGTGGCCGATCGCCTGCGTGCCGCGCTGCAATTGCCGCTGCCTGGCGTCGACGCGCAACTGCGGCTGGCGCCGCGCCCACGCGCGGGCTGGGATCCGCACCGCCTGCCGGATGGTCTGCGTGACGCGGCGGCGTTGATCCTGCTCTATCCGCGGCACGACGCGCCGCATCTGCTGCTCACCGTGCGCGGCGGCCACTTGCGGCACCACACCGGACAGGTGTCGCTGCCCGGCGGCGCCGTCGATCCGGGCGAGACGATTGAAGCGGCGGCGCTGCGCGAAGCGCTGGAAGAGGTCGGCGTCGACCCGCGCGGCGTCGACGTGCTGGGACGGCTCACGCCGCTGCACGTGCCGGTCAGCGGCTTCCTGCTGCATCCGGTGATCGGCGTCGCGGCCAGGCGGCCGCATTTCACCCCGGCGCCCGACGAAGTGGCGCGCCTGCTGGAAGTGCCGCTGCGGGACCTGCTGGACCACACGCGCGTCCGCACCGAGCGTCAGGTGCGCGAACGGGCGGGCCGGCTCGTCGAGATGGACGTGCCGTTCTTCGACGTCGCGGACGAGAAGGTGTGGGGCGCGACGGCCATGGTCCTGGCGGAGTTCGCTGCGCTTCTGGCCGCCGATGCCGATTGATGGATGGGGCAGACCATCCATCATGGCCAGGGACTTGAAGAGCGGGCACACGCAGGTGCTGGTCGTCGAACCCGACGAGATGACGCGCGAGGATATCGCGGCGTATTTCGTCGAGCGCGGCGTACCGGTGAGCACGGCGCCCGACGGCCGTGCCGCCATCTCCACGCTGCTCCGCTCCGGCGGCCGCTACACGGTGGTGGTCACCGAACTGAATCTCACCGGTGCCGACGGTTTCGCGGTGCTGCACGCGGCGCGGCAGGCCAACCGGCACTGCCTGGTCATGCTGCTCACGGCGGGCGCGTCACTCGATTCGGCGGTGCTGGGCGTGCGCGTCGGGGCTGCCGACTATCTGCTCAAGCCGTTCGGGATGGCGCAGTTCGACACCGTCTACAAACGCATGGTCGAGCGCGGGAGCGAAACGAGTGCCGTCGCGATGGTCGCCGACGCGGGTCGTCCCCTGGCGCTGCCGGCGCCGGCCGCCGCGCCCGCCGCACCTGGCGGCGCGGCGATGTCGATGGAACAACGGCTCGCGCGGATGGAGACGCTGCTCGGACGGATTGAATCGAGGCTCGAAGCCGTCCCCGTCGCGGCTCGCCGCTGACACACGTCGGTTTCCGTCTCCCGCTTGCCCTGAGCTTGTCGAAGGGCCTCCCGCCTCCCGCCTCCCGTCTCCCGTTCAAGCTTCCTCGCTGACTGCCGAATACAGCAGCGAGGCCGCGACAGTCGCCATCGCGCGCGTGGCGCTTTGGCCATCGTGCGTGGCGTTTTGCCCGCGCACCTCGCTGATTCCCCGCATTCCCGCCATAAACCGGGCCGCGGCAGGCTGGCATTCGCCTTGCTGTTCTGCCAGGCGTGAACAGCATCTCCGATACCGCCATTCTTGCGGCGCTTGGTCGGCAGATGGCCACCGCGGTGGCCAAGCAGTCGGCGTCGGCCAGCAACCTGGCAAACCTCGACACGCCCGGTTACCGCGCGCACGAAGTCTTCTCGCAGGTCCTCGACGGGGAAATCGCCGATGCCGCCGCCATGGCGCGCACCAGTGCGGGACACCTCGCCGGGACCCTGCCGGCGCCAGGGCCGGCCACCCTCCAGGAATCGGAGGGCCTGCCGACCCGGCGTGACGGCAACAACGTGCAGCTCGATCGCGAACTCCTCGCCATGTCCCGCGCCGCCGGGGACTTCAGCGCCGCGCAGACCGCGCTGGCCGCCAAGTTCCGGCTGGTCCGCTACGCCATCAACGAAAGTCGCTGATCATGCCCACTCTCTTCGGAGCCATCACCGCCGCCGCCAGCGGCCTCGACGCGCAGCGCACGCGCATCGAGGTGGCCGTCTCGAACCTGGCCAACGCCGAATCGACGCGCGGACCGAACGGCGAACCCTATCGCCGCCGCGACGTCGT
Source organism: Acidobacteriota bacterium (assembly GCA_020851325.1). Lineage (GTDB taxonomy): Bacteria > Acidobacteriota > Vicinamibacteria > Vicinamibacterales > UBA2999 > VFZN01. The sequence goes on along the minus strand of JADZCY010000046.1, from coordinate 5,673 downwards.
GCTGCAGGCGACGCCGGCCGAATCGTTTGCCGCCGAACTCGGCCGCGCCGCCGGCGCGATGGGCGGCGCCGTCGGCGTGCAGGTCGCCGACGTGGTGCAGGACAGCGAACCGTTCCGCCGCCGCTACGAACCGTCGCACCCCGACGCCGACGCCGATGGCTTCGTCGCCACGCCGAACGTCGACGTACCCGAAGAGATGGTGCAGGTGCTCGGCGCCGCGCGTGCCTACCAGGCCAACATCACCGCCATCAGCCTCATTCGCGACACCGTGCAGCGGGCGCTGGAACTCGGAAAGTAAGCCATGGCCATCACCGCACTCACCGGACTCTCGACCCTCAAGGTCGATCCCGCCAGCGGCGTCACCGGCGGCACCGTCACCGCCACCGGCACGGACGAATTCTCGAACGCGCTGAGCGGGCTGCTGTCGTCCACCGAGTCGTCGAACGCCGACGCCAACCAGGCCATCTCGAACATGGTGCAGGGCACCGGCGACGTCCACGAAGCGATGATCGCCATCCAGCGCGCCGAGATGACTCTCGGCCTGACGGTGCAGGTCAGAAACAAACTCGCGCAGGCGTATCAGGACGTCATGCGCATGCCCATCTAACCCCCACAGCTCACCGGTAGCCGTTCGTGCTCGAGAACCTCAAGCGACTGCAGTCCTCGCTGTCGGCTGCGCAGATGGCCACGCTGGCCGGGGCCCTGGTGGCCGTCATCGGCATCGTGCTGGGGTCGGCCTATTACCTCAATCGGCCCGACTACACGCTGCTCTATTCCGACCTCGACGCCGAATCGGCGTCGGCGGTGGTCGAGCGGTTGAAAGCGGCCAACGTTCCCTACGAACTCGTCGATGGCGGCCGCGCCGTGCGCGTCGCCAGCAACCGCGCCGACGAGATGCGTCTCGACATCGCCTCACAGGGTCTGCCGACCAGCGGCCGCATCGGCTTCGAGGTCTTCGACCGCACGCAGTTCGGCACCACCGAGTTTCTCGAGCAGGTGAACTATCGCCGCGCCCTCGAAGGCGAACTGGCGCGCACCATCTCGACGATCAGCGAGGTGTCGAGCGCGCGCGTGCACATCGCGCTGGCGAAGAAGTCGCTCTTCGCCGGCCAGAGCGAGCAGGCGAAGGCGTCGGTGGTCCTCAAGCTGCGCAGCAACAAGCCGCTGGCGGAAAGCACCATCCGCGGCATTGCCGGCCTCGTCTCCGGCAGCGTCGAAGCGCTCCGCGTCGAAAACGTTGTCATCGTCGACACGCTGGGCCGACCGCTGCTGAAGAACGATCAGACCGCCGAAGCGAGCAGCGGCGCGCTGCGCGAACGCGAACATGTGCTCGCGCGCGAACTCGAACTGCAGGTGGTCTCGCTGCTCGAGCCCGTCGTCGGCGCCGGCCGCGTGCGCGTCAACGTCGCCGCGCAGCTCAAGGCCGGGACGCAGGAAGAAACCGAAGAGCAGTGGGATCCGGAAACCGTTGTCCGCAGCCGCCAGACCTCCACCGACACGACGGCGGCGATGGCCATGCAGGGCGGCCTCGCGGGCGCGCGCGCCAACCTCCCGGCGAACGCGTCCACGGGGCAGCCGGCCCCGGCCCAAGCCACCGCGGTGAACAACACCGGCGCGCCAGGTACGCCGGCGACGGCCAACGGACAACAGGCCACCGCGGCCGCGCCGCCTCCGGGCCGCATGTCCGAAACGACGAACTACGAAATCGGCAAGCGCGTCGTCCATCGCATCGAGCCGTCGGGACAACTGGCGCGTCTGTCGGTGGCGGTGATCCTCGACAACCAGGCCGTCACCGCGACGAACGAGCAGGGCGAGACGCAGACGACGGCGAAGCCGCGTGAGGCGGATGAAGTGGATCGCATTCGTCGATTGGTGTCGGCGGCCGTCGGGCTCGACACCGAACGCGGCGATCAGTTGACGGTGGAGAACATCGCCTTCGATACGCCCACCGAAACGGTAGAGCCGCCGCCCGACACGTGGACGAAAGTGACGCGCTGGACCGAATCGAACGGCGCCAACGTCATCAACCCGATTGTCGTGCTGATCCTCGGCCTGCTGGCGTTCTTCATGGTGCTGCGGCCGATGATCCGCGGCGTCTTCGGCGCACCGAAGTCGAAGATGGACGTCTCCGGCGTGCAGGTGGCCGGCGCGGCGCTCGCCGAAGGCGTCCGCACCGTGTCCGACATGCAGAACGAGATTGAGGCGCAGATCGACGCCGACCTGGCCTCGAAGAGCGCCAGCGGCAATCGCCGGCTCCCGGCTCTGGCCCGGCGCATCGCGCGCCAGGCGGACAACGAACCCGAACAGGTGGCGCAGGTGATGCGCGCCTGGATCGCGGAAGGCGAACGCTGATCATGGCGACCAACATCCCCGCACTGTCCGGCGCGAAGAAGGCCGCCATCGTCGTGATGGCGCTCGGCGAGGAACGCACGAGCCGCCTCTTCAAGCACATGGACGAGGAAGAGATCGAATCCATCGCGCGCGAAGTGGCGTCGCTCGGCACCGTCCCGACGGAAGTGGGCGAGGCGGTGCTGGGTGAGTTCCACCAGTTGACGGCGGCGCCGGACCCGGTGGTGAGCGGCGGCCTCGAGCCGGCGCGCCGCCTGCTCGACAAGGCGCTCGGTCCCGAGTCGTCGCGCCGCATCACCGACCGCACGCTGATGGGCGTCGGCGCGACGTCGGGCTTCGCCAGCCTCGAGAAGGCGAACCCGCAGCAGTTGTCGAAGTTCATCCTCGGCGAGCACCCGCAGACGGTGGCGCTGATCCTGGCGCACCTCAATCCCGGCAGCGCGGCGCAGCTGGTGACGCAGCTCCCCGACGACATGCGCGCCGACGTGCTGATGCGGATGGCCAGCCTCGAAGAGATCTCGCCCGATGTCATCAGCCGTATCTCGTCGGTGATCGATCAGCGGCTCAAGTCGCTCGGCGGACCGACGCGCGAGAAGAACGGCGGCGTCCGCGCGGTGGCGGAACTCTTCAATCGTCTCGATCGCCGCATCAGCCACGAAGCGCTCGAACGCGTCGACCGCTCGCTGCCGGATCTCGCGACGCAGATCCGCAACCTGATGTTCGTCTTCGAGGACCTCGGCAAGATCGAGGAAGTCGGCATCCGCGAAATCGTCAACCGCGCCGACAAGAAGGTGCTGACCATCGCGCTCAAGGGCGCCAGCGAAGAGATCCGCGGCCGCTTCTTCTCGAACATGTCGAAGCGCGCCGGCGAACTGCTGAAGGAAGAGATGGAGCTGATGGGCGCCGTGCGCCTGCGCGACGTCGAAAAGGCGCAGCAGGACATCGTCGGCATTGCCCGCAAGCTCGAGGAAGAAGGCGTGATCAGCACCGGCGCCGGGGCGGGAGAAGCGTATGTCCAATAAGGCGCGCCGCTACGGCCAGTCGGCGCCGATCGAATCGTTCGACTGGGGACAGGGCTTCACGCCGGCACACCGGCACGAGCCGATGCACGTGCCGCCGCCGTCGATGCCGGCGGCGCCGGCCGTCGACACCGCGGCGATCGAGAAGACCGCATTTCTGAAGGGCTATCAGCAGGGCGAGCGGGCCGGTCTCGAAGCCGGCGCGGCCAAGGGCGAGCAGATCCTGCGCCGCCTGGCGAGTTCGCTCGACGAACTCCAGACGCTGCGCGGTGAACTGCTGCGCCGCACCGAGCGTCAGGTGGTGGAACTCGCGATCGCGATGGCTCGCCGTGTCGTGCACCGCGAACTGGCGCTCGATCCCGATCTGCTGCTGGCGATGGCGCGCGTCGCGCTCGATCGCCTGGCCGACACCGCGTCGGCGACCATCCGCCTGCATCCGGAAGATTTCGCCTCGGCGGTTGGCCGCGGCCAGCCATCGCAGACGCCCGGCGGCGTACGGATCGTGTCCGATCCGACGATTGCGCGCGGCGGCTGCCTCGTGCAGTCGGACTACGGCGTCATCGACGTCACCGCCGACGTGCAGCTCGACGAACTCGCGCACACGCTGCTTGGCGACGGCACTCGCGAAGCGCCGGCCGTGGATTCGCATGCAGCCTGACACGTCCACGCACGCCGACCCGCTCGATCTGTCGCCGTATCTCGGTCTTGTCCAGACCACCGAGCCGGCGCCGATGATGGGCCGCGTCGTGCGCGTCGTCGGTCTCGTTGTCGAATCGGCCGGACCGCGCGCGCGCGTCGGCGAAGTGTGCGAACTGCGCAGCGAGCGCGACGCACGGCCGCTGCCGGTGGAAGTGGTGGGCTTTCGTGACGGTCGCGTGCTCTCGGTGCCGCTCGGCGACACCTCCGGCATCCGTCCCGGCGATCGCATCGTCGCCCGCGGCGGCGCGGCGTCGATGCCGGTGGGTGACAAGCTCGTCGGCCGTGTCGTGGACGGCATGGGCCGCCCGATCGACGGCCGCGGTCCGCTCGTCGGATCCGTGCAGGTGCCGCTGCGTCCGCCGTCCATGAACCCGCTGGCGCGCGAAGGCGTGCACACGCCAATCGGCACCGGCGTGCGCGCCATCGACACGCTGCTCACCTGCGGTCGCGGCCAGCGCGTCGGCCTCTTCGGCGGCAGCGGCGTCGGCAAGAGCACGCTGCTCGGCATGATGGCGCGCGGCACGGAAGCCGATGTCGTCGTCCTTGCGCTGGTCGGCGAACGCGGCCGCGAAGTGCGCAGCTTCATCGAACACGACCTCGGCCCGCAGGGCCTCGAACGTTCGGTGGTGGTCGTGTCCACCTCCGACAGTCCGCCGCTCGTGCGCCTGCGTGCCGCGTACGGCGCCACGGCGATCGCCGAGCACTTCCGCGATCAGGGCAAGAACGTCCTGTTGATGATGGACTCGGTGACGCGCTTCGCGATGGCGCAGCGCGAAGTGGGCCTTGCCGCCGGCGAGCCGCCCACCGCAAAGGGTTATCCACCGTCGGTGTTCGCGATGTTGCCCGGCCTGCTCGAGCGCGCCGGCAGCGTGCGCGGCAAGGGCAGCATCACTGCCATCTATTCGGTGCTCGTCGACGGCGACGATACCAACGAACCGATTGCCGACGCGGTGCGCGGCATTCTCGACGGTCACATCGTGCTGTCGCGCGATCTGGCCGGACGCAATCACTATCCGGCCATCGACATCCTGGCCAGCATCAGCCGAACGATGCCCGACGTCACCTCGCAGGACCACCGCCGCAAGGCCGGCCAGGTGCGCGAGTGGCTGGCGACGCTGCGCGACTCCGAAGATCTCGTCAGCGTCGGTGCGTACAGCAAGGGATCGAATCCGCGCATCGACACCGCGCTCGCGCATCGTGACGCGGTGGCCGGCTTCCTGTGTCAATCCGCCTCGGACAGCGTGGCGTTCGAGGACGCCATCCACTCGCTGGACGCGCTGTAGCCGCATGCGCCCCTTCCGCTTTCGCGCCGATGCCGTGCTCGACCTGCGCCACCGCCAGGAGGAAAAGGCCACGCGCCTCCTTGCGCAGGCACAGGCAAGCCTGAGCGCCGCGCAGGCCCGCGAGCAGCAGGCGCGCGAGCAGACGGCACGTGCCGTGGCCGACATCGAGGCAGCGCAAACGATCGGTGTCGAGGCCTGGCGCCTCGAGTGGCACCGGAATTGGATTGTCAGGCAGCGGCGTGATGCCGATGCCTGCGCGCGGGCGACGGCCATCTCCGCCGTCTCCGTCGCGCACGCGACGACGACGCTCAACATGGCGCGGC
>JADZCY010000045.1 GCA_020851325.1 Acidobacteriota bacterium | reverse complement strand
TCCGGACAGATGGCGGCGCAGACGGGCGCGTGGCCCCAGGCACGTCGTCGTGTGACGGCCGAGTCCGCCGGTGACATGTCGTGATCCACGGTTCAGCCTCCGGCTCTGGAAGAACGCGGACATTTAGTCGCGGTCAGGGCAGACTTTCAGCCGCCTCATCTGTAGCGGTATTTCGCCAACTGCTGTCGGCGCTACTGAATCGCTGGAATCGCCTGATTTTGCCTGTGCGGCACGCGATTTGGATCGACGTCGCGGGTCTGGTGTGATGAGCGACTCCTCGCAAGCCCTTCATTTCGCGCCCGGTGCTCGTCCTGCCGTGCCACCGGTTCGCCCGAGCGGGCGGGCCGTGCCCGCCGGCGTGATCCTCGCCGGCTCGTTTCCGTGGGACAACGCCGCCTTCGATCGGCTGCTGCCGCGTGCCCTCGTGCCGGTGGCCAGCCGCCCGCTCATCACCTACGGGATGGCGTGGATGGCGTCGTGCGGGCTCACCAGCGTCACCGTCTGCGGCAACCGCAACACGCGCCTGCTGGCACCGGAACTCGACCGCCATACGCCCGCCGGCCTGACGCTCACCTACATGTCGGACCCGATGCCGCGCGGCTCGGCCGGCTGTCTGGCCGATGCGGTGGCCAACGAACCACGAGACACCGTCGTGGTCATTGACAGTACCGCGTTACCCAATGTGGACCTCTCGGCGCTCCTCACCCAGCACTGGGCCAGCCGCGCCGCCGCCACGCTGGTCGTCCACGCCCAGCCGCCGACCACCACCGGCGTGTCGTGGCCGACGCCGGTGGGCATTTACGTGTTCGACCGCGAGGCGTTGACGTCCATTCCGCCGCGCGGCTACTTCGACATCAAGGAACACCTCATCCCGCGTCTGTGCAACGAAGGCCGCCACGTCGGTGCGTTCGTCGCCGCGGCGGAAACGCCGCGCGTCCTCAACGCGCCGACCTATCTCGCCGTCAACGCGCTGGTCACCGAACAGGTGATTGCGCTCGGTCACGTGCCCGAAGGTTATCGCCGTCACGGCGAAGCGCTCGTTCATCTCGAGGCCACCGTGGCCGCCGATGCCGTGCTGGCCGGCCCCATCATCGTCGCCGCCGGCACAACTATCGGCAGCGGCGCGGTGGTCGTCGGTCCGGCGTCGCTCGGCTGCGACGTCGCCATCGAAGCCGACGCCGTGGTCTCACGGTCGGCCGTGTGGCGGCGGTCGCGCGTCGGCCGCGGCGCGGCCATCGACCGCACCATCGTCGGCGACGATGCCATCGTGGCGCCGCGTGTGGTGGTGTCACACGCGGTTGTTGCTCCGGCGCCTGGCGGCGCCATCACCGAACGTTACGCCTTCACCGCGGTGCCCTCCCGCTTCACCGACCAACAGGTCGCCCGCACCGCGTCATGAGAATCTGGCCCGTCATATTCGACAGTCGACCCGCCTACGCCGCCAGCGCGGCGCCGTTGGCGACACTCCTCGGCGCCCCCATCGGCCGCGAGCCGCTGATCGCCACGCTCTGTCGCCGCATCGCGGCCGTGACACCCAATGCGCCCACCGTGGTCGCGCCGGCCGAGGTGCCGGACGCCTACGCCGCGCACATCGCCGCCATGGCACCGTCGGCAATCGTGGCTCGTCCCGAGGACTGGGCCGATTCGCTGGCGGGCGCCGAAACCTCCGACGTCCTGCTGCTGATCGACCCGCGCTGCTTCCCGATCGACGATGACGCCATCGCGACGCTGGTGGGGCATTTCTCGTCGGCGCGTCAGGTGGCGCACCACCACGTCGCGCTCGAGCCGAGCGTCACCGGCATCAAGGAGCAGGTGAGCATCGACCGCAACGGTCTGGTGCGGCGTGTCCATCGGCGCTACGAACCGGCGACGTGGCCGTTCCTCACCGGCGTGGCCGCCAGCCTCGTGCCGGTGTCGAGCAACATCCTGTCCATTCATCCGTTCCCGGCGTCGCTCGTCGAACTCCGCCAGCGCCTGGTGCAGGCCGGCGTGTCGAGCCGCGACCTGCCGATTCAGCACGGCGTCGCCGACCTGGCCACCGAACACGGGTTGCTGGCCGCCGGCGAGCACGCGGTCACCGTACTGGCTGGCCATTCCGCGGGTGAACCGCTCATCGTCGGCAACGGCCAGCGCCTGGCGTCGGACCTGCGGACCGCCGGTGCCGTCGTCATTCATCCCGACGTGCAGATCGACGAGGGCGTGACGATCGTCGGGCCGGCGCTGATCGGGCCCGGCGTGCACATCGGTGCCCGCGCGGTCGTCGCGCACGTCGTCCTTGGTCCAGGGTCGCAGGTGCCGCCCTACACCATCGTTCGCGATCGCGCCTCGTTTGCGGCCGTCGATGTGACGACGCCGGTGACGCCGCCGTCGGCGTGGACCCGTCTCGAACGCCATTCGCTCGACGGACACGTCAACAATCGCATCAAGGCGCTGGAAGAAGCACCGCATCGTTCCTACCTGCCGTGGAAGCGCACCTTCGACGTCGTCGTCGCTGGTGTGCTGCTGACGCTGCTGGCGCCGCTGCTGGTGGTGATTGCGTTCCTGGTGTGGGTCACGTCGGGACGGCCGGTGTTCTACGGCGCCGAACGCGAAGGCCTTGGCGGCCGGTTGTTCCAGTGCCTCAAGTTCCGCACCATGCGGACGGGCAGCGACACGCTGCAGCATCGCCTGAAGAGCCAGGACAAACTGGACGGACCGCACTTCAAGCTCGAGGACGATCCGCGGTTGACGCCGATTGGCCGCCTGCTGCGCGCCACCAACCTCGATGAACTGCCGCAGTTGCTCAACGTCTGCCGCGGCGAGATGAGCCTGGTGGGGCCGCGCCCGTCGCCCTTCCGCGAAAACCAGATCTGCGTGCCGTGGCGCGAAGGCCGGCTGTCGGTGCGTCCGGGGGTGACCGGCCTGTGGCAGATCTGCCGGCAGGACCGCGCCGCCGGCGACTTCCACCAGTGGATCGAGTACGACCTGCTCTACGTGCAGCACATCGGCCTGCTGCTCGACCTGAAGATTCTGGTGGCCACCGTGCTCACGCTCGGCGGCAAGGCGCCGGTGCCCGTGCACTGGATGGTGCCGCAACTGGGCGACGCGCCTGAGGTCGCGCCCGTCCAGGAGCGGTCGGCGCCGGCCGCGACCTCCGCACCGGCCCGGCTCACCGGCCAGTCAGGACTCAGCCGGTGAACGAACCCGCCGCGTCTTCCACGCGCCGGTTCATCCCCGAACTCGACGGCGTCCGCGGCCTCGCCATTGCGATGGTGATGGCGCACCACTTCATCAACGGCGGCATCACGCCCGACGATCGTGTCGAGTGGGCCGCGGTGAAACTCACCAACTACGGCCTGTGGGGCGTGGACCTGTTCTTCGTCCTCTCGGGCTTTCTCATCACCGGCATCCTGGCCGACTCGCGCGCCAGGTCGGGACAACTGAAGCACTTCTTCGCTCGACGCGCGCTGCGCATCTTCCCGCTCTACTACGCGGTGTTGCTGGTGCTGCTGGTGCTCGTGCCGGGATCGATGCTGGCGCGCCTCGATCCGGAGTTCCTCGAACTGCGGCGGCTCCAGGTGTGGCTGTGGCCGCACATCGCCAACTTCTATCTGGCGCCGCAGACCGACTTCAACATTCCCTACCTCAGTCACTTCTGGTCGCTGGCGGTGGAGGAGCACTTCTATCTGTTCTGGCCGTTCGTCGTCTGGTTCCTGCCGCGCGGGACGGCGATGCGGACGTGCATCGCGCTCGGCGCGCTGGCGCTGGCGCTGCGCATCTGGTTTTCGTATGTCGCGCCGGATCAGTTGTATGCCGGCGTGCTGACGCCGACGCGCATCGATTCATTGCTGGCGGGATCGTGGTTCGCGCTGGCCGTGCGGCGGCCCCAGGGCCTCACGTCCGCGGAGAGCCTGCGCTGGATGACGGCGGGCGGTGTGGGCGTCGTGCTGCTGTCGGCGTGGCAGATTGCGGCGCCCGCGTCTCAGGCGCTGGTGCTGCCGCTGCGGACGAGCGTGCTGGCGCTGTTCTTCGCCGCGATGATCCATCTCGTCGCCACGAGCGAGCGCATGCCGACGCTGCGTGCCGCGTTCCGTCAGGCCTGGCTGCGCAATCTCGGACGCTACAGCTACGGCCTCTACGTCTTCCACGCCATCGTGTCGTACGGCATGCACCGCATGCAGGCGGAGACGCTGTTCGAGCGCTGGACCGGGCATCACACGCCCGGCGCGATCCTCCAGGTGTCCACGGGCGTCGCCGTGTCGTACGCGCTGGCGTGGGTGAGCTTCAACGTCCTCGAGTCGCCGTTCCTCGCCCTCAAGTCCGCGTTCGACGACGCCACCCCCGCCCGCCCGCGCGTGCCGGCTACGGTGGTGAGTTCCGGCACCGACGCTGCCGCTCTTTGATCAGAAAGAAACCACGAAGAGACGAAGGGGCACAAAGGACGCGAAGTTCTCAAAGGAAGGATCTGAGTGCTCGGCGCACTCAGCCTTTGAGGCCTTTGCGCCCTTCGTGATCAACATCAGTCCTTCGTGTCTTCGTGGTCTCCTTGTCCCGACAACCGGCTGGCGTGCCGTTAAGGAACGCCGATCTTGATGTTCTGCGGCGTTGAGGGCTTCAGCGTGTCGAAGCGCTGCCGCGCCGGCAGCGTGTGGAGCTTGATCGCGCCGGTCGGGTCCACCCAGGGCCAGGGCAGGTCGCCGAAGAACGCGGGCTTGCCGGCGAGATAGAGCGAGTCGGGAATCGCGCGCTCGGTGCGATCCCAGCGCACCTGATTCGTCAGGAAATCGAAGTTGCCGTCGCGCACGACCGTGGCGCGCACCTTGGGATCGGCGCTCTGGTCCCAGTTGCCCGGGTCGTAGCCGAGTTTCCACACCGCAGGCGCGCTGCCCCACTGGCTGGTCGAATGCCCGTTGGTGCCGTCACCGGGATCGTCGTACATCCAGCCGGCCATGCGGCCCGGTTCGCCGATGACGTTGCCGACAAACGCGTGCCACCACGAGCCGGCCATCAGCCCGATGCCGCGTGCGTTGACCATGCCGGGCAGATCGCGACGGTGGCCGGTGAGGTGATTGCGGAACACCGTCATCGCCAGCGCGTTGCCGTGCGTGTTGTCGGAGTCGTAGTTGAACGACTGATTGCCCTCGAACAGGATGTGATGGCCGCCGGCCATGTGGCTGCCGTTGATGCCCACCTCCACCCAGTCGGGCGTACTCATGATGTAGCCGCTGTCCATGTAGTTGTAGCCGACCACCGAGCCGGCGCCGGACGACCGCGCGACCATCACCTTGTTCACGCGCATGACAACGTTGTTCTCGAAGAGCAGTTCGGAGGTGCCGTGCGCGAGGCTGAGGCCGTAACCGGCGCCGCCCGGCTGCGGCCACGCACCGGTGTGCACGATCGAGTCGCGCACCTCGATGCGGAAGCTGTTGTTCACCGCCACGCCTTCGCCGAGCCACATCGTGCTCTCGATGTTCTTTGCCCACGAATAGGCGGCGGCCTCGAAGCGCAGGTTGCCGTCGGAGCCGCCCTGGATGGTGAGGTCCTCGATGCCGGCGTCGCGCACGTGCACGTGTTCGCGCGTGTAGCGCGTCAACTGCGCGCCCTTGCCGAGCGTGTAACTGGTGTGCACCGGCGTCGAGAAGGTGATGATGTTCCCTTCGATCGCCGTGATCTCCTTCAGCTCGTTCAGCGGCCGGCCGGCACGGCTGAACCACGTGAGCGAGTCGGGGAAGGGATCATCGCCGGGCGCTGGCGGATTGTGCCGCTGGAAGACGACGCGGTCGGAGGCCCAGATGGCGGCGGGCGGCGACGAGCGGCGCGCCGGCACTGGCTGCCAGGTCGCGGTGTGATAGTCGTCCTGATCGAGCAGCACGAACTGGCCGGCGGCAAAGCCGTTGGCGTTGGCCACCTGGATGGTGAGCGAGCCGGCGACGGCGTCGGCGACGAGATTCACCGACGTCGTGCTGTCCACTTTCGGCCAGCGGTTTGGCCCGATGATGACCACGGGCCGCTGATCGTCGGACTGGAACGTCATCGGCCGCGCGCCATTGGTTTTCACGAGCCGCGTTTCGCCCGGACCGGCGCCGCGGAGCGTGACCGGGCGGTTGATCAGAATATGGTTGTTGGTGAGGAACGTGCCGGCGGACAGCTTGACGGTCTGTCCGGCGGGGCAGCGATCGAGCGCCGTCTGAATGATGCCCGAGGCCTCGCGCGTGCCGTTGCCGAGCGCGCCGGCGTCGAGCACGGCGCACACTTCCGGGCGTGCGGGGATGCCGCGCACACCGGGCGCCCACGTCGTGGCATTCTCGGCCGGCAACAACGGCGGCAATTCGGGCTGCGCGCCCATGCCTGCCGAGGCCCCGATTGCCAGGGCCATCATCACTCCGAATTGCCACATTCGCGCCGTGCTGCCGTGTGTCACGCCGCCCCAACCCAGCAAAGCCCGTACCGCGGAAAGGTGTCCATGGTCAGGGCGCTCGTCGGATCAATCAGGGTGCTCATCAGATCACCGGCGTGTCGTTTCGACACGCTCGCGAACGATTTGGTCAGGCAGATCACTTTTCAGGTCCTAGGTCTTAGGTCTTAGGTCCTGGGGACGTGGGTGCGACGATGCGCGCCGGGCACCCGGCCTGAAACCAAAGCCCGGGACAGCTCCAGCAGCGTGATCTCGCACGTCCGTTCTGAAACCTAAGACCTAAGACCTAGGACCTAGGACCTAGGACCTCGCCTAGTATCCGACCCTCACGACTCCCGCCTTCTCGCCGTTGACGGTCCCGGCGGTCAGCCAGTCGAGCGAGGCGCGGAAGAGGAGACCGTGGTTCTTCTCCCACATCGCGTTGTGTGACGAGCAGCCAAGATCGAGCAGCACCTTGTCGGCGGCGGCGATGTCGTCGTAGGCGGCCTTGACGCGATCGGGCGGCACCTGCTTGTCGTGCACGCCCGCAATCACCAGCGTCGGCATTGTCAGCTTCTGCACCATCGCGTGGTTGAATCCCCACGTCGTCGTCGACGGCGCGCGGCGGACGCCTGTGCCTCACGTGGCGCCGACGGGATCCGAAGCCAGCATGTCGGACCACACGGCGTCGCGGACGGCCGGATCGAACTGCGCGTCACAGCCGAGTTGGCGATCCCAGTTGGCATTGAACTCGGCGCGCGACTGCGTGTTGAAGACGGTGCCCGGCGCGGGCAGCGCTGCCGGTGGCGCCGCCGCGGCGTCGCGATTGTAGGCGGGCGCGAACAGCACCAGCTTGTGCACCTTGTCGGGATGCTGCGCCGCATAGCCGCCGGCCCGCGGGCCGCCGAGCGACCACGACAGCAGGCTCACCTTCTCGACGCGCCGGATGCGGCGGATGTAGTCGACGACGGCGTCGATGTCGTGCCAGTCGGAGGCGATGGTGGTGAGCTGTCCGCCGTAGACGGCCGCGCACGGCGCCGCCAGCAGCGACGGCACGAACGGCGCCTGCTGCGCGGCGGCGAGGTTGCACGGGTCGTTCATCGGCGCCGGACGTGTGGAGCGGCCGTAGCCCGTCGTGTCCATCGAGAACACGTCGAACCC
>JADZCY010000044.1 GCA_020851325.1 Acidobacteriota bacterium | reverse complement strand
GGTGCTTCACGGGGGTGCTTCACGGGGGGTGCGGCACGAAGGTGCTTCACGGAGGTGCTTCACGGAGGTGCTTCACGGAGGTGCGGCACCAGAGTGGGGAACGAAGTGCCGTACAGACGAAAAGCAGGGCAGGACCCAGTATGCCGGGGTGCCACCCTGCTTCTGCCTCACCCGCCGGGGGAGCTGGCGGGCCGACGACCGGGCATCGAGCCGGGTTCGCCGACGGGCGTCCTCGCCGTCAGCAAGAACAGGGCCACAGCCCCCGGGCGCGAGTTCAGGCCGGTTCTCGCCTGGTGACCGCGATCAGGCGGCGGTGTTCAGCCCTCGCGACAAAGTTTTGTCACCTGTGAGGTGACTTCTTTTGTCCACAACTGGCCTGTCGCGCGACAACAACGGGCGCTCTCCGTGCCCCGCCCCCCCGTGCCGCACCTCCGTGTAGCACCCCCGTGGCGCACCTCCGTGAAGCACCTCCGTGAAGCACCCCCGTGAAGCACCTCCGTGGAGCACCCTCGTGGCGCACCCTCGTGGCGCACCCCCGCCCCGTTATACTTGAGCGTTTCAACGAGATGACCAGCCGCCGACCGAGGCCCCGTGGCCGGGCCGGTGGTCCAGTACGCACCCGAAGGAGCACGCCCGTGGCCAAGATCAAGGTCAAGAACCCCGTCGTCGAGATGGACGGGGACGAGATGACGCGCATTATCTGGCAGAAGATCCGCGAACAACTGATCCTGCCGTACCTGGACATCGACCTGAAGTACTTCGACCTGGGCATCGAGGCGCGCGACCGCACGAACGATCAGATCACCATCGATTCCGCCAACGCGACCCGCCAGTACGGCGTCGCCGTGAAGTGCGCGACCATCACCCCCGACGAGGCCCGCGTCAAGGAGTTCGGCCTCAAGCAGATGTGGCGGTCGCCGAACGGCACCATCCGCAACATCCTCGACGGCACGATCTTCCGCGAGCCGATCATCTGCCGCAACGTCCCGCGTCTGGTCCCGCACTGGGACAAGCCCGTCGTCGTCGCCCGTCACGGCTTCGGCGATCAGTATCGCGCCCAGGACTTCCACTTCCCCGGTGCCGGCACCATCACCATCAGCTGGACGCCCGAGGGCGGTGGGGAAGCGATCAATCGCGAGGTGATCAAGACCAAGGGCGGCGGCGTCGCCATGGGCATGTTCAACCTCGACGCCTCGATCGAAGGCTTCGCCCGCGCCTGCTTCACCTACGCGCTCGGCCGCAACTACCCGGTGTATCTGTCGTCGAAGAACACCATCCTCAAGGTCTACGACGGCGCCTTCAAGAACACGTTCCAGGCGGTGTACGACGCCGAGTTCAAGAGCGCGTTCGAGGCCAAGGGCCTGACCTACGAGCATCGCCTGATCGACGACATGGTGGCGGCCAACATGAAGTGGAGCGGCGGCTATCTGTGGGCGTGCAAGAACTACGACGGCGACGTGCAGTCCGACACCGTCGCGCAAGGCTACGGTTCGCTCGGCCTCATGACCTCGGTGCTGACCTCGCCCGACGGCAAGGCCGTGGAAGCCGAAGCCGCGCACGGCACCGTGACGCGCCACTACCGCATGCACCAGCAGGGCAAGCCGACCTCGACCAACCCGATCGCGTCGATCTACGCCTGGACGCGCGGCCTGCAGTACCGCGGCCGCTTCGACGACACACCGGATGTGGTGCGCTTCGCCGAAACGCTCGAAAAGGTCTGCGTCGACGTCGTCGAATCGGGCCGCATGACCAAGGACCTCGCCATCCTGATCCGCGCCGACCATCCGTATCTGTCGACCGACGAATTCATCGGCGCCATCGATTCGGAGCTCAGCGACAGGATGCGGTGATCGCGAATCTGGCGATCTGGTGAGCTGATGATCTGGTGATCAATCTCGAGATGTGGAGATCTGCAGAGCTATCTGTGGATCTCCGCAGCAGCCGGGCTGGCGTACACTTCCGCCGGGCATGCACCACGCAGATCATCGGCCGGCCCGCGAATCTTCTCGACGTGCTGGTCCGGCGCGCCGCGCGGTCACACTCGCCCTGGATGCCCTCGCTCTGCTGTTTTCGAGCATCGCCACGTTCGTCGTCGTCACTGGCGGTGGCGTCGTCGACGTCGGCAGCATCCACGTAAGCGCGAGGACTGCAACCAACCCACTCATTGTCACGGCGCTCATCGTCGCGTTCAGGTCCTGGCTCAGCCCGTCATTGGGGGTCCTGGGGACGCGCGTGGCGGCGCCCCGACGCGTCGCCGAGCGTCTCGACGCGCTGCTCGAACCTTTCCTGTCACCCAACTGGCCGGGCAACCGAGCGCGGGCCTGCATCGCCGGACTCGTGCTCCTGTCCCTGGTCCTTCGGATTGCCAACGCGAGGCATCCCGGGTTCATCACGGGTGACGATGTCGAGATCCACGAGTTGACGCTCAGCACCCTGTTTGGTGACCGATGGGATATCTGGGGATTGCGCAACGCGTTCTTTCCCCTCGTGTTCGTGCTTCCTGCCCAGGCCCTGCTCTCCGTCCTTGGCATCAACGGGACCGAGTGGCTGGTGTTCGGCGGACGTCTCAGCGTCGTGCTGTGGTCGACCGCCAGCATCGCGCTGCTGTACGGCATTGGCCGGCGGCTGGACTCGGTGGGCGTGGGTGTACTGGCCGCCGTGCTCTTTGCCACGAGCCGACTGCATCTGTGGTTTGGCAGCACTGAACTGCCTCGCCCGGTGGCCGCGGTCGCCCTCCTCGCCGCGTTCTACGTCCTGGTGCGATTTCGCAGCGGTGTTTCAGCAGTCGCCGCCGGCGCGTTGGTCGGAACGGCGGCGGCGCTTCGCTTTGGAGAGGTGGTCTTCATCGCGGCGGCGACGCTGCACCTCGCCATCGACCGGCGCTACCGCGACGCCGCGTTGGTGGCGGCCGGCTCGGCGGTCACCGCGATCGCCATCGTCACAGTCGTCGACGCCTGGTATTGGTCCGATCCGTTGCACAGCCTGATGAACATCGTCCGGTACACCCTCGTAGAAGGGCGTTCCTCGCGGGGGTTCCAGCCCTGGTGGCACTATGTGGGCCGATTCAGCGAGTGGACCACTCTCCCGGTGCTGCTCGCTTCTGTCGTCGCCTTTCGCACGCGACACTGGCCAGCGGCGCTGTGGGCGTGGAGCGCCCTGTTCCTGCTCAGCACCCTGCCGCACAAGGAAGCCCGCTACATGGTTGCGGTTCAGCCGTTTGTCTGTCTGGCCTCGGCGGGCGCGGTCGTCGAGGTGCTGCGTGCCCTGCGAGGACACAAGCGAGAGGCAGCCGCTGCCGCCGTGGCAGCCGTGATGGTCTTCAGCGTCTGCCTTGAACTGGCCAACTGGCGCATCAGGCGTTCGGACACCGGCGTGGCCCTCGCTCAGAAGCTGGTTGGGCGTGCAGCTCGTGGTGTCGCTGCGGAGCAACTCTGGCGTCTCGGCGGCCGACTATATCTGCGCGACGTGCCGACCGTCGTCGAAGTGACGGACCCCAGCGCCGCAGCGATCAAGGGCCTGGCCCACAGCCGAACCGAGCTGGACCACGTCGTGCTCCTCAGAGAGACGGACAACGGCGAAGTCGCCAGCGCACTCGCCAGCGAAGGATTCGCGCGCGAGGCAGATGGGGACGGGCGATCCGACTACGTCGTGTACACCCGCGGCGGTGAGTTGGGGCGCATTGGTCTGGTGGACTGGAGGGCTGGAGGGCTGGATGGCTGGAGGGCTGCAGGGACGAGCGCGGGTGGGCTTGAACGGCTTGGGAGATGACAGCGCCCATCTGCGGCCTGTTCTGTCTGTGCGATCTGCGCATCTGCGGCTGGTCTTCATCTGCGCATCTGCGGCTTTGGTGCTGTCTGTGCCATCTGCGGCCAGCACAGTCTGGTGGACTGGAGGTCTGGTGGACTGGAGGGCTGGAGGTCTGGAGGGACGAGCGCGGGTGGGCTTGAACGGCTTGGGAGATGACAGAGCCCATCTGCGGCCTGTTCTGTTTGTGCCATCTGCGCATCTGCGGCTGTTCTTCATCTGCGCATCTGCGGCTTTGGTGCTGTCTGTGCCATCTGCGGCCCGTGGTTCTGTGCTATCTGTGGCTGCGATGCCGCAGCCGCTCCTGTTCGTCTTACTGATCAGCTCACTCTCTGGGGCCCAGACGACGCTCTGCGGCGACGCTGCGGCGTGTCGAGAGGCGACGCTGCAGGCGATCGCGGAGGGACGCGTTGAAGACGCGCACGACTCCGCGTGGCGGGCGATGCAGCGTGGACCGGCGGATGACGCCGAGTTGATGTTCCTGCTGGCGCGCGCGCAGAGCCTCAGCGGCCGCCCGGACGATGCGCTGGTGATGGTGCGGCGACTGGTGGAACGCGGCGTCGCGACCGAAGCGGCGACGCATCCGGATCTCGAACGCATGCGCGGACGGCCCGGCTGGCCGGCGGTGGAGCAGCTGATTGCGGCGCGCGCGGCGTCTGCAGCGCCCGCGCCAGCATCGGCACCTGCGGCGTCTGTGCCATCTGCGGCCCCTTCGGCATCTGTGCCGTCTGTGTCATCTGTGGCCCCTTCGGGTTCTGCGCCATCTGCGGC
>JADZCY010000043.1 GCA_020851325.1 Acidobacteriota bacterium | reverse complement strand
GCGCCGCCGGACGTCTGCGGCCCGGCAACTACCGCATCGACCGCACGCGCAGCGCGTTCTACCTGCCCAACACGCGCAACTTCCCCAAGAACACCGAGATCGACATGACGCTGACCTTCGTCAACGAAGCCGGCGGCGGCGGTCGTGGCGGTGGCGGCGGCCCGACGCAGGGCCCGGGGCCGATTGCCGAACCGCAGGTGGCCGGCGACTTCGGCCGCGGCGGCGGCCTCTTCAACGGCAGCGTCGCCAGCGTGACGCCGTCGCCCGACTCGGTGACGCTGCGCGAGCACGTCTCCTTCGTCGAGCTGCCGGACGGGAACTACAAGCCGCGCATCGATGATCCGCGCGCCGGCTACGGCGCCCTGTCGTTCGTCGACTACAGCCAGCCGATCGCCGAGCCGATCCAGTTCCGCTACATCCGCCGGCATCGCCTGCAGAAGAAGGACCCCGCGGCGGCGATCAGCGAACCGGTGAAGCCGATTCAGTACTGGGTGGACTCGGGCGCGCCCGAAGATGTGAAGAAGGCGCTCATCGAGGGCGCCTCGTGGTGGAACGCGGCGTTCGAGACGGCCGGCTTCCGCAACGCCTTCAAGGTGGACGTGCTGCCCGCCGACGCCGACCCGATGGACATCCGCTACAACATGATCAACTGGGTGCACCGCTCGACGCGCGGCTGGAGCTCCGGCGGTTCGGTGAGCGACCCGCGCACCGGCGAGATCATCAAGGCCACGGTCACGCTCGGCTCGCTCCGCGATCGCCAGGACTACCTGATCTTCGAAGGCCTGCTCTCGCCCTACACCACCGGCACCGAGCGGCCGGCGGTGCTCTACGAGACGGCGCTGGCGCGCATCCGCCAGTTGTCGGCGCACGAGGTCGGCCACACGCTGGGCCTCGGCCACAACTACTACAACAGCACCAAGGGCTGGATTTCGGTGATGGACTACCCGCATCCGCTCGAGGATCTGCGCGCCGATGGCACCATCGACCTCTCGAAGGCCTACGCCAACGACCTCGGCGCGTGGGACAAGGTGACCATCGACTACGGCTACCGCGAGTTCGCCAACGGCGCCAACGAAGCCGCCGCGCTCCGCAAGATCCTCGACGATGCGTGGCAGCAGGACCTGCGGTATCTGACGAACCAGGACATCGACATCCATCCGCTGTCGGACCAGTGGTCGAACGGCGTGAACCAGGCCGATGAACTCGACCGCCTGATGAAGATCCGCCGCTCGGCGCTGAACCGCATGGGCGAACAGACGATCCGTCTCGGCGCGCCGATGACGACCATCGAAGAGCCGCTGGTGCCGATCTTCATGTATCACCGCTTCGCCGTCGAAAGCGCTTCGTCGATGATCGGCGGGCAGGACTTCATCTACGCCATGCGCGGCGACGGCCGCACGCCGGTGAAGTGGGAAACGGCCGCCAATCAGCGGCGCGCGATGGAAGCGCTGGCAGCCTCGATCAAGCCGTCGGAGCTGACGGTGCCGAAGAAGATTCTCGACAGCATTCCGCCGCGGCCGCCCGGCTGGGGCGTGCACCGCGAACTCTTCCCGCGCACGACCGGTGAAGGCTTCGATCCGCTCAGCCCGGGCACGATTGCCGCGGACGTGACGATCGGTTTCGTCTTCCAGCCCGATCGCGCCGCGCGCATGGTGGCGCAGCACGCCATCGATCCGTCACTGCCCGGCCTCGAGGAAGTGATCGATCACTTCGTCAAGGCGACGTTCGACGCGCCGACGGCGAATCCGTACGAAGCGGAAGTGCGCCGCGCCGCCGAGCGCGTGCTCGTCGATCGCCTGAGCGGTCTGGCCAACGCGGCACAGAACGCGCAGGTGCGCGCCGTGGCGTCGCTGAAGCTGCAGCGCCTGGCCGATCGCCTGCGCGACACCGGGTCGAAGACCGACGGCGATGTGGCGCACCAGACGCTGCTCGCCGCCGACATCAAGCGCTTCCTCGAGCGGCCGGCCGGCACGGCGATGATGCTGCCGGCGGCACCGGCGCCGCCGGGCGCGCCGATCGGCGACATGGGTCAGGACTGGCTGGGCCGTCCCGCGCAGTGCGCGTGGGACGACAGCAACCCGGCCGCGTGGCTGTTCTATCAACCCCCGTACTGACGCGGACGGGACTGTATCGAATCGGGAGGCGGGAGGCGGGAGGCGGGTTTTCCGCCTCCCGGTTCGATCGCGTCTCCCGATTTGATCGCACTCCCGCCTCCCGACGTGATCGCTCTTCCCGCCTCCCGATCATGAACATCTCCCGCATCCTCTGCCCCATCGACTTCTCGGAAGTCTCCGTCCACGCGCTCGAGCAGGCGGTGATCCTCGCCGAACGCAGCAACGCGCGCATCACGACGCTGCACGTCGTGCTGTCGATGCTCCCCGGCTTCGACAAGGCACCGATGGACGCGGCGACAGTGGACACCGTCGACCCGGCGGAGATCACGCGGCGGCAGGAGCGTCTGGGCTTGCTGGGCGAGAAGCTCAACTGGGGTCACGTGCCGATCGATCACCTCGTGGTGAGCGGTCAGCCGACGGCGGTGATCCTCGAGCAGATCGCGGTCGGGCCGTTCGATCTCGTCGTCATGGGCACGCACGGCACGAGCGGCTTCCGCCATCTGATGCTCGGGTCGGTCACCGAGAAGGTGCTGCGACAGGCGCCGTGTCCCGTGCTCACCGTACCGCCGCGCGCGCCGTCGGCGTCAGCGGCGCCGTGGGCACACGTGCTGTGCGCGGTGGACTTCGGCGCGTGCTCGCAATCGGCCGTCAACGCCGCCGCGGTGCTGGCCCGCGATTCGCGTGCAAAGCTCACGCTGCTGCACGTCCTCGAATGGCCGTGGCACGAACCGCCGCTGCCGACGATGGAAGGCATACCGCCGGCGCAGGTGGAGGCGCTGCTCGAGTATCGCCGCTATCTGGAACACGGCGCCGAGGATCGCCTGCGCGCGCTTGCCGATGCGATTCCCGCTCAGCGCGACGTCAATACGCTGGTGCGATTCGGCAAGCCGTACCTGGAAACGCTCGCGGCCGCTGAGGAGGAGAACGCCGACGTCCTCGTCCTCGGCGTGCAGGGCCGCAACGCGCTCGACATCGGCTTCTTCGGTTCGACGACGAATCACGTCGTGCGCGCGGCGCGATGCCCGGTGCTGACGGTGCGAATGGATTCGCGAAACGCGGGGTAAGAAGGGACCGCGCGCCTTCGCGCTGCGCGCTACGGCGACGCGGTGGGGGCATCAGGGCCAGCGCCCTCAGCCCTCCAAGCCCCCAAGCCGTTCAAGCCCTCCACGCCCTTCAAGCCCTCGAGGCCGTTCGCCCCGCCGAAGCGCGAAGGCGGGCCGCGTTCAGCGCGGACAGTCGGTGAGCAGCGAGCGCCACCCTTCGACGTCGAGGATCACCTGATCGAAGTTCGCATCCCGCCCCATCGTCCCGCCAAGCGGTGACGCGCCGGGGCCGATGCGCACGCCGCGGCCGCTCGGCTCGAGCTGGCCCTTGCGGATGAGCCCGGTGACTTCGAGCATCCCGCCTTCGCGATCGCGGATGTCCTTGAGCAGTTCCTTCTTGCCGGCCAGGCGGAACCGCCGCCCCGGCGCCACCGACGATCGCGTCTCATGCTCCGGACTCGGCATCGTCGTGAAGACGACGCCGCTGACGCAGCCGTGAATGGTGATGCGCTGCGAGTCTTTCGGAACGGGCTTCTCCTGCGCGGCCGCCGCGCCAGTGAACGCGAGAAGCAGGGCGAACGAGCGCAGGGCTTTCATGTCGTCAGTCTAACGCGGGCCGAAACATTGGCAATTGTCCGATCGGGGGATTGGCGATTGTTGACGATGGACGATTGGGCGACTTGGTGATTCTCAAGAGCTTTCGGGTCTGGTGGCTGTGACGGCTTGAAGGGCTTGGACGGCTTGCGGCTTGGGGACGTGGGGTCTGGAGGACTGGTGGGCTGGAGGACTGGAGGACTGGCGGCTGCGACGACTTGAAGGGCTTGAACGGCTTGCGGCTTGGGACGTGCGGGCTGGAAGACTGGTGGGCTGGAGGACTGGAGGGCTGGTGGCGGCGACGGCTTGAAGGGCTTGGACGGCTTGCGGCTTGGACGTGGGTGTCTACCTAGAGAGCTGGGAAGCTGGAAGCCCTATCTGCGCATCTGCGGCTGTGTTGTCTGCGACGTCTGCGCGTCTGCGGCTGTCTTTATCTGCGGCTGCCTTATCTGTGCTTTTGTGTCATCTGTGGCCTGTGGCCTGTGGCATCTGCGGCAAGTGAGGGCTGGGGGGGGCTGGAGGACTGGAGGGCGGGGGGACTGGCGGACTGAAAGGCCATCTGCGCATCTGCGGCTGTCTTTGCCCTATCTGTGCTGTCTGTGTCATCTGTGGCCTGTGGCCTGTGTCATCTGTGGCCCAACGAATCGCATCTGCGGCACGTCTAAGCCCGACGTGGCTACTGTCCTCCGCGACCTCACCTATGCGCTGCGCAAGTTCCGCTCGGCGCGCGTGTTTACCGCGACCGCCATCCTGACGCTCGCGCTGGGCATCGGCGGCACGACGGCCATCTTCACGCTCATCCACGCCGTGATGCTGAAGTCGCTGCCCGTGGGCGACCCGGCCCGGCTGTATCGCGTCGGCGACGGCGACAGTTGCTGCGTGCAGGGCGGCCCGCAGGACCGCTGGGGCATGGTGTCCTTCCCGCTGTACGAACGGCTGGCCGCCGAACTGCCGGAGTTCGAGTCGCTCACCACCTTCCAAGCCGGCATGGGCCGCATGAGCGTGCGGCGCCAGGGTGTGGACGAAGCGCCGCGGCCGCTGCGAACGACGTATGTGAGCGGCAGCTATTTCACGACGCTCGGCATCGGCGCGTTTGCCGGGCGCGCGTTCACCACCGACGACGACACGCCGGCCGCGGCGCCGGTGGTGATGATGGCGTATCACGCGTGGCAGAGTCAGTACGGCGGCGACCCCGCCATCATCGGCGGCACGCTCGTCGTCGAAGGCCGGCCGATGACGGTGTCCGGCGTCGCGCCGCCGGGCTTCTTCGGCGAGACGCTCAAGGCCGACCCGCCCGATCTG
>JADZCY010000042.1 GCA_020851325.1 Acidobacteriota bacterium | reverse complement strand
TCGTCGAATGGCGCGGGCTGCTCGTCGCCGATGAAACCGGCACCCATCGGCTGCGCGCGCAGGTGGACGATGACGTGGCGGTGTGGGTGAACGATGTTCCGGTGATCGAGGCGCAGGGTGTGAGCGGACGCCACGACGTGTCCGGCGTCATTCACCTCGATGCCGGACTGCACGCCATTCGCCTGCGTTACGTGCAGCGCGGCGGCGAGTCGCGGTTCCGCGTGTCGTGGTCGCGCCCCTCGTCGCGCGAAGAATTCCAGCCGCTGCTGGTGATGACGGCCACCGATCCGCCGCCGCTGTTCCGCCGCATTGCCAAGGCCACGGCCTACCCGCGTCAGGTGGCGACGTTGTGGTCGCTGTGGGTGCTGGTGGGACTGACACTCGCTGGCGCCGGAGTGCTGGCCGTGGTCTCCGGACACACCGCGCGTGACGTCTTCGGCTGGCGCACGCTTGTGTTGATTGCGGTTGTGGCGCTGCCGATACTTGGCGCCAATCTGCAGATCGGTTTGCTGCCGTGGCGCGGCTGGGCGCCGGACGAGGTACTCCCGGGCGACGTGGCGAACGCGATGGCGAACGGCTTCGCCGGCGGCTGGCGCCATCTGTATCCACCGCTGTCGTTCTATCTGCTCGCGCTGATTCATCTGCCCTTCACCTCGCTCACCTCCGCAGCCTGGCTCGGCACGACCGCTGATGTGACCGCCGCTCAACACGCGCTGGATCGCGGCTTGTCGCTGGCGTACGCGTTCCTCACGCTCCTCGCCGGCGGCACGCTGGCGCAGCGCGCCTTCGGCGCCGGCGCGCGGCGGCTCACGCCCTTCCTGATCGCGGGTCTTCCCCTCATCGCGTTCTACGCGAAGACAACGAACGTGGATATGGCGTACACGTTCTGGGTGATCGTCGCGGCGCTGGCGTGGCTCGGCGCGATGACGCGCGGCACGCGTCGCGATCACATCATCCTCGGCGCAACCGTGGCGGCCGCCATCGCGACCAAGGACCAGGCGTACGGGTTCTTCCCCGGAGCCGCGCTGGCGCTCGTGTATGCGGCGTGGCAGCGGACCGCATCGACCGCGGACCGCCCGGCGCAGCGGCTCATGCGCGTCGTCACCGATGCGGCGCTCTGGTCCGGTCTGGTCACGTGCCTCGCGCTCTACAGCGTGCTGCTCGGCGTATGGTGGAATCTCGACGGCGTCCAGTCACACATCGCGATGATCACCGGGCCGGCGTCGGTGCCGTTCCGCATGTTTCCGGCCTCGCCCACTGGGTTCGCGACGCTCCTGCTCACGTCGCTCGCAGTTCTCGGGCAGACACTCGGTCCGCTGATCGTTGTTGCGGCGGCGACAGGACTCGGCGTCTCAATCAGCGACGCGCGCACGCTGCGTCCGGCGCTGCTGCTGCTCGTGCTGCCGGTGAGCTACCTGATGACGTTCGTCGGTACGGTCGGGTATGTGTACGACCGATTCCTGCTTGCCGTGGTGGTGTTCATCGCGATCTTCGCGGCGCGCGGCATCGACTGGGCGATGACGGTCATCCGTCATGCACGAGCGCGCGCGCTTGTCACCACGGCAGTGATGGCGTTGGCGCTGCTGCCGAGCGTCATCCTGAACGTACGACAGTGGCGCGATTCGCGTCTGGCGACGGAGACGTGGATGCAGGAGCACCTGCTCGACGACCCGCTCGTCCTCGGCGTCGGTTCAGCGTTGTATCTGCCCAACCTCTATCCCTATCAACATCGTCTCGTGCCCTCCGCGTCGGTTGACGAACTCGTCGACTGGGCGCCCGACGCGATCGTGTTCAACGAGCACTGGTTCGAACGGCCTGGTCAGCCGCCGGCGCGGATGGTGGACCGCACGATGACCGAAGCCGGGTTCACGCAGGTGATGGACGCCGACTGGAAGGCCGTGTCGAGTCGATGGCTGGCGCCATTCCTCACCGCGCTCGAGGTCGATCCCACCTACTCGAACGTCGCCAAGGTGAGTCCGCCGCTGGCGATCTGGATGCGCGCTGCGTCCGATCCGACAGCCGGCGTCGAACGCGTGCCGCTGACGGAGATCACGAGCGCGATCAGTGGCACCATCGCGTTCCAGAACGACCGCGAGGGACGCGACAAGCTGTATCGGCTCGACCTCGCCTCGCGCACTGTGACGGCGATGACCAGCGGTCAGGATCATCGTGACGAAGAACCTGCGTGGTCGCCCGACGGCCAGCGCCTCGCCTTCTCGACGACGAGGTTCGGCCGCGCCGCGTTTGACGTGGCCGTGCTGGATGTCGGCGATGGATCCGTCCGTCGCGTCACCAGCAGCCGGGCATCCGTGCAGTACCCGGCGTGGACGCACGACGGCCGCACGCTCATCGTTGCCAGCGAGCACGAGGGCACGCAGGCCGTCTTCCGGTTGGACATCGACTCCGGAGAGATGTCGCGCCTGTCGCCGTTGCCCGAACGCGCGTTGATGCCGGACGTGTCGCCGGACGGCCGCCGTGTGGCGTATGCGTCAGGGACGCCGGACGGTTTGCAGATCGCACTGCAGGACATCGACGGCGGCGGGCGGCGCCTCCTCACTCGCGCGCCGGGTGAGAGCGTGCACCCGCGATGGTCGCCGGACGGCACGCGCGTGGCGATGACGCGGCTGTTCGACTCCGGCTCCCACGTGATCGTGATCGACGTGGCCTCGGGCGCCACGCGGGCGCTGACGATCGAGGGACTCGCCGCCGTTGCCGATCCCGACTGGTCGCCCGATGGGCAATGGCTTGCGGTGGCAGGCACGGCCGCCGTCGGCGCTGGTGAGGATTGGGACTTGTATCTGATTCGCGCGGCCGGAGACGCGGCGGCGTTTCGCATCACCACCGGGCGCGGACAGGATCGCCATCCGGCGTGGATGCCACGCTGATCTCGCGGCCCATACGCACCATGCCCGTTCATCGCCTCATCACTCTCATCGTCTTCACGGTGATGGCGGCGTACGTGCTGGCGCGCGCGGTACTCGTGCCGCTCAGCTACGACGAAGCGGCCAGTCTGTTCCGCTACGTGCGCTCCGACTTCGCGGGGCTGTTCGACTTTCACGTCGCCACCAATCACCTGTTGAGTTCGATGCTCACGTGGTTCAGCGCCGGCGTCTTCGGCGAATCGCCGCTGGCACTGCGGCTGCCTGGCCTGCTGGCGGCCCTGAGCTATCTGACGGCGGCGCTTGCGCTCGCTCGACGTGCGGCGTCGCCGATGATCGGCGTGAGCGGATTCGTTCTGCTCGCGGCCAATCCATATGTGCTGGACTACCTCGCGCTCAGCAGAGGCTACGGCCTGGCACTGGCGCTGACGCTCGGCAGCGTCTACGCCCTGCTCAGGTGGCTGGATGTTCGACCAGACGACATGTCCGCACGCCGCTGGGCGGCACGCACGGTATGGCTGGCCGCCGCGGCGGTCGTTGCCAACTTCTCGTCGCTGACGATGTTCCTGGCGGTGCTGGGCGTCGTCGTGCTGCGCTCGTGGTGGACACAGCGCTCACGCACATCGACGACTTCGCGGGCGCCGCACACCGTTGTGCCGCGGTGGTCGCGCGCCACCATCGTCACCTGGCTGATCCTGGCGACGGTCTTCTCGTGGCTCGTCTACTCCCGCGAGCACTCGCTGTCGCAGGACCTGTTCTCGCCCATCACCGTGCGCGTGCACGGCCTGCTGCCGGAGGAGATGCGCAGCGTGCACGTGTATCGCCTCGACTCGCGCGAACACGCGCGCGAACTCGATCGGCAGGCGGACGGTTCGTGGCGTACGGGCGAGCTGAAAGACGCGTGGGGGCTGCAGATCCACTTGCCGGTATCGGTGGACCGCAACCTGTCGCGGCTGGAAGTCGCCATCGGTCCGTATCGCTTCGTGCGGGATCGCCGGCAGCCGGGCCCCTGGCAGGTGGTGGACATCAACGCGGCGGAGCGCATGTTGATCGCGACGCCTGGTCTCGCCGCGCCGCGGCCTGACAACTCCTCGTTGAACGGCGTCATCAACTGGCGTGACAACGGGCATCATGCGTGGCTCGTGGCCGGATACACCGCCAGGACGATCGGCGGACTGCTCTTGCTGGCTGCCGTCCTGATCGCCGTGCGGTTCATCGCCGTTCGATGGGGATGGCTGCCCGCGGACGTCACCCTCATCGTCTGCAGCGCCATCACGGTGGTGGCCACGGTGACCGCAGCGCCCATCTACGTGCTGCAGCACGGCTCGCAACTGTATTTCAGCGGCGCCGGCGGGCTGATCGACGGCACGTTCGGCTCACTGGCGCGCAACACGATGTATGGTGCGCGCTACGCCGACAATCAGCAGTCCGTCATCCTGCTGCTCTGGACCATCGCCGCCGCGGCGGGCGTGTTGCTGCCGCTGCTGTGGCCGCGCGCTCGCGTCTCGCCAGGGCCCTCCGTGGCATCGGGGGCATCTGTCGTCGTGCGTCCGTCCGCAGTGCTTGCACTTCTTGGGCTGGTCGCGCTTCAGACCTTCGTCCAGCACCAGATACTGGGCACACCCTATCTCTTCGGCCGCACCGCCATCGTCCTGCTGCCACTGCTGCTGGCGCTGACATGGCTCACCGCCGATGCGGTGGCGACGCTGGGCGGGGCCGTCCGCTTCGCGGCGACAGCGGCCGCCGTTGTGCTCGCCATCCTGGCGGGCGCGCACGCATTCGCGACGTTCAACGTGCACCGCACGCTCGACTGGCCAGACGATGCGGCAACGCCCGAGATGCTGGAGACGGTGATCCGCGATGCGACGGCCAACGGCGATACTCCGCGTGCCGTCAGCCTGGGGACGGAGTGGATGTATCTGCCCGTGGCGCGCTACTACGCCGAGCGCATGTCCACCGCCGCGATTCGTGTCGAAGTGCAGGTGGCACCGATGGACGGGCCGGCGCCGGACTACCTCTACCTCACGCGCACGTCGACGCTCGGATCGCAGGAGACGCAGGTCCAGCGCTTTCCTGATGGACGCGGCGTGCTGTGGCGCATCAACCCTGACGTAGACTGACAGCCTTCGTCATGCCACGGTCCCCATTCCCCGGCGCGGCGTCCAGCGTCGCGTATCGCTGCTGATGTTCGACGCGCGTCATCTGAGGCCGATGCTCGCGGTTGGCGGTGAGGTCGAACCGCCGCTCGAGGGCGACGGCCTCCTCTACGAACCGAAGTACGACGGCATCCGCGCCATCGTCGAAGTGGCCGCTGCGGGCGGCACGACGCGCGCGCGGTTGTGGTCGAGGAACGGTAACGAGAAGACGGCTCAGTTTCCCGATCTCGTCGAGGCGCTCGAGGAATGGGGCGCGGCAGTGGGTGGCACCGTCGTGCTCGATGGCGAGGTGGTGGCGCTCGACGCGAACGGCCGGCCGCAGGGCTTCCAGCGGCTGCAGCATCGCATTCATGTCGCCGTGCCGGGCTATCGATCGAAGAAGGCGCAGTTGTCGCCCGCGGAGCAGGCGGCGGCGCTGATCGTGTTCGATCTGCTGCGCGTCGATACGCTCGATCTGCGAGAACACGCGCTCAGCGACCGACGGGCGGCGCTCGAAACGCTGCTGCTCGCGCATCCATTTCCCTCGAACACGCTGCGCCTCAGCGAACAGCATGCCGGTTCAGGCGTGTCGCTGCATGAACAGGCGGAGCGTGAGGGCTGGGAAGGGCTGCTGGTGAAAGTGGCGCGTTCGCCGTATCGCACCGGCAAGCGCAGTCCCGAATGGCGCAAGTTGAAGCTGCAGAAGTTCGACGAGTTCGTCATCTGCGGCTACACCGATCCGCAGGGCACACGGGCGCGCTTCGGCGCGCTGGTGCTCGGCGCCCATGCCGCGCCGGGTTCGCACGACCTGCTCTACATGGGCGATGTCGGCACCGGTTTCACGCGCGACGAGATCGAACGGCTGTGGACCGCGCTGCAACGCCGCGTGCGGGCATCATCGCCCCTGCACAATCCACCAGCGGGACTGCTGCGACGCGCCCACTGGGTGGCGCCGACGCTGGTAGCGCAGGTTCGCTACACCGAGGTCACCGACGAAGGCCGGCTCAGACATCCGGCGTACCTCGGGTTGCGCGACGACAAGAAGCCGGCGGACGTGGTCGTCCCCGGTCGCGAGTCGTCGAACGGCGCACCCGCGGCGGGCGCCATCAACGGAGACCGAACCGTGAGCAAGTCCACAGCGGCCCACACGCGAAAGCGCGGCCCGTCGAGGAAGCAGACGCGCACGTCGCAACCGGAAGACGACACGACGCTCGATACGTCGAAGATCGTCGAGCAATTGACTGCGCTGGAGCAGGCGAAGAAGGACGGCCGCATCACGCTGCCCGACGGCGACACGCTGGAGGTGACGAACCTGCAGAAAGTGTTCTGGCCGGAGATTGAGCGCACCAAAGGCGATCTGCTCCGCTATTACGCCGGTGTCGCGCCGCTGCTGCTGCCGGTGATCGACGATCGCCCGCTGGTCATGAAGCGGCTGCCGAACGGCGTGACCGGCAAGGCGTTCTATCAGCATCGCGCCCCCGAGCCGGTGCCACCGGGAGTGCGAACCGAGACGCTCCCGGACGATGACGTGCCGGCGCGGCTGGTCGGCGGTGGACTGAAGACGTTGCTCTACATGGCGCAGCTCGCCTCGATCTCGATGGATCCGTTCTTCTCGACGATGCGTGCGCTGGACTATCCGGACCACGTCGCCATCGACCTCGATCCCCAGCCGGGCGCCACCTTCGCGCAGATCCTCGACGTCGCGCGCTGGGTGCACGAGATCCTCGAACGCGTCGGCGTCAACGGCTATCCGAAGACGTCCGGCTCCGAAGGACTGCACATCTTCATCCCGCTACCGGAAGGCACGCCGTACGACGCCGGCCTGCTCTTCTGCCAGATCGTGGCAACGATGGTGGCCGCGCAGCATCCGAAGGTGGCGACGGTGGAGCGCATGGTGAAGCGGCGGCAGGCGAAGACGATCTACGTGGATTACCTGCAGAACATCCAGGGCAAGACGCTGGCCTGCGCCTACTCCGCGCGCGCGAGTGCGTTCGCCGGCGTGTCCGCGCCGTTGACCTGGGCCGAAGTGCACGACTCGCCGGCGCCGCAGGACTTCACCATCGACACGATGCCGGCACGCATCGAGGCCGTGGGCGACCTCTGGGCCGCACTGCGCAACGACCGCGGTGCGGACCTGCTGGAAGCAATCAAACGCCTCGGCGCCGGGTGACCACGCAAGGAAACCACGATGGCACGAAGGGTCCTCTGTTGATCACGAAGGGCGCGAAGAGCTCAAAGGATACGTCACACTACAAGGTTTCCAGGCCAGGCTTTTCCCGCGCGTGGTGTCGCGGTTCAAGCATTCCGATCCATCTTCGAGAACTTCGCGGCCTTCGCGGTCAACGTGGTTCCCTTCGTGCTTTCGTGGTGTCTTTCCCGCCCGCCTTCGCAATGCGCGCTTCGGCGCGGCGTCGCCTGCTTGCCCTGAGCGAAGTCGAAGGGCTATCCTCCCGCCCATGCTGCTGACGCGCCGCGACTGGCTTGGTCTTTCCACCGCCGCTCTTGCCACCGCGGCGTGGCCGGCGCGGGCGCAGGAGCGGCCGCTGCGGATGCTGCTCAACTCGGGCTACACCGGCGCCAACGCGTTTCTGCTGCTGGCGGACGACAAGGGCTATCTGAAAGAAGCTGGTGCGAGCGTGACGTTCACGCCGGGCGTCGGCGCCTACACCGCCGCGGAACGGATGGTGAAAGAAGGCTTCGACATCGGCTACGGCGACATCAACGCGCTGATCGAAGTCGTGTCGCGCGATCCGGCACACGCGCCGCTGGCGGTCTACATGGTGTTCAACAGCAGTCCGTCGGTGCTGGTCGTCAAGGCCGACAGCGACGTGCAGGTGCCGTACGATCTGGTTGGTAAGCGGCTGGTCGGCCACGCCACCGATGTCGCGCTGAACATGTTCGGCATCTACGCCGGACTGGCGCGCGTCGATCCCGACGACATCACCATCCAGACGACGGACGTGCCGATGGCGGCGATGCTGAAGGAGCTCGTCGCCGGCAAGGTCGATGGCGTGTTCGGCTACAACTCCACGGTGCGCGCCGCGGCGGCCGCCGAAGGCATCGACGCCGACACGGCACTGCGCTTCTTCAAGTACGAAGACCTGATGACCGACAGCTACGGCAGCGCGATCATGGTGAACCGCGAGCTGCTGACCTCATCGCCGGATCTGGTGCGCCGTGTGCTCCGCGCCTTCACGCGCGGCTTACGCGACGCCATCGTGCAGCCCGATGCCGCCGTCGCCGCCGTCGTCCAGCGCGATGCGACGATCAACCGGACCATCGAGAAGGCCCGGCTGCAGCACACGCTCGCCGGCGAGATGGCGCATCCGGAGGGTCAGCGGATCGGGATCGGCGATACCGACCCCGGCCGCCTCGCCACCTGCATCGTGCAGATGGTCGAACTCCGCAAGCTCCAGCGCGTGCCCGGCATCCTCGAAGTCTTCCGCGACGACTACCTGCCGCCGCTCAACGAGCGCATCACGTCACTGGGACAATAGACCTCAGAACGTCACTCTCAGTTCGCCGATGATCTGCCGCTTGAGAATGTCGCCGAAGACGTGTGACTGCACATCTTCGTTGAGCAGATTGATCGCCTTCACCGTCGTCACCAGGCGATCGGCGGCCCACTTCACGCCGAAGGCGCCGTTGACCTGCGAGTAGGCCTTCGTCGGGCCGTGGTAGCGGGCGTCGAGCACATCGCGCCACTCGGCCTCGTCCACCCACGAGTAGGACATGTTGCCGAGATAGCGGCTCCGGCTGAAGTTGAAGCCGAGGTTGACGCGGTTCTGCGGCGGCATGTTGACCTCGCTGATATCGAAGTCCGGGTCCGGCTCCGCCTGGAACGAGTAGTTGGCGAAGATGTTCAGCGCCTCGTTGACGGCACCGTCGATGCCGAGTTCGAAGCCCTTGTTGATCACCTTGCCGAGGTTCCGGTAGCTGAACTCCGACGGCAGGCCGCCGGTGGTGCAGTTGGCGGCGTTCTCCGGCAGCGTGCAGTTGGGCGGCAGGACCTCCAGCACGCCGAGCGCCTGCTGGAGCGGCAGCGGCGGCACCAGCGTGCTCACCCATCCCGGCGGCGGCGCAGTGGCGCGGTAGCGATTGGTCTGCGTGAAGAAGATCTCGTCGGTGTTGCGCGTCCAGTAAACCGCGGCCGACACCGTGGCGCGGTTGTTGATGACGCCGGTGTAGGCCAGTTCGAAGGCGTTGGTGTTCTCCTGCACCAGGTCCTGGTTGCCAACGGCGGCCACCGGGAAGTTGTAGGTGCGGCCGGCAAACGCCGGGTTGATCAGCCCGAGATCCAGTTGGTTGACGATCGACGTCTGCAGGTAGTTGTTGATCAACGACGGCGCCCGGAAGGCGCGGTTGTAGGACAGGCGAATCGCGTGGTCCGGCAGCGGCTTGTAGATCAGCGCCGTGCGTGGCGAGGCGACGACGTTGTCGATGTTGGCGAACTTGTCGACACGGACACCGATGTTCCAGCGGAACTGATCGTTGATGAAGATCTCGTCCTGCACGTAGCCGCCCACTTCGGTGCGGCTGTTGCCCAGCGGCGCAATCGACAGGTCGAAGTTGTTGCGGCGCAGGTTGCCGCCGTAGG
The DNA here is from genome assembly GCA_020851325.1 of Acidobacteriota bacterium. Taxonomy (GTDB): domain Bacteria; phylum Acidobacteriota; class Vicinamibacteria; order Vicinamibacterales; family UBA2999; genus VFZN01. The sequence goes on along the minus strand of JADZCY010000042.1, from coordinate 5,801 downwards.
TGATCACCTGCCGCGTGCCGATCGTCTTGGCGTGGCCCAGTTCGACGTCGTACGTCTTGGTGTTGAACTTGAACGGAATCGGCCGGCCGTCGAGGCCCACGGCCAGCAGGCCGTTGGCGTCGCCGTCGAGGATGTTGGTGAAGACGTTGAACCGGAACGCGCCGCGCGTGTAGCGCATGGTGCCGTAGCCGAGGCCGACGCCGGTCATGTCGAACGGGCCGATGCCCGTGTGGATGATGCCGTCGGTCGCCGAGTAGCCGCCCTCGAAGACCAGCTTGTAGCGGCCGTCGGGATCGTCGTAGTCGAGACGCCCGAGCAGTTTCGGCTGCGACGTGCCCTGATTCGAGAACGCCGGATAGCTCGTGCCGGTCTGATTCGGGATCAACCCCACCGGCCGCGAGAACGCGTCGGAGGTGTAATACCCGGCGGACACCTTGTAGGCCCAGCGATCGTTCACGGCGCGGGCGTGCGTCAGGTTCATCGAGTAGAGGCCGCCGGTGTCGAGATTCTGGCCGTTCGACGGCTCCCGGTTGAACGCGCCGGCGCTGATCGTCAGGTTGTTGCTGTTCAGCTCACGCGGCGTCTTCGAGATGAAGTTGATGACGCCCGACATCGCGTTGGCGCCCCACACCGCCGACGCGGGGCCGCGGATGACCTCGACCTGCCGCAGTTCGAACGCGTTGACCGGCACCAGGTCCCAGGCGATGAAGCCGAAGAAGTCCAGATAGAGGCTGCGGCCATCGAGCAGCGCCAGTTGCGACGTCGCCAGCGTGGACGTCGCCCCGCGCATGGTGATGTTGTAGTCGCGCGCCGAGGTCTGCGTGATGTTCACGCCCGGCACTTCACGCAGCAGTTCGGCGTAGTTGTTGATCGGCGAACTCTGGATCGTGTCCGACGACACCACCGACACGGTGGCCGGCGCGTTGACGATCTGCTGCTCAACCTTCGACGCGGTGACGACGACGGCTTCGGTGTAGATGGGCGGGGTATCCGGATCCTGAGGGGACGGCTCGGCGGGCGTGGTGGCAGGCGGCTGCGACGTCGGCGCCCCTTGCGCCTGAACCGGCGCGGCCAGCCACAACAGGGAGAGCGCGCCAAAGATGAAGGAACATGCCTTCATGGAACCTCCAATCAAGCCGAAGCCCTGGGGGAAGGTCGGCTTGTGGAGGGCATTGTAACAGCGGATAGCTCGGCCGTAGACGCGATCCACGGATGCGCATCCCCGCGCGCGGGGCGAGCTGCCCCTATCTCTCGTTCCAGCTGCGCCCTCTGCGGGCTGTCTGTGCCCTCTGTGTCATCTGTGGCCGGCCCAGGCTTCCAGCTTGCGCGCATCGGCGTCGAACTTGCGGATGCCTTCGGCCAGCTTGTCCACCGCCATCGCGTCCTGGTTGTGGTGCCAGCGGTAATCGGCTTCGTTCAACGTGATGCGCGCTTCGCCACTCTGGCGGGCGCCATCCGGCGTCAGCGCCGGTTCGAGGTCGCCCGGCATGGACGCCAGTTCGGCCAGCAGTTCCGGACTGATCGTCAGCAGATCGCAGCCGGCGAGCCGGACGATCTGATCGACGCGGCGGAAGCTCGCGCCCATCACCTCGGTCCGATAGCCGTGCTTCTTGTAGTAGTTGTAGATCCGCGTCACCGACGACACGCCCGGATCCTCGTCGATCGGGATGTCGCCGCCGCGCTCCTTCTTGTACCAATCGTAGATCCGCCCGACGAACGGCGAGATCAGCGTCACCTTCGCTTCGGCGCACGCCACCGCCTGCGCGAAGCTGAAGAGCAGCGTCAGGTTGCAGTGGATGCCTTCGCGCTCGAGCACCTCGGCGGCCTTGATCCCTTCCCACGTGCTGCCGATCTTGATCAACACGCGTTCCCGAGATACCCCGGCCGCTTCATACAGCGCGATGATCTCGCGTGCCTTGTCGATGGTCGCCGCCGTCTCGAAGCTGAGGCGCGCGTCCACTTCCGTGGAGACGCGGCCGGGAATGATGGCGAGGATCTCGCGGCCGAACGCCACCGCCAGCCGATCCATGAACGCCGCAGTTCCGCGCGCACCGGACAGGTGCAGCGCCTTCGCCGCCGCCAGCGCCTGATCGACGAGCGGCCGATACGGCTCCTGCTGCGCCGCCTTCAACAGCAGCGACGGGTTGGTCGTCGCGTCCTGCGGCTGGTGCTCGCGAATGGCGTCGATGTCGCCGGTGTCGGCGACCACGGTGGTGTAGCGCTTCAGCGCGTCGAGAATCATCCCACGAGGATAGCACCCGCGCCCGTGCGGTATCCTGCGGCGATGCGCATCCTCGTCGTCGATGTCGGTGGCACGAACGTCAAGCTGATGACCAGCGGCGCGACCGAGCCGCGCCGGTTCAAGTCGGGAGACACCTTCCGCCCCGAGCAGGTGGTCGAAGGCATCCGCGCCAACGCGGACGACTGGACCTATGACGTGGTCTCGATCGGCATTCCAAGTCCCATCCTCCGCGGCGCCGTGATGGAAGAGCCGTGGAACCTCGGCACCGGCTGGGTCGGCTTCGACTGGGAACAGGCGCTCGGCAAGCCGACGCGGCTCATCAACGATGCGGCCATGCAGGCACTCGGCAGCTACGAAGGCGGCCGCATGCTCTTCCTCGGACTCGGCTCGGGCCTTGGCACCACGCTCGTCGACGACGGGCGGCTGGTGCCGCTCGAGATGGGTCACCTGCCGTTTCGCGACAAGACCTTCGAGGACTACTGCGGGCAGGACGGCCTGCACCGGCTCGGCGTCGAAACGTGGCGGTCGATCGTGATCGAATGCGCCGAACGGCTGCGCGCGGCCGTGGCGGCCGAATACGTCGTGCTCGGTGGTGGCAACGTCCGGCTCTTCGACACGCTGCCGCCGCGCATCCGCCGCGGCCACAACGACCGCGCCTTCGAAGGCGGCTTCCGGTTGTGGGCCGACTACGCGCCGGAAGCGCCGGCGTGGTCGAACCTGCGGGCGCACACGCAGACGATGATTGCGCGCGGTGACACGCTGGCGTCGCTCTTCGACACCGACGCCTGGCGCGCGAAGACGTTCACGCGCCAGCTCGGCGACCTCGTCGTCGATTTCTCCAAGACGCACATCACGCACGACGCGCTGGCGCACCTGGTGGCGCTGGCGCGGGCGCGGGACGTCGAGGGCCTGCGCGACCGCATGTTCGCCGGCGAGCCGATCAACACCACCGAACATCGCGCGGTGCTGCACACGGCGCTGCGCAATCGCTCGGGCCGGCCGGTGCTGGTGGACGGCCGCGACGTGATGCCGGACGTGCAGCGCGCGCTGGCGCACATGCGCGGGTTCGTGGAGCGCGTGCGCAGCGGCGCCTGGACCGGGTATCACGGCACGCGCATCACCGACGTCGTCAACATCGGCATCGGCGGATCGGATCTCGGACCGGCCATGGCGACGGCAGCGCTGGCGCCATACGCCGGTGACGGACCGCGGCTGCATTTCGTCTCCAACGTCGACGGCGCGCACATCGCGCAGACACTCGCCGGTCTGGACGCCGCCACGACGTTGTTCGTCGTCGCCTCGAAGACGTTCACCACGCAGGAGACGATGGCCAACGCGCGGACGGCGCGGGCGTGGTTCGTCGAGCGCGCGGGTGATGAGGCGCATGTCGCGAAGCACTTCGTCGCCGTGTCGACCAACGAGCAGGCGGTGCGGGCGTTCGGAATCGGTCCCGAGCAGATGTTCGTCTTCTGGGACTGGGTTGGCGGACGCTATTCGCTGTGGTCGTCAATCGGGCTGCCGGTGGCGCTGGCCGTCGGCGCGGATCACTTCGACGCGCTGCTCGACGGCGCGTTCGAGATGGACGAACACTTCCGCACCGCGTCGATCGATCAGAACATCCCGATGCTGCTGGGCCTTGTCGGCGCGTGGTACGGCAGCGTCTGGGGTCATGCATCACACGCGGTGCTGCCCTACGAGCAACTGCTGCACCGGCTGCCGGCATATCTGCAACAGCTGGACATGGAAAGCAACGGCAAGGGAGTGACGCGCGACGGCCTGCCGGCGCCCGTGGCCACCGGGCCGATCGTATGGGGCGAGCCCGGCACGAACGGCCAGCACGCGTTCTATCAGTTGCTGCACCAGGGCACGCGCGTCGTCCCCTGCGACTTCCTTGTCGGCCTGGAGTCGCCGTATCCGCTCGGCGATCACCATCGCCTGCTGCTGGCCAACTGCTTCGCGCAGACCGAAGCGTTGATGCGCGGCAAGGACGAGGCGACGGTGCGGGCCGAGCTGACCGCGCAGGGACTGGGTGGCGAGACGCTCGAGGCGCTGGTGCCGCACAAGATCTTCCCCGGCAACCGGCCCTCGACGACGATCGTCTATCCGAAGCTCGATCCGCGGACGCTGGGCATGCTGCTGGCGATGTACGAACACAAGGTCTTCACGATGGGCGCGCTCTTCGGCGTCAACTCGTTCGATCAGTGGGGCGTGGAACTCGGCAAGCAACTCGCCACGCGCATCGATCGCGAACTGCAGGCGGATGAAGACACCGTCGCGCACGACTCGTCGACGAATCAACTGGTGGCGATGGCACGACGGCGGGAGGCGAATTAGATCGGGAGGCGGGAAGCGGGAGGCGGGAGGCGAAAGGCGGGCGGCGGGAGGCGGAAAGCATTGGTGCCTCCAGCCCTTCATGCCCCAAGCCCTCCAAGCCCCAAGCCCTCCAAGCCTTCAGGTCCGCGGGCATGAGGTGCGAAGCCACCGCCTGGTGGCTCCGCACCTTCGTCGACCTAAGACCTAAGACCTAGGACCTTAGAATCGAAACCTGACGCCGCCGGCGATCTGGAAGCCACCGGCCTTCACTTCGACGATGTCGTCGGAGAGGATGTCGAGATCGTCGAACTCGACGGTGCCGCGCGAGAAGCGGGCGACGCCGCCGACGCCGATCAGGTCGTTGAAGAAGTACGACACGTCGCCGCCGGCGTGGAAACCCCAGCCGGTCGCCTCGAACTCGTCGGCGTCGTAGGTGGTGATGTCGATCGTGTTGAGGCCGCTGCCGTTGTACACCTGCGAGTAGCGAATCGCCGTCACCAGCTCCTGCTGGACGCGGAAGTAGGTGGGACCGCCGAAGAAGCGGACGCGCAGGCGATCGTTCTCGATCGGCAGGCGCACCATGGCGTGGAAGTTGATGCTGCCTTCCGAGCGCGTCAGTTCCTCGTCGGTCGTCGACGTGTCTTCACCGAAGCGGTTGAACAGCAGCGGATGCGGCTGGCGCGTGAACAGCTCCGCCTCGGCCATGTGCGCGGTGCCGACGAGGGAGGCGCCGACGCCGATGATCGGCGTGAACATGTAGCCGCCGCCGAAGTCGAACGACACGCCGGTCGGGTTGTCGTAGGTGGCCGAACTGCGCCGCTCCTCGCCACCGGAATCGAGCGAGGTCAGCACCGTGGTGAATGTGTCCTCCGCGGCGATCGCGGCGCCGAGGTTCACGTCAATCCAGGCGCGCTCGCCACGGGAGGTACCGGGCTGAGCCGAGGCCAGTGACGGCGAGAGGAAGAAAGCACAGAAGAGAATCGAGAGAGTGCGCACGAACGAGAGCTCCTTGATGGGATGGTGCGTATGATTTGCCGCGAGCGCAACGTGCGCCCGGCGAACGGCGTGCCACGCGAACGCAACACGCGCCTGGGGGATGGCTTGCCAACCGTAGCCGCGAGCGCAGCGAGCGCTTGGCGAAGGTTGGTGCGCCCGGCAGGATTCGAACCTGCGGCCTTTGGCTCCGGAGGCCAACGCTCTATCCAGCTGAGCTACGGGCGCGCATGCACTGATCGGGTGGGATGCC
>JADZCY010000041.1 GCA_020851325.1 Acidobacteriota bacterium | reverse complement strand
CAGGCGTCCGGCCCGCGATGGGACCACGGCGCGACGATCCAGGTGCTGGCCACCGCCTGTCGGCCCTTCGACGAACTGATCGCCGCCGATCGCCTGACCGGCGCGCTCCGGCCGCACTTCCACGACTCGCACGTGCACCTGCCGGCGCTTCGGCATCGCCGCGAGGACGTGCCGCTCCTGATCAGCCACTTCACGCGACGGTCGCCGGCCACTCGACCGGTGTCGTTCGCCAGCGCCGCGCTCACCGCCATGCGCGCTTATCCATGGCCCGGCAACGTCGTCGAATTGAAGGCGGTGGTGGCGCGGCTGATGGCTGCCGCGGACACGCCCGTGATTGGCCTGAAGGACCTGCCGGTCGGCATCCGGCCGCGACGCTCCCGATCATCGGTTGTCGTCACCGAGCCGGCGATGGGGCTGGCGGACATGCTGCTGCACCAGATCGTCTCGGGCCGCGACAGCTTCTGGACCAGCGTCTATCCGCAGTTCATGCGGCGCGAAATCACGCGCGCCGACATCCGCCTGCTCGTCGATCGCGGCCTGCACCTGGCGCGCGGCCGCTACGACACGCTGATGCCGCTGTTCAACATGCCGGAGGCGGATCAGCGGCGGTTCGTCTCGTTCCTGCGGCGCTACGACTGCGAGCCGCGCGGGAATGGCGCGGAACGCGCTATTCATCAGAACGAAAAAGAAAAGTCGGAGCTTGAGCGGACTATTCAGTCGCTGGAAATGCCGGCGCAACGATAAACGAATCCGAATCAGTGCCTTACACGCCTGAGGCGGGAGGCCTCTACGGGCATGGAACATGCTTCTTCACTGACCGCGCCCCCCCCACGGCGGACACGTCATGCGCTATCTCTTCATCTTTGCGTCCCTGATTTTCGTCGCCGCCCTCGCGATTGGTCCCGAGGTACTGGCGGCGTACTCCGGCCTTGGATCCGCGGAACTGCACCGCGTGCTGTCCTCGGCGCCGGCCTCGGATCTGTCGGAAAGCGGCGAATCGGTCACCATGCTGCTGATTGGCGTGGCGCTCCTGGGTGTCGGCTTTGCGGCCGGCCGCCACGCCCGCGCCTGAGCGTCTTCGCACCGACTGCCGCCACCCCCCTTCAGCGGCTTGTCGCGCGCGTTCGCTGACCATTACCAGCGAGCACTGGACAAAAATCCCCCGCGGTGCAACCATCCTGCGCGGCGGTCGCCGGTAACGGCTGTCGTCACGCGCTCCCCAACTCATTGATCCACAACGGTTTGTAACGCCTTCGCCGAGCCAGATGGGCGCGGAAGGGTCTTTGCTGGCACCGCAACGCATGTTTTCCACTGCCCAACTCGCCATCGACGCCGACGCGGTCTCCCGTGAGATCGAGCAGGCCATTCGTACCCAGGTCAGTCAACTCCGCCGCCGCGGCATCGTCGTCGGCTTGTCGGGGGGGATCGACAGTTCGGTCGTCACCTGTCTGTGCGCGCGCGCGCTCGGCGCCGACCGCGTGCAGGTGCTGCTGATGCCCGAACGGGCTTCGTCGCCCGAGTCCACGGCGCTCGGCCGCGAACTGGCGACGGCGTTGGGCACGCCGGTGATCGTCGAGGACATTGCCGGGACGCTCGACGCCGCCGGCTGTTATTCGCGGCAGGTCGAGGCCATCCGCGGCGTGTTCCCCGAGTACGGCGACGGCTGGCGCCACAAGATCACGCTGCCGTCCATCCTCGACGGCGAGCGTCTGAATGTGTCGGAGCTGACGGTGGAATCGCCGACGGGCGAGCGGAAGACGGCGCGCATGCCCGCGCCGGCGTATCTGCAGCTCGTCGCCGCCACCAACTTCAAGCAGCGCGTCCGCAAGATGATGGAGTACTACCACGCCGATCGGCTCAACTACGCCGTCGCCGGGACGCCCAATCGCCTCGAGTACGACCAGGGCTTCTTCGTGAAGCTGGGTGATGGATCGGCGGACATCAAGCCGATTGCGCACCTCTACAAGTCGCAGGTGTATGCGCTGGCCGCGCACGTCGGCGTGCCGGAGGGCATTCGCCGCCGGCCGCCCACCACCGACACCTTTTCGCTGCCGCAGACGCAGGAAGAGTTCTACTTCGCGCTGCCGTACGACAAGATGGATCTCTGCGTGTACGCGCACAACCATCAGGTGCCGATCGACGAGGTGGCCGCCGCCACCGGCCTGACCACCGAGCAGGTGCAGCGCGTCTATCGCGACATCGAGCAGAAGCGGCGCACCACGGAGTATCTGCACGCCCGGCCGCGCCTGGTGCAGCCGGTCACCGAAGTCCACGACTGACATGTGCGGGATTGCCGGCGTCATGCACCGGCGGGCGGGACTGCCACCGCCCGATCTGGACGTGCTGGCAACGATGGCCGGCGCGCTCAACCATCGCGGGCCGGACGAGTTCGGGGTCTACCGCGAGCGGCGGGCCGGCTTCGCGCACGCACGGCTGTCGATCATCGATCTCGCCTCGGGTCAGCAGCCGCTGGCCAATGAAACCGGCACGCTGTGGGTGACGTTCAACGGCGAGATCTTCAACTACGTCGAACTCCGCCAGGACCTGCTGGCGCGCGGGCACCGCTTCCGCACGCAGAGCGACACCGAGGTGATCGTCCACGCCTACGAGGAGTGGGGCACCGCGGCGTTCGACCGCTTCAACGGCCAGTGGGCCATCGGCCTGTGGGACGAAACGCGCGGTGAACTCGTCCTCGCGCGCGATCCCTTCGGTGTGCGGCCGCTGTTTGTCGCCGAGCACGACGGCCGGCTGTGGTTTGCCAGCGAAGTGAAGGCGCTCTTCGCCGCGGCGCCGGATCTGCCGCGACGGCTCGACCCGGCGGGACTTGGTGAGCTGTTCACGTTCTGGTCCGCGATCGCGCCGCGCACGACCTTCGAGGGCGTCGACGAGGTGGAGCCCGGCACCGTCCGCGTCTACTCCGCATCCGGCGTGCGCGTCGCGCGGTCGTATCAACCGGCGTTCCCCGACGATCACACGCCCGCCTTCACCGGCAGCGTGGACGAAGCGGCCGATGCCGTGCGGGCAGCGGTGGGCGAAGCCACGCGCCTCCGCATGCTGCGCGCCGATGTGCCGGTTGGCAGTTACCTGTCCGGCGGGCTCGACAGTTCGTACATCGCCGCCTTGGGACTCGAGGCCAAGGGCTCGCGATTCGCCACCTTTTCGCTGCGGTTCGCCGACGCCGAATACGACGAAACGCCATATCAGCGCCTGATGGTGCAACGACTGGGCAGCCAGCATCACGAGATCGTCGTGTCGCGTGATGACATCGCCCGCGCGTTCCCCGACGTGATTCGCCACACGGAGCGTCCCGTGCTGCGCACGGCGCCGGCGCCGCTCTATCTGCTGTCGAAGCTCGTGCACGACGCCGGCATCAAGGTGGTGCTCACCGGCGAGGGCGCCGACGAGATGTTCGGCGGCTACGACCTGTTCCGCGAAGCCAAGGTCCGCCGCTTCTGGGCGGCGCAGCCCTCGTCGACGCGACGACCGAAGCTGCTCGAGCGGCTGTATCCCTACATCCAGCGCTCTCCGGTCTCGCAGCAGGCCGTGGCGCGGCAGTTCTTCGGGCAGGGCCTGGACCGCTTCCGCGAACCCGGCTTCGGCCACGAACCGCGCTGGCGTGGCTTCTCGGCGTTGTCGCGGCTGCTGTCTCCGGCGTTCCGCGAACGTGTGACCGCGACGACGCCCGCTGCCGATTTGCTGCGTACGCTGCCCGATGCCTTCGCGCGTTGGTCGTCGCTGGCGCAGGATCAGTATCTGGAAGTGCGGACGCTGCTGTCCGGTTATCTGCTGTCGTCGCAAGGCGATCGCATGCTGATGGCGCACTCGGTGGAGGGTCGCTTTCCGTTCCTCGATCGTCAGGTGGCGGCGCTGGCCGAGTCGCTGCCGCCCAGCTACAAGATCCGCGTGCTCGACGAGAAGCACGTCTTGAAGCGCGCCGCTCGCGGCACCGTGCCGGACGAGATCCTGCAGCGGCCCAAGCAGCCGTACCGCGCCCCCGACGCGCTCGCGTTCAGCGGCGCCGCCGCGCGCGAGTGGATCGCCGAGGTCGCCGGCCCCGACGCGGTGGCCGACGCCGGCTGCTTCGATCCGCCGGCCGTGCAGCGACTGCTCGACAAGTGCGCCACGCAGGCCGAACGCGGGCAGTTCTCCAACGCCGACAACATGAGCGTGGTCGGCGTGCTGTCGACACAACTCGTGCACCATCACTTCATTCGTCGCCGCGTGGCCGCGGCGCCGCCCCGCGTCATCCGCACGGTCGTCGATCGCACGGCCGCGCCGGTCAGGTCCTGACGATGCGGCTGCACGAGTTGATCGCGCAATCGGCCGATCGCGAACCGTCGGCGCCGGCGCTCATCGAAGGCGCGCGCCACACGACGTACGGCGAGCTCGATCGCGAGTCGAATCGCTTCGCGCACCTGTTGCGCGACGCCGGCATCACCGCCGGTGATCGCGTCGTCATCGCGCTCGACAACAGCCGCGAAATGGTTGCCGCTTACTTCGGCGCGATGAAGGCGGGCGCGGTGGCGGTGCCGTTGCCGCCGGGACCGAAGAGCGATCGCCTGCTGCCGGCGATTGCCGATGCGTCGCCCCGCGTCGCCGTGATCGATGGCGACACGGCGTCCGCGCCGGCGCTCGCCGAGGCGCTGCGCCACGTGGAACTCGTGCTGGTTGCCGGTGACGCACCTGCCGCGGCGTCAGCGTTCCAGCACCTGTCGTCGCGTCTGGCGACGTGTTCCGATACGCGTCTATTGACTCCCGGATCAGCCGACGACCTCGCCGCGATCATCTACACCTCGGGCAGCACCGGCGCGCCGCGCGGCGTGATGCTCTCGCACGGAAACTTCGTCGCCAACGCCCGCGCCATCGTCGAATACCTTCATCTCACCGCGGCGGACCGCGTGATGTGCGTGCTGCCGTTTCACTATGTCTACGGCTTGTCGCTGCTGCACACGCACATGCTGGTCGGCGGCGCCGTGGTGATCGAGAACCGGGCGGCCTTTCCGAACGTCGTGCTGAACGGCATGCGCGCGCACCGCGTCACCGGCTTTGCCGGCGTGCCGTCCACCTTCGCCTTGATGCTGCATCGCTCGAGCCTGGACGACATCGACCTGCCGGACCTGCGCTACGTGACGCAGGCCGGAGGCGGCATGCCGCCGGCTCGCATCGGCGACTGGCTGTCACGCGGACCGAAGGCGGCGTTCTACGTGATGTACGGCGCGACCGAAGCAGCGGCACGGCTCACCTATCTGCCGCCCGCGGACCTCGAGCGCAAGCTCGGATCGATCGGCCGCGCCATCTCCGGTGTCGAGATTCTGATCGTGGATGAAGCCGGTGCGCGTGTTCCGCGCGGCGCGACGGGCGAGCTCGTGGCGCGCGGACCGAACATCGCTCGCGGCTACTGGCACGACGACGACGAGACGGCGCGGCGTTTCGACGCGCTGGGGTATCACACCGGCGACCTCGGATACGAAGACGACGAAGGTTTTCTCTTCCTCGTCGGCCGGCGTCACGACATGATCAAGGTGGGCGCGAATCGTGTTGGCGCGCGCGAGATCGAAGACGTGCTGCACGAGCATCCCGGTGTGGTCGAGGCTGCCGTTGTGGCGGCACCACACGAACTGCTGGGGGAAGCGCCGGTTGCCTTTGTGACCGCGCGCTCGACCGGATCGACGGTCAGCGCCGTCGAACTTCGCGCGCACTGCGCCAGCCGTCTGCCCGCCTACAAGGTGCCCGTGCTGGTGACGATCGTGACAACCGACCTGCCGAAGCTCCCCGGTTCCGGCAAAGTGGATCGACAGGCGCTGCGCACGCGCGCGGCGGAGATGTCACTCGAAACGGTGGCGCGACCGTCATGATGATTGCCGGTATTGGTGGCGGCGCCCGGCACGGGTCGGTGGCCCTGGCCATCGACGGCCAGTTGGTGGCCGTGCTCTCGCAGGAAGCGGCGGTGCGCGTCCGCGGCGCCGGCCTCAATGGCACCGGCGTGCCGGACGAGGCGCTGAGTCTGCTGCTGGAGCGCACCGGACGCTCGCGCTCGGAGATCACACGGTTCGTCGCGGCGACGACACCCGGTGCTGTCGTGGCCGCGGGGATCGAAACCGTGCCGCACGACCGCGCGCACGCGAGCACGGCGTATCGCACGTCACCCTTCGCCTCTGCCACCGTCATCGTCTGCGACGACGACTCGCCCGATGTGACGGTGTGGACCGGCGAAGGCGCAGCGCTTCGACAGGTGCCGTGGCGCGCCCAGGGTCCAGGGTTCGCGTCGGTGCTGCAACGGTTCGCGGCGGCGTTCGGATTCCGCACGCCGGCCGGCACGCAGCGCCTCGAGGCGCTGGCGCGTCTGCAACCGGACGGCCGCGATCCGCACCTCGAAGGCGCGGTGGCGTTCGACGACCACGGCCTGCGGATCGATCCGGGCCTCGACCAGCGCATTGCCGATCGCGGGACGACGGATCGCTTTCAGGACGTCACGCCGCGCGCGCGCGCCGCTGCCGCACTGCAGTCGCGGCTTGGCGATCTCGTCGTGCAGCTCGTCGAGGACGTGCACGCACAGGTCGGCGGTACGAATCTCTGCCTCGGCGGCACGCTGTTCTACAACTCGTCGATCAACACGCGCGTCCGGCAGGCCGGCGTCTTCGACCAGGTGTTCGTGCCGGTCGATCCCGGCGACAGCGGACTCGGCGTCGGCGCCGCGCTCGAGGCGCTGGGCCGTGTACCGGCAACGACGACGCCGTTTCTCGGGCCGGGTTATTCCGCCGAGGAAACCAAGGCGGTACTCGACAACTGCAAACTGCAGTACGACTTCGAGTCGGAAGAACAGGCGGTGCGCGAGGCCGTGCAGGCGCTGCACGAAGGGCACATTGTCGGCTGGTTCGAAAGCGGCATGGAGTGGGGACCGCGGGCGCTCGGTGCGCGGTCGATTCTGGCGAGTCCGACGGCGCCTTATGTGCTCGAGAACCTGAATCGTTTTCTCAAGCACCGCGAACCCTGGCGCGGCTATGCGCTCAGTTGTCTGCATGATGCCGTCGCCGAGCATTTCGACGGCCCGGCGGCGTCGCCATTCATGGAATGCGAGTATCGTCCGCGTGAAGCCGCCCGCTTCCGCGAAGTGTTGCCGTCAGCCGCGGCCACGGTGCGTGTGCAGACCGTGGGCGCCGACGGCCTGCCGCTCTTTCGCCGCCTGCTCGAAGTGTGGGGCGAGCGTACCGGCGTCCCCTGCCTGGTGAACACGTCGTTCAACGGGTTTCACGAGCCGGTCGTCTGCACGCCGCGCGACGCCGTGCGCGTCTTCTACGGATCGGGCCTCGATGTGCTGATCATGAACCAGTTCGTTCTTCGGAAGTGACTACGCAGGACACGATGAGCCACCGTTACATACTCGGCATCTCCGCCTACTACCACGACAGCGCCGCGGCCCTGCTGCGCGACGGCGAGATCGTGGCGGCGGGGTCCGAAGAGCGCTTCACGCGCAAGAAGGGTGACGCCTCCTTTCCGCACCGCGCCGTGGAGTTCTGCCTGCGTCAGGCCGGCATTGGCGTCGGTGATCTCACCGGCGTCGGCTTCTACGACAAGCCGCTGCTCAAGTTCGAGCGCATCCTCGAAACCTACCTCGGCGTCGTCCCGGCGGGCTTCCGCTCGTTCCTGATGGCCGGCCCGTTGTGGATCAAGGAGAAGCTCTACATCGACCGCCAGTTGCACGACGAACTTGGCTACGACGGCCAGATCTACTACTGCGAGCACCACGAGTCGCATGCGGCCAGCGCGTTCTTCCCCTCGCCGTTCCAGGACGCCGCCATTCTGACGATGGACGGCGTCGGCGAGTGGGCCACGGCGTCGATCGGCATGGGGCGCGGCAACGACATCGAGATCCTCGACGAACTGCAATGGCCGGATTCGCTGGGCCTGCTCTACTCGGCGTTCACCTACTACACCGGGTTCAAGGTGAACTCCGGTGAGTACAAGGTGATGGGCCTGGCGCCCTATGGCGAACCGAAGTACGTCGACCTGATCTACAAGGAACTGCTCGATCTCAAGCCGGACGGGTCCTTCCGTCTGAACCAGAAGTACTTCAACTATCTCACCGGCTTGACGATGACCAACGCGGCGTTCGACGAGCTGTTCGGCGGTCCGCCGCGCAAGCCCGAGTCGAAGCTGACGCAGAAGGAAATGGACCTCGCACGATCGGTGCAGGTGGTGTGCGAAGAGATCATGCTGCGCATGGCGCGCACCGCGCACGCGCGCACCGGCGCGAAGAATCTCTGCCTGGCCGGCGGCGTCGCGCTCAACTGCGTCGGCAACGGCCGGCTGCTGCGCGAGGGACCGTTCGAACATCTGTGGATTCAACCGGCGGCCGGTGATGCCGGCGGCGCTCTGGGCGTGGCGCATCTGATCGAACACCGGCAGTTCAAGCAGCCGCGAACGGTGGTGCCGGGCAAGGACGCGATGAAGGGCGCGTACCTCGGACCAGCGTTCTCGCCCGAGCAGATCGAGACGTACCTGAAGTCCGTCGGCGCGCAATACGAGCGGTTCGACAACGACGCGCAACTCGAGCGCGTGGCCGGCTATCTGGCCGACGAGAAGATCATCGGCTGGTTCGACGGGCGCATGGAGTTCGGCCCGCGCGCGCTCGGCGCCCGCAGCATCCTCGGCGATCCGCGCAGCCCGCGGATGCAGGCCGACATGAACATCAAGATCAAGTTCCGCGAGGGCTTCCGGCCGTTCGCGCCGTCGGTGCTGCGCGAACGCGTGTCCGACTACTTCGAGCACGACAGCGATTCGCCGTACATGCTGCTGGTGGCGCCGGTGAAGAAGGAACGCTGCATTCCGCTCACCGACGACCAGCACAAGCTGTGGGGCATCGACAAACTGAACGTGCCGCGCTCCGACGTGCCGGCGATCACCCACATCGACTATTCGGCGCGCATCCAGACGGTGACGCCCGACACCAACCCGCGCTACTACGCGCTCATCCAGGCGTTCGAGCGCCGCACCGGTTGTCCGGTCGTCATCAATACGTCGTTCAACGTCCGCGGCGAGCCGATCGTGTGCACGCCGGAAGACGCCTATCGGTGCTTCATGCGCACCAACATCGACGCGCTGGTGCTCGGGCCGTTCGTGCTCGAGAAGAGCGCGCAGCCGGAATGGAAGGAGACACAGGCATGGCAGCAGGAGTTCCAGCTCGACTGACGGCGGCGCAGGGACGCCGCTTCGGTCTCACGGTCGGCGGGGCCTTCCTCGTGTTTGCCGCCATCGCGTGGTGGCGCGGTCATCCGACCACCACGACGGTGCTGACCGGCCTCGGTGGAACGCTCTCGCTGGCGGGACTGATCATCCCGACGTACCTGGGCCCGGTCGAGCGCGGCTGGATGCGCCTGGCCCATCTCATCTCGAAGGTGACGACGCCGATCGTGATGGGCGTGATGTATCTGCTGGTGATGACGCCGGTGGGTCTGCTCCGCCGCACGCTCGGCGGCAACCCGATGGTGCATCACGCCGAGAACGCCAGCTACTGGAAGGCGCGTCCCGAGGGCAAGCGCGCCGGCAATCTGATGCGGCAGTACTAGGAGAATGTCATGGGATTGATGGGAGAACTCTGGTCGTTCATGCGTGAACGCAAGAAGTGGTGGCTGCTGCCGGTGATTCTGGTGATGCTGGTCGTGGGCACGCTGCTGGTGTTCGCGCAGGGTTCGGCGCTGGCGCCGTTCATCTACACCATCTTCTGAGCCTGGCAGCGTGGAGGATCGACGGCCGTCCACCCCCCGACGGCCATCCCGCCGGGTCCTGGCGGCGTTCATCGCCGTCAACATCCTTGCTGTCGTCGTGCTGCTCGGCCTGGCGGAAGGCGCACTGGTGTTCCTGCTGCGCCATCCGCCGGCGTCCGGCGCGCTGCGCAGCGCCGCGTCGGCGTATTACCTGGACGTCGAGCGATCGATCATCCAGTACCTGCCCGAGTGCGCGCGTTACGACGCCGCGCTCGGCTACCTGCTGCGTCCCGGATCGTGTCGCTTCGTCAATCGCGAGTTCGACGTGCGGGTGGATGTCAATCGTGCCGGACTGCGTGACAGCGAGGATGCGCTCAGCGCGCCGCGGGTGATCGTCCTTGGCGACTCACACGCGATGGGCTGGGGCGTCGAGGCGGACGCGGCGTTTCCGCGGCAGCTCGGCGCCTTCTGTGCGACGAAGGTGTTGAACGCCGGCATCTCGTCGTTCGGCACCGCGCGCGAGGTGGCGCTGCTCGGTCAGCTCGACACCACGGCGCTCGAGTGGCTGGTGGTGCAATACAGCGACAACGACGCCCGTGAGAACACCGAGTTCATCGAGCGCGGCTATCGCGTCGTGCCGATGCCCGAAGCGGCGTATCAGGAGATTCAGGCGCAGGTGCTGCAGCGGCCTCACTATTATCCCGGGCGTCACTTCGTCCGGTTCGTGCCGCTGCTCGGGTCGCGCCTGTCGAATCGGCTGCGTCCCGCCGCCGCGGCATCGCCAACGGCGGCCGACGACGGGCGCGTGCCGCAGCCAGGCAACGACGCCCGGACATTTCTCGAGGTGCTCACCCGCGCCGACATCCCGGCGACGACGCGCGTCATCGTCTTCGAGATGAACGGCGAAGGGCACAACACCGGCCGCTTCGCCGCGGCACTGCACGACGCGCTGGCGGCCGGCACCTACGCGGAACCGTGGCGGTCACTGACGGTGATCGATCCGGCGGCAGGGTTGAGCGACGCGGACTATTTCGTGCTCGACGATCACATGACCGCACGCGGGCACCGCACCGTGGCCGCGGCTATCGCCGCCGCCATGGGGTGCCCAACGGCAACCGCTTCGCACTGATGGTCTTCAACAGCTGGTTGTTCTTCCTGTTCTTCACGGCCGTGTTCACGGCCTATGTGCTGCTGCGCCATCGGCGGGCGGCGCAGAACTGGCTGCTGCTCGCCGCCAGTTGCGTCTTCTACGGCTGGTGGGACTGGCGCTTCCTGTTCCTCGTCGGTTTCTCGACCGTCATCGACTACTGGGCGGCACTCCGCATGGAGGCGACCGACGATCCGCCGGCGCGGCGCCGCTTCCTGATGGTCAGCGTCGTCTCGAACCTGGCGCTGCTCGGCTTCTTCAAGTACTACAACTTCTTCGCCGACAGCGCCCACAAGGCGCTCGAGCGTGCCGGCATCGACGCCGTGAACTGGCGGCTCGACATCATCCTGCCGGTCGGCATCTCGTTCTACACCTTCCACGCGCTGTCGTACACCATCGACGTCTATCGCCGGCACCTGCGCGCGACGACGAACTTCCGCGACTTCTCGCTGTTCGTGATGTTCTTCCCGCAACTGGTGGCTGGACCGATCGGCCGCGCCTCGCACCAGTTGCCGCAGTTCCTGCGCGACCGGCGGATCACGATCGAGGGTTTGCGGCAGGGCGGCTGGCTGATCCTCTGGGGCCTGTTCAAGAAAGTCGTCGTCGCCGACAACCTCGCCAGTCTCGTCGATCACAACTTCGCCCGCAGTGCGTCGTTGACGGGCCCCGAAGCGTACCTGACGGTGGTGGCGTTCACGTATCAGATCTACTGCGACTTCTCGGGCTACACCGACATCGCGCGCGGTTCGGCGACGATGATGGGCTTCGACATCCTGCCCAACTTCAAGCGTCCCTACGCAGCGACGGATCCGCAGGACTTCTGGCGCCGCTGGCACATCAGCCTTTCGAGCTGGCTGCGCGACTACCTGTTCACGTCGCTTGGCGCAACGCGCGGCGGCGCGCTCTTCACCTATCGCAACCTGATGATCACGATGCTCCTCGGTGGCCTGTGGCACGGCGCGTCGTGGAACTTCGTCTGGTGGGGCGTGTATCACGGGACGCTGCTGGCCGGTTATCAGGCCTGGACCGACATCCGGCGACGCTACGGCCTCTCGCTGCAGATGCCGCACGCACTTGCCGTCGCCGTGATGTTCCAGTTCACGCTCTTCGGCATGCTGATCTTCCGCTGCACGCGCGGCTACTTCGAGGGCGGTGTGTGGGTGGACGAAAGCTACCAGCAGATGGTCGAGTTCCTGACGGCGGCGAGTCGCAGCCTGGCGTGGACGCCGGAGGCGATGACGCTGCTGCTGGCGCTGGCGCTGTTCGTCGTGCCGCTTCTCGGCATCGAAGCGCTGCTCGATCCGGAACCGCGCCGCGAGGATCGCGGCTTCCTCGATCGCCCCGTGTGGATGGCCGTTGCCGTCCACGCCTGCCTCGTCTTCTTCATCGTCCGCTACGGAGTGGACACCGCCAATGCGTTCATCTACTTCCAGTTCTGACGTGTCGACGCCGGCGGACTGGATGGCGGCGGCGCGCCGTCTGCTGATGCACGCCGTGCTGGTGGGGCTCGCGTTCCTCGTGATCGGCGAAGTGTGGTTCCGCATGCCGGGCACGACGAAGCTGCTGGTGTTCGACTTCGACGAGCTGCGCGGGTCGAAGCTGGCGGCGCCGCAGCGGCGCGGCATGGGCCTGGGCAACTTCTCGCGCCTGTCGCCGCCGATCGGCATCAACGCGGATGGTTATCGCAATGGTCCGATCGACTGGACGCAACCGACCGTGCTGGCCGCCGGCAGTTCGGAGATGCTCGGTCCGGGCGTCGAAGACAGCGAGGTGTGGACAGCAGTGGCGTCGGCGAAGTTGACGCACGACCTTGGCCACCCGATCACCGTCGTCAATGCCGGGTCGGCCGGCTATGGTCCGTATCAGCACGCCGTCACGGTGCGGCTGTTTCTGGAGCACCACCCGGCGCCGCGCGCGATCGTCGTCCGCGCCTCGGTGACGGATCGCCGGTTCGGGCCGCTCAGCGCCGCGGAGATCGAGGCGGCGCGGCAGCAGAAGGTTTACAGCCAGGCGATCAAGGCCGTGTCGGAGTTCCTGCCTTTCCTCGTCAATCGTGCGCAGGCGCAGGTGGTGGCCATTCGCAACACGTTCCGTTTGCCGGGCCCGGGCTCGAATGACGCGCCGGTGCACGAAGCGCCGGCGGTGGCGGATGTGATGTGGGAGACGCACGGCCGCTGGTGGCGCGAGATCACCGACATGGCAACGTCGCGCGGCATCCCGCTCGTGTTCTTCGTCGATGGCGGCGATGGGTCACCAAGTGCCGGTCGTTTGGCGGAACTGCTGCGCACGCATCTGGGCAGCGAACCTGGCGTGCAGGTGGTGCTGTTCGACGGCGACGCCACGGGCCTCACCGGTTTGTCCGACGTGGAGCGGCGTCACCGCTTCGCCGAGGAGTTCACGCTCGGCTACGACCCGCACGGCAACGCCGCCCTGCACGCACGCATGGCCAGCTTCCTTGAACCGACGCTCGCCGGCATCCTCAGCACGCCTCCGCACAGGCGCTGAACGAGTCACTCGACCTCCCGCAGGGAGTACCAAGTGCTCCGCCCACCGGCGGAGCTGCGAACGAGCACGCGTCGATCGACCAGCTGCTGGATGTCACGCAACGCCGTGTCATTCGAGCTCTTCGTCAACGCCGCCCACTTCGACGTCGTCAACCTTCCCTCGAAACCGTCCAGCAGCATGTTGATCATCAGGCGCTGGCGCTCATTCAGCGGCACATCCCGCAGCGTCTCCCAATAGCGCGCTTTCGCGATCACGTCTGAGAGCGCAGTGTGTGCACCTTCGATGGCGCGGGTGAGGCAACCCAGAAACCACTCCATCCAGGGCGTGACGTCCATCGGGCCCGTCTGCGTTCGCTCGAGGATGCCGTAGTACTCGTCGCGCTCTTCGCGGATCTGCGATGACATGCTGTAGAACCGCTGCGCGCTCCCCTCCGACCGTGCCAACGACATGTCCGCGATGGCCCGCGCGATGCGGCCGTTGCCATCGTCGAACGGATGGATCGTCACGAACCACAGATGCGCCAGCGCCGCCTTCAGCACCGGCTCGGTGGTGGTGTCGTCACTGAACCACTCGAGGAATCGCCGCATCTCGTCTTCGAGTCGGTCGACCGCCGGTGCTTCGAAGTGCACGCGCTCGCGACCCACAGGGCCGGACACCACCTGCAT
>JADZCY010000040.1 GCA_020851325.1 Acidobacteriota bacterium | reverse complement strand
GGTTGAGCGTGTAGCCGTAGAGATGAAAAACGACGAGCGTGAGCGCCAGCGTGACCGGAATGGCGATCAGCACGACGAGCGATTCACGACGCCCGAGAGCGACCCAGATCAACGCCGACACCGACACGACGGCGATGAACATGTGCCACAACAGCTCGTTCGACTTGTGCGCCGCCGTCTCGCCGTAGTTGCGCGTGACGGTGAGGTTGACGTCGGCCGGAAGCAGGTAGCCGCGGAGCGTGTCGATCTTGGCTTCGACAGCGCGCGTGAGTTCGATGGCGTTGGTGCCGCGACGTTTGGCAATCGACAGCGTCACCGCCGGCGCCATCGCACCGCGCTTCGGGTGATAGAACACGTAGTCCACCGGCTCCGCGGCCTCGTCGGTCACACGCGCCACGTCGGCCAGGCGCACCGGTCCCGGCGCGGCGCCAACGACAAGCGCCTTCAACGCCGGTACGGATTCGGGCCAGCCGCCCGCCTCGACGCGTGTCGACACATTCGCCGAGACAACGTCGGACGCGGGCCCGCGGGCGTTGGCGCGCGCCAACACCTGCTGCACGGCCAGCGGATGCAGTCCGCGCGCGGCCAGCGCTGCCGGATCGAGTTCGACGGTCACCTGCCGCGGCCGGCCGCCGATGATCGTCACCTCGGAGATGTCGGGGATCTCTTTCAGCGACTCCTGCACCTGCGCCGCCAGCGCGCGCAGCGACTGGTCGTCGTAGCGCTCGCCCCACAGCGCCAGCGACATCACCGGCACATCGTCTATGGAGCGCGCGCGCACGGCTGGTGTGGAGGCACCGTGCGGCAGCACTTCCAGCGCCGCGGCCAGCTTCTGGTTGATGCGAACGAGCGCGCGTTCCTCGTCTTCGCCGACGAAGAAGCGCGCGATGATCATCGAGCGGCCGGGGCTGGACGTCGAGTAGAGATACTCGATGCCCGGCACTTCCCACAGCAGCTTCTCGATCGGCCGCGTCGCGCGCTGCTCCACTTCCGATGGCGAGGCGCCGGGCAGATCGATGAACACGTCCACCATGGGGACGATGATCTGCGGCTCTTCCTCGCGGGGCAGCGCGACGCCGGCGTAGATGCCGAGCAGCAGCGACGCGCCGATGATGAGCGGCGTGAGGCGCGAGTGCACGAACGCCGCGGCCAGCCGTCCGGCCGCACCGGTGCCGCTCATTTCACTGCTCCTGCACCACGCGCGCCCGCCGTGGTCGGCGCGCCATCCATCAAGGTGGCGGGTGGCGCGGTAACGATCGTCTCGCCATCGCCGATGCCGGCGAGCACCTCGACGCGGTCACCGCGTGTCTCGCCCGCCGACACCATCCGCAGCCTCGCCCGTCCTTCGCCGTCGACGACGAAGACGAACGTCAACTGACCGCGTTTGACGAGCGCAGTGGCTGGAATAGTGAGCGCACGGCGCGAGGGACCGCGCAGTCGCATCCGTCCGAATTGACCGGACCGCAGCGCGGCGTCTTCGGCGACGTCGGCCTTCACCAGCACGCTGTGGCGCGACGGATCGACAGCGCCGGTCTCACTGATGCGGGCCGGCTGCCATGCTCCGGCTGTGTGATCGAGTTGGATCTCGACCGGTGCACCCACGGCGGCAAGCTGCGCGTGCGACTCGTCGATCGACGCCTCGAACCGGAACCCGCGCGTATCTTCCAACGTGACGAGCGGCGCGCCCGGCGCGGCCAGCGCGCCGGGATCGACGTGACGGGTGACGACGCGGCCATCGAACGGCGCGACGAGTTCCGCATAGGAAGCCGACGCCGTCGCCGCATCAACTGACGCGCCGGCGGCGGTGACGCCCTGTTCGGCTTCGACGACGCGCGCTTCGGCGGCGGCAGCCCGCGCTTCGGCGGCGGCCAATGCGCTGTCGGCCTCGTCGAACTCCTGCGCCGTCGCCGAGCGTTTCTCCTTCAGACCACTGATGCGCTCGTGCGTGGCGCGCGCCAACACCAGTGCCGCCTGCGTGGCGCGACGTTCCGCGCGTGCGGCCTCGAGCGACGAAGCGGCGCCCGTGCGCGACGCCGCGGCACGCGCCGCATGCGCATCCAGTTCGCGTCCGTCGAGCGACACCAGACGCTGTCCGCGACGCACGCGATCTCCAGCGACGACGTGCACGGCCGTCACCGGAGCCACGACGCGGCTCGAGAGCACCGCGACATTGCGCGCGCGGACCACACCGCCGGCTTCGTAGGACGCCGGCCAGTCGTCGGCGGCAGCCACGGCGGTGACCACGGCCACCGGGGCCGCCGCAGGGCTCGAGTCGTGATTGGTCGCAACTCCTCCGCCACAACCAGCGGCCGCCAGGACGACAAACCCGAGCATCCAGAAAAGGGCTGGAGGACTGGAGGGCTGGAGGACTGGGGGCCTAGAGGGCTGGAGGGCCGGAGGACTGGCGGACTGGAGGCGGCGAGCCCGGCTGCGTTGAGTGTTCATCTGTGTCATCTGTGGCCGTCTTTCGTCTGTGCCCTGTCTTTCATCTGCGCCATCTGCGCAATCCGCGGCCTGTCTTTCGTCTGTGTCATCTGCGCTATCTGCGGCCCGTCTTTCATCTGTGCCATCTGCGCTATCTGCGGCCTGTCTTTCATCTGTGTCATCTGCGCAATCTGCGGCCTGTCTTTCGTCTGTGTCATCTGCGCTATCTGCGGCCCGTCTTTCGTCTGTGTCATCTGCGCTATCTGCGGCCCGTCTTTCCTCTGTGTCATCTGTGCCGTCTGTGGCCTGTGGCCTGTCGTTCATCTGTGGCCCCTGCCGCGCGCGCGATCGAGCGCGGCGCCAGCGATAAGGCGGTCGGCCACGGCTTCGATCCGCAGGGTCTCGGCGGCCATGACGCTGGCCGCCGCGGCCAGCACGTCCTGCACGCTCACCAATCCGGCGTCATAGCGATCACGCAGGATGCGTTCGCTCTCGCGCGCCTGGGCCACCGCCGCCAGCGCCACGCCTTCGCGCGCCTCGGCGCTTTCCACGCGGCGTACGGCACTCAACACATCTACCCGTACGGCGGCGCGCTGATCCTCGAGCAGGGCGCGGGCCCGCTGCTCCGCGGCCGCCGCGGCCTTCAGCGCCGCGCGATCGCCCAGGCCGGTCTGGAATGTCCATCGCGCTTCGCCGCCCACCACCCACGCCGACGCCCGCCTCGTCGCGCTGGTGCCGTCGAACTGATACGTGCCCTGTGCGGCGACCTGCGGCCACCACGCCGCGCGCGCGTCACGACGTCCCGCGTCGGCAAGCGCGACCGCGGCCTGCGCGCGCTGCACGTCAGGACGCTCGCGCAGCGCTTCCTCCGCCATCGCCGTCCAGTCGCGCGTGGCAGCAGACGATGCGGGCGCGGGCGCCTGCACCGCAAACGGCGTGTCGACCGGCATGCCGCGCATCCGGTTGATCTCGGCGCGGGTCACAGCCGCCTGCCCCGAGGCGTCGATGGCCCGCTGCCGCATGGCCGCCACGTGGACGCGCAGCGCCAGCACGTCGGCGTCGGTGACGCGACC
>JADZCY010000039.1 GCA_020851325.1 Acidobacteriota bacterium | reverse complement strand
TCGCTCGCGCTGGCCGTGTTCCTCGCCGTGATGCCGGGCCTGCCGACGCAGGGCAACGTCCTCGTCTCGATCCTGATCGTGCTGTTCGGCTTCTTCTTCGCCACGGTGTCGTCGCGCATCACCGGGTTGATCGGATCCTCGTCGAATCCGATTTCTGGCATGACGATCGCGACGCTGATCATCACCTGCATCATCTTCGTCGCGCTCGGCTGGACGGGTGATGTCTATGCGCCGGTCGCGCTGTCGGTCGGCGCCATTGTCTGCATCGCGGCGGCGAATGCCGGCAACACTTCGCAGGACCTGAAGACCGGCTACATCGTCGGCGCGACGCCGATCTATCAGCAGATGGGCCTGGCGATCGGCGTTGTCACCTCGGCGTTCGTCATCGGTATGACCGTGCTCTACATGCACGAGGTGTTCGGCATCGGCTCGGCGGCGGTGGCGGCGCCGCAGGCGACATTGATGGCGACGCTCATCCAGGGGCTGCTGTCGCAGAACCTGCCGTGGGGCCTGGTGCTCGTCGGCGTGTTCATTGCCGTCACGCTGGAGCTGTGCGGCATTCACTCGCTGTCGTTTGCCGTCGGCGCGTATCTGCCGATCGCCACGACGGCGCCGATCTTCCTCGGCGGGCTCGTGCGCTGGTGGGTGGAACGGTCCACGGGTGAGACGTCGGACTCGGACATCAGTTCCGGCACGCTCTTCAGTTCGGGTCTGATCGCCGGCGGATCGCTGGCGGGCATCCTCTTTGCCGTGCTGGTCGGATTGCAGGAACGCGGCTGGGGCATCCTGCCGGCACTGCAGTCGGTGGGCGGCATGCTGCCGTTCCTGCACGACGAGGGCACCGGCGGACAGATCGCCGGCGCGCTGCTCTTCCTGTCGCTCGCGATCATCCTGTCGCGCTACGGCCGACGCCGCCTCGACTGACGCGACGGGGGTTCGAGCGGGCCGCGCACGCGACGCGATAAGCCGGCGCATACTGTGGATTCGAGCCAGAGGCCAACCATGCGTCGCGCCATCGTTGTCTTGATCGTTTCGATGAGCGCCGCGGCGTGCGCCGCGCGCGGTCCGTCGCCGCAGGTGACACGCGCCATCGCCGATGCCCTCGTCGACGTCCGCGCCGGGTGTTATCGCTGCCTGGAATCCGCCGTCGGGCGCTACGACGCGCTGCCACCCGATGCGATTGCCGCAAACGTCGCGCGCCAGCATGTCGAAGCCCTGATCCTGTTGGCGCTGCGTCAGGGCGAGCTGGGCATGCCGGTGGCCAACGCCACGCTGCAGCGCGCGCAAAGGCTGGCCGCCGCGTTGTCGCCCTCGCCCGCGTCGGCGATCGTCACCACGATGATCGACGCGGCGTCGCAACTCTACGGGCCGGACTTTGCCGCACCGACCGACATGCGGCGCGTGCCGTATCCCGAGTGGCGCACACGTCTGGAGAACGCGCGCGACACGCTCGCGGCAGTCACCCCGCCCTCACTGCCCGCCGAGTATGTCCGCCTGTCCATCGTGTGTGCGACGCGCACGACGTTCGAACCGATTGAAAGCGGAGGTGCGGACGAGGGCGCGCCGCTGCTTCAGTATCGACGGCGAGCGTGCGGCCCGATGGTCGAGGCGAACGTCGCCGAGCTGTTCACGAACGATCCGCGCTGGTTCGAAGCGTCGTGGCAGGCCGGCCGACGTGAACTCACCTCGAGCCGCGACGTGCGCGTGGCCGAGGCCGCGTTCCAGACCGCCGCCAACGGTCTGCCCGAAGCACCGATGATTCTCATCGCGCTGGCCAACGCGCAGCAGGCACGCCGGCAACTGGAACCCGCGCTCGCCAACTACGACCGCACGATCGCGCTCGTGCCCGAATCGCGCTCGGCGCTGCTCGGCCGCATGACGACGCTCAGTTACCTGCGGCGGCATGAAGAGGCGATCGCGACAGCGACGCGGATGATCGAACTGGGCACCTACTCCATCGGCGATGCGTATTACTGGCGCGCGTGGAACCAGTATCAACGGCAGCAGTTGACCAGTGCCGACGAAGACGCCGCGCAGGCGCGGGCGCTGATGGCCAACACGTCGGTCTTCCTGCTCTCGGGTGTGGTCCGTTACGACCTGAAGGATCTACCCGACGCGCAGGAACATCTCGAACGCGCGCGTGAACTGGACAACACCAACTGCCAGGCGGTGTGGTATCTCGGCCTGGTGCACGTCGCGCGTCCGCACTGGCCGTCGGCGGCCGCCGCCTTCGTGGACGGCGTGGCGTGCTTCAGGCAGGCGGCCACCGACGCGCGCCGCGATCTGGAACGCGCCGTCGCCGACACGGCCGATGAAGCCGCGCTGGCGCCGAGGCGCGCGGAACTGGAAGCGACCATCAAGGAAGCCGACCTGCGCTCCGCACAGAGCGCGTTCAACGCCGCGCAGTGCCTGGTCCGCTCCGGCGAATCCGCCCAGGCCCGCAACTACCTCGCCATCGCCGCCGGGCATCCGGAGATGAAAGCGCAGGCCGATGCGCTTCTGGAGAAGCTCCCGCCGCCGGAATAAGCAGCAGCGCGCGCGGCACAAGTGCCCGCGGGCGACGCCCCGCCCCACGCGCGGCCGCGCGTGCGGCTCCCATCGCACCTTCGTGTAGCACCCTCGTGCCGCACCTGCGTGTAGCACCCTCGTGTAGCACCGTCGTGCAGCACCTCCGTGCCGCACGATCGTCCTACGGAATAATGCGGAAGCCGAAGGTGGCGGATTCCGGGCCGGCGGCGACTTCGAGCACGTAATCGCCCTGCGCCAGCGGCGCGAGCGTTACGTCGGCGACCACGTACCGCACTCCGTGCTCATCGTCTGCGCGGGTGTTCGTGCTGACCTGCAGCGGCAGCGGCTGCCCTTCGCGCGTCAGGATGCGTGCGCTGATGGTGACCTCGCCCTCCGCGAGCAAGGGCAATTCCGCGCGCAGCCGCTCGGTGCGGCGGAAGCGCGGATCGGCGGTGGGCTGATACGCCAGGCCGGTGGTCGGCCCGCGACGGAACGCCGACACGCCGCTGCCGATGCGCGAGCCGGTGGCGCCCACCGTCGCGTCCGTGGAGGCGCGCAGCATCGGACCACCGCCTTGTCCACGCCCTTCGACGCGGACGAAGTACCGCCCGGGCGCGAGGTCCTCGTCCGGCCCATCGACGATGACGCTGCGCTGGCCGGGCGTGATCTCGATCGCGCGCGCTTTCTGCGGACCGCCGCGCTCAGACTCGATGATCACCTGCAGCGTGCCGCCGGACTGCCACTCCGGTTCCTTCAGCGTCGCCGGATCGAGTTCGACGACGACGCGAATACGCTCGGCCAGGCCGGCGGCCTGAATGCGGATGGCCGTGCTGCGACCGGACGGAATCGATCCCAGGGCGCGCGACACTGCCGGCGACACAGCCGGCCGTGTCACGCCGACCGTGCTGGTCGTCATGAGGTTGGCGCCCGCCGCGCGGGCTTCGGTTTCCGTCGGCGCGAGATAGCCGGGCCGCGCCCGCACGTCAACGTTCTCGCGCTTCACGCGCACGGTAAGGCGGCGGAAGCGGCCATCGGGTTTCGCGTTGGAGGAGTAATACGACAGCAGGTAGTAAGAACCGGTATCGACCGTCATGCGTGCCAGCGCGTTGCCGGTGTCGTTGGTGTTGAACGACCAGGCGCCATCGGTTTGATCCGCCAGCAACCGCAATCCTTCACGCCGGCGCTCGAGGCCCTCGCGGTCCTGTTGAGGCGACTGCATCGCGGGGCCTCCGATGGACGTGTCGAACACGACGAGTCCGCGCGGGTCAATCGTGTAGAACGTCACGTTGGCGCGGTTGGCGCGCTGCGCCATCTGGCGCACTTCGCGTTCGTTGTCGATGTAGGCCAGCATCACACGTTCGCGCTCGCAGCTCTCGAAAGTCGCGTCCTGCTGCGGCGACGTCTCGAGTCGTCCTGACGTGCCGACGCCAACGGGCACCGAACCGCCCGGCACGCCGGCGTTGTCGAGCGGTCGGGCGAGCGTGTTGCTGACGCCGTACTGCATCCAGCCTTCCGAGAGCAGCACGACGAACTTGCGATCCTCACGAATCTGCCCCAGATGCGCCGTCAGCGCATCGACGGCACGCAACGTCTTCTGCTCCCGTCGTCGGCCGATCAACTCTTCCGCGATATCGGCCGTGCGTCCGATGTCCGGATAGCAGGCGCGAATCTCGGACTCGCGCGGATCGGCGGTGGTCACGCGATCGCGCTGGCCCCACGACCACGCGTCGCGCATCAGCCGGTCCAGCCCGTCGCCACGCTTCACGAGCGTGATGTTCTGCGCCGACATGTCCGGGGTCATGATGCCGACCAGATCGTTCGGACCAACGACCTTGTCGAGGAACGTGCTGATCATCGCGGCGCTGCGCGCCGACCCGTCGATGCTGATGTGCCACGCGTCGAGGAACAGGACGAACACGCGGGCCGCGCTGTCGTCCGCCGCATTGGCCTGATCGCGCGTCGAGGTTGGTGTCGGCGCCGTCGAAATCGTCTGCGGGTTCCGCGCGTCGATGAACTCGAAGTTCTCCACTTTCTGCGGTTGATCGTCTTCGAGCACCTCGAAGTCGTCGACGGTGAGCCCGGTCACCGGCTGGCCATCAGCGCTCACATACGCATCGACGCGCACGAGGTTGGCGCCACCTCGGAACCGCGGCAACGACTGCGTGTCAGTCGGTGCTTGCTGAGCCGAAAGCGCAAGGGCGGCGAGGGTGACGGCGATACCGGCCAGCCCGACAGGCCGAGGGGAGCGGCGCATGGGGCAACTGTAGCAGGAAGCAGATAGCGGGAGGCGGGAGGCGGGGGCTGCTGCGCGTGCCGGGACCCACTGCGCCTCTCGGGACTGCACCGCTCTCGGGACGGAAGCGCTCCCGGGAGCCGCGCCCTCAGTCCCCCTCGAGCAAGGTCAGGCGATGATCACGAGGGCACTGGGCTGCGGCGCCTGAGGCGGCGCCAGATCCAGCGGGCGGCGAAGAGCAGCACGCCGAGCAGCACGACGCACACAGCGAGAGCGGCGAGCGGGTATTGCAGCGTGATGAAGCCGAGGCCGAGGACGAAGATGTCTTCGAGCAGGCTGAGCACCCAGTTCGATACCGGCTCCGGGCTCGCGTTCGCGGCGACGCGCGTGCTGGCCTTCGTCAGGTGACTGCTCGCCGCCACCGTGCCGCCGAGCAGCGCCACCAGTCCCGCCACCGTCGGCGACGCCTCGCCGAGCGAGGCCACCGCGATCAGCGCGCCGCCCACCGGGCGGACGAACGTGTGCACCGAGTCCCACAACGTGTCGACCCACGGAATCTTGTCGGCGAGGAACTCGACGACGTAGAGCACGGCGGCGATGCCGATGATCCACGGGTTGTTGAAGGTCTCGAACTGCGGCGGCAGTGTCACCCAGTCGAACCGCGCCGCCAGGCCGAGCAGCGCCACCGTCGCGTACAGGTTGACGCCGGCGGCCAGCGAGAAGCCGAGCGTGCGACCGAGCGTGACGAGGATGTCCATCAGCGTTACTGACGAAGCAGCGCCTCGATCCGTTCGCGGACGACGTCGATGAGCGCGTCGCGATCGTCGAGCGAGTAGCCTTCGGTGGGCACCGGCGCGCCGATGCGGACATCGACATTGGCCGGGTAGATGAGCGCGCTCCCCCGCCGCATCGCGTCGCGGCCGCCGGTGATCGCCACCGGCACAATCGGCGCCTGCGCCTTGATCGCCATGATGAAACCGCCCTTCTTGAACGGCAGCAGCGAATCGGTGCGGCTGCGCGTGCCCTCGGGAAAGATCAGGAACGAGTTGCCGCTGCGGATCGACGCCGCCGCCTTCTCGATCGCCGCCAGCGCCGCCTCCTTGTGATCGCGCGGCACCGGGATGAACCCGCCCACCTGGATCACCGTGCCGATGATCGGCAGCTTGTTCAGCTCCGCCTTGTAGAGGATGTGCAGCCGGCGGTGCAGCGCCCGGAACAGCAACGGCGGGTCGACGTTGCTCTGGTGATTCGAGCAGAACACCACCGCGCGGTCCGGCGGCACGTGTTCGCGTCCGCGCACGCGGTAGCGGATGCCGGCGACGCCCAGCGTCAGCGCGATGCCGATGTGGCCGAGTTCATACAGCAGTCCCTTCAGCTTGAAGGGCACGGCCAGCAGCAGCCCGATGGGCCCCGCCACCGCCGTGTAGAGGACGATGGCGAGATAGGTCATGGCCGTGCGGACGGCCGCGATCGCGGTGTGCATGCGGCGTCAGTGATCGGTCGGCGGCGTGAACGCGAACGCCGCCGGCGGCACCGCCTTCATCAGGTGCGTCACGAAGTAGTCCCAGCGCCGGCGCATCATGTACGGCTCGTTGCCGAAGCCATGACCGCGGTTCGGGAAGAGAATCAGATCGAAGTCCTTGTTGGCGCGGATCAACTCGTTCACCACCAGCAGCGTATTCGACGCCGGCACATTGCTGTCCATCGTCCCGTGCGCGAGCAGCAGCTTGCCCTGCAGTTGATGCGCGACGAGCTGATTGGCCTGGTTGTCGTAGTTGGTCTTGCCGCCGGCCTGGTTCTCGAGCAGCCCCTGCCACTTCTCGCCCCAGTCGTCTTCGTAGTTGCGGTTGTCGTGATTGCCGGCCTGCGACACGCCAACCTTGAAGAACTCCGGATAGCGGAACATCGCGCCCGCCGTCGCAAAACCGCCGCCGGAGTGACCGTAGATGCCGGCGCGTTCGATGTCGATCCACGGGAAGCGCGCCGCCAGTTCCTTCATGCCGGCCACCTGATCGGGCAGCGTGTTGTCGCCCATGTCGCCGTAGTAGGCCTCGTGGAAGCGCTTCGATCGCCACGGCGTCCCCATCCCGTCGATCTGCACGACGATGAAGCCGAGTTCGGCCAGCGCCTGCGTGTCGCTGCGCGAGGCGGAGAACTGCCGCGAGCCGACGCTGCCGGTCTGCGGCCCGGGATAGATGTTGTTGATGATTGGATACTTCCGCGTCTCGTCGAACTTCGTCGGGCGATACAGCAATCCGTAGAGATCGGTGACGCCATCGCGCGCCTTCACGGTGATGCGCATCGGCGGCTGCCAGCCGGTGGCCGTAAGGCGCGAGATGTCGGCGCGCTCGAGCGCCAGCACCTCGGCGCCGCGCGCGTCACGCAGCACCGCGACGGGCGGCGTGTCGGGCGTGGACGCGACATCGACGAAGAAGGCGCCGTCGAGCGACAGCGACAGCGCGTGGTCGGCCTCGGCCGGCGTCAGCAGCTCGAGGCCCTGGCCGTCCATCCCGATGCGATAGAAGTGACGGAAGTACGGATCGCGGCCGCCTTCGCGTCCCACCGCGGCGAAATACAGCACGCGTGCCTTCTCGTCCACGCGCAGCAGTTCGGTGACGTTCCAAGTGCCGCTGGTGATCTGCCGCGTCTGCTGCCCCGACTTCAGGTCGTAGAGATACAGGTGGCCCCAGTCGCTGCGCTGCGAGAACCAGATCACTTCGTTCGAGGCCGGTAGATAGCGCCAGTTGACGCGGCCGTTGCCCGACTCGAAGAACGTGCCGACGAGTTCGTGCATGACCTCGCGGATCTCGCCGGTGCGGATGTCGGCGACGCGCAGTTCCGCCAGCTTGTGATCGCGCGACGAGGAGACGAACGCCAGCGCGCTGCTGTCCGGCGCCCACTGGACGTCCACCCAATCCGCGCCGCCGCAAATCACATCGTCACAGAGCGTGGAACGGTGCTGATCGGGGGGCATCTTGAAGCGGACCAGCCGCTTCTGCTCGACGTCGATGACGACGCGCTCGATCATCGTGATGACCTTGTCGCCTGGCAGCGGATACTTCCAGGCCTCGAGCTTCGGCCGGCCGACGCGCGTGTCGACGAGATACATGTCGCTGACGTTGCGCTGGTCCTGCTGGAAGGTGGCGATCTTCTTCGAGTCGGGCGACCACTTCACCACCGGACGATCGCTGAAGCGCCAGCCGGCGTTGTCGGTGGCGTAGCCGTAGTCCTTGACGCCGTCGGTGGTGAGCGCGGTTTCCTGATTGGTGGCCACCTCACGCACCCACAGGTTCCAGTCGCGGATGAACGCGGCGCGCGTGCCGTCGGGTGACAGCACTTCGGGGCGGGTTTCCGGGCGCGCGTCAATCGTGCACGCGGCGCCGGCGCTGTCGCAGGTAAACCGCTGCTGACCGACGATGAAGCGAACCTGGCCCGGTTGCGGGACCTCGATCGACTGGAACGGCAGATCGCGGCGCGCATACGTGCGGCCCGCGGCTTTCGACAGCGCGTCGGCCAGCCGCTCGTGATCGAAGGCCGGCGCTTTCGTGCGCCGCACCGGATCGACGATCACGAACTCCGGACCGGCCTCGCGCACCGTGCGGTACCACAAGCGGCCGTCCGGCAACCAGCGTGGCTGCACGCCCGTGTTCAGCACCAGCGGCGCGGTGCGGTAACCCAGCCACTGCTCGGCGCGGCGATAGTCGTCGGCCGTCAGCGTGACGGCGGCCGACGGCGCGGCGGGCTGTGCCGCCACCGCGGCGGGGGCAGCGGATTGCGCGGCGACAGGCGCAGCGGCGGCAAGGACCGTTGCCAGGGCAACGGCGCGGAAGGGACGCAGCATGGGTTCCGGGACCTCCAACGCGTCGATGATAACCGCTGGCGTACATGACTCGGGCCGGTGAACGACGAAGCGCACCGGCCCGGATGTGGGACGAACCGCGGCGCCGGGTGCGACCCGGCGCGTGATTCGGCTAGCTGGCGCGGGCCTGGCGGGCCGGCTTGGCGGTGCGGCGCGCCACGGCCTTGGCCTTGGCGGGCACGCGCTTGGCGACGGCCTTGGCCACCACCTTGGCCGGCTTGGCGGCCTTGCGGGCGGCCGGCTTGGCCGACTTCATCACCGCGGGCTTGGCGACGACCTTGGCCGCCGGCTTGGCGACGGGCTTCACCGCCACCGGCTTCACGGCCACCGGCTTCGCGGCCACGGCCGCCTTGGCCACCGGCTTCACCTCCACGGGACGGGGGGTGACGGCGACGGCTTTCGGCTTCTCGACGGCGACGGGCCGGGCCGCGACCGGCGCGGGCACCGGATCGGGACGCGGCGGCGCCACCACGCGCGGAATCGGCGGCTGCGCCGGCGACAGCGCCTTGGTGACGAAGCACTTCTCGAGCGCCTCGTTGACGCGCTCTTCGATGACCGTCGGGTTGACGCGCATCACTTCGGAGATCTCGGAGATGATGAGCGCCTTGGCGCGATCCAGCATGCGCTTTTCGCGGAACGACAGGCTCTTCGACTTGGCCAGGAACGTCAGGCTCTTGAGGACGTCGGCCATGTCGTAGATGGAGCCGGTCCGCATCTTGTCGGAGTTGTCCTTGAACCGGCCCTTCCAGTTCTGGTGATTGTCGATCCGGCCGTCGCACAACAGCCCGAAGAGCTGTTCCACCTCTTCGTCCGTGATGGCGCGCCGCAGGCCGACGTTGTCGACATTGGCGACCGGGACGAGCACGGTGGTTTCGTTGGCGATGATGCGGAGGTGGAAGAACCCGGTGGTGGTGCCGAGAATGGTCTTCTCTTCGACCTTCTCGACGACCCCGAGCCCGTGGTTCGGGTAGATGACCTTGTCGCCGATCTGAAATGACACGTGAGCCTCGTTTCGACGCGTGGGTTGTCTGGGAACGGCGTGCCCCAAAAGGTGCACCCAGTATAGTGCAGTTGCCCGCGAAATTCAACGGATTCTGGCCGGAATTCTGCAGGTTTGCGCGGTCGCGGCCGACTCGGCCGTAACCCTCCGAACCGGCCGATTTTCGGCCGGATCGCGGCCACGTTCACCGGTAAACTGAGGCCTTATGCGACGTTGCGGACTTGTCTTCAGTGTCCTGATCGTGGCGGCCACGGCCCTGGCCGGGTCCGCCCAGACGCCCGCCAGCCCGGCCGTCCAGAAGCGTCCCGACGCCCCCCAACTGGCCCCCTACGTCCCGACCCCGCAGGACGTCGTCGACCGGATGCTGGCGCTGGCCGGGGTCACCCGCTCGGACGTGGTGTACGACCTCGGCTGCGGCGACGGCCGCATCCCGATCACCGCCGCCAAGGTGTACGGGGCACGCGGGGTGGGCGTGGACATCGACCCCAGGCGCATCGAGGAGGCCAACGCCAACGCCAAAGCTGCCGGCGTCAGCCACCTGGTGACCTTCCGGCTGCAGGACGCGATGACCACGGACGTCAGCGGCGCCACGGTGCTGACCCTGTACCTGCTGTCGTCCTCCAACCTCAAGCTGCGCCCCATCCTGACCCGCCAGTTGAAACCCGGCACGCGCATCGTCGCGCACAACTTCGCCATGGGCGACTGGGAGGCCGAGAAGATCGAGACCTTCAAGGACGCCGACGGCCGCATGCGGACGCTTTA
>JADZCY010000038.1 GCA_020851325.1 Acidobacteriota bacterium | reverse complement strand
GCGACCTCGGCGCCACAGTCGATCGCTTCTACAACCCGTTGATCCGTCGTCTGCGTTCGATGGCCAAGCCTGTCGTCTGCGCGGTGAACGGCGTGGCCGCAGGCGCTGGAGCGAACATCGCGCTCGCCTGCGACATCGTGCTTGCCGGCCGTTCGGCGCAGTTCATCCAGGCCTTCGCGAAGATCGGCCTCATCCCCGACTCGGGCGGCACGTATCTGCTGCCGCGCTTGATCGGCGATGCGCGCGCACGTGCTCTCACGATGCTCGGCGATGCCGTGAAGGCCGATCAGGCTGAGGCGTGGGGCATGATCTGGAAAGTCGTGGACGATGCGACGTTGGTGGCCGAGGCGGAAACGCTGACCGCACACCTGGCGACGCAGCCGACGTTTGCCCTGGCGCTGACGAAGGAATTGCTCAACGCATCGAGCACCAACACGCTCGACCAGCAGCTCGACCTGGAACGCGATGCGCAGCGGCGTGCCGGGCGCACGGCCGATTACGCGGAAGGGGTCCGCGCGTTCAGCGAGAAGCGACAGCCAATCTTCACTGGGCGCGAGAAATGAAGACGACGACCGCGGGCGACCCGCAGGCCGTCGCCGAGCAGTGCGCGCGGGCGATGTGGGCGGGCGATCACGCCAGTCAGCAGCTTGGCATGGCGATCACCGCCGTCGGTCCCGGCACGGCCACGCTGACGATGACGATCACCGAGCGCATGGCGAATGGCCACGGCATTGCGCACGGCGGCTTCATCTTCGCGCTGGCCGACAGCGCGTTCGCGTTTGCCTGCAACTCGCACGGCCCGCATGTCGTGGCCGCGCACTGCAGCATTTCGTATCTGAAGCCGGGGCGCGTCGGTGACGTGCTCGTCGCGACGGCGCGTGAAGTGACGCGCGAAGGTCGCTCCGGGATTTACGACATCCGCGTCACGTGTGGAGACGCTGTGGTGGCGGAGTTCCGCGGCCACTCCCGGCAAATCGCCGGCTCGTGGATCGAGTGAGCCGCTGACCAACGAAACACGAAGACGCGAAGGTCACGAAGGACGCACGAAGTTCTTTTGGGGGGCGCGTCCCGCTACACCTGGTCGTAATCCACCACCACGCGCGGCGTGGTCGGGTGCGCCTGGCAGGTCAGGACGAAACCGGCCTTCAACTCCCACGGCTCCAGCGAATAGTTCACGTCCATCGTCGCACTGCCTTCGACGATGCGGGCGCGGCAGGTGGAGCACATGCCGCCCTTGCAGGCGAACGGAAGATCGACGCCGCTGCGGAGTGCGGCGTCGAGGATCGCCTCGCCTTTGGCAACGGGCACCTCGCGACGCTTGCCGTCGAAGATCAGCGACGCGATGTGCGCGGGGGGCGCATCCGGCGGCACCACCACCGGCGCGCGGCGTGGCTGGCCCTCGTGAC
Organism: Acidobacteriota bacterium; assembly: GCA_020851325.1. Taxonomy (GTDB): domain Bacteria; phylum Acidobacteriota; class Vicinamibacteria; order Vicinamibacterales; family UBA2999; genus VFZN01. The sequence goes on along the minus strand of JADZCY010000038.1, from coordinate 4,789 downwards.
TCGAGATGAAACGCTCGATGTGAATGCGATCGGCCGGCAGGCCGAGGTCTTTCAGCGTCGACTCGATGTCGTCGATCATCGCCGCCGGACCGCAGATGAACGCGTGGTCGATGGTCGCCGCCGGCACCATCGACGCCAGCAGCGTGCGCACCTTGGCGCCGTCGAGGCGGCCGAACAGGATCGGCACGTCCTGCTCTTCGCGTGAGAGCACGTGCAGCACCGACAGGCGATCAAGGAAGCGATCCTTGAGGTCGGTCAGCTCGTCGCGGAACAGCACGTCGCTGCCGCTGCGGTTGCCGTAGAAGAGAAAGAAGCGGCTGCGCGGTTCGCGCTGGAGCACGCCGCGCACGATCGACAGCACCGGCGTGATGCCCGAGCCGGCGGCAAAGGCGACGTAGACGCCGCCGTCCGCGACCTCGGCGCCGATGCCGAAGCGGCCCGTCGGCGTCATCACCTGCAGCGTGTCGCCCGCGTGCAGCGTCTCGTTGACCCACCGCGAGAACATGCCATCGTCCACCTGCTTGACGGCGACGCGCAGTTCGCCGTCGCGCGGACCCGAGCAGATCGAGTACGAGCGGCGGATGTCGTGGCCCTCCACCGTGGCGCGCAGCGTCAGGTACTGACCTGGCGAGAAGCGGAAGTCGTCCGCCAGCGCCGGCGGCACGTCGAAGACGATGGAGACGGCCTTGTCGGTTTCGCGTTTCACTTCACGCACGGCGAGCGCGTGGAATCGTGGAGGGGTGATCGCCATCGAAGACGCCATCAGTGACACTTGAAGTAGTCGAACGGTTCCAGGCAACTGTCGCAGCGCCACAGCGCCTTGCAGGCGGTGGAGCCAAACGGGGCAATCTGCGTCGTGTCGTGCGAACCGCAGCGCGGGCAGGCGACGCGCGCGACGGCGAACAGCGACGTCCGTCCCTGGCCGCGCACCGGCGGCGCAATGCCGTAGTCGTGCAGTTGCTGCCGGCCCTTCTCGGTGATCCAGTCGGTGGTCCACGCCGGCGACAGCACCGTGCGCACGGTCACCGGTTCGAGATGCGCCTCGGCCAGCGCCTGCTCGATCTCGGCCTTGATCATGTTCATCGCCGGGCAGCCGGTGTAGGTGGGCGTGATCACCACTTCGACGTGATCGCCGGCAACGACGACATCGCGCAGGATGCCGAGGTCGGCGATCGAGATGACGGGAATCTCGGGATCGACCACGGTGCTGGCGACGCGGCGGGCTTCGTCGCGAATCGCGTCGAGGTCCCGAGGCGTGGCGCTCGTCACCACCGTGCTCCAGGAAATGCACGCTGCATGGATTGCAGCTCCGCCAGCAGGTGGCCCAGATGTTCGCTGTGCCGGCCGTCGCGGCCGCCCTTCTGCATCCAGCCGTCCTCGGGCAGCGTGAGGGTGGCCTGCGTTGCCACCTGCGCCAGCGTGGCGCGCCACTCATCGCGAAGCGACGCCGGATCCACGAGCACACCGGCGGCGATCAGTTCGCGTTCGCCGGCATCGGTCGTGAAAATCTCGCCGGTGAACGGCCACAGTTGATCGAGCGCACGCTGCGCGCGTTCGTGGCTTTCCGCCGTGCCGTCGCCGAGGCGAATCAGCCACTCGGCCGAGTGACGCAGGTGATACGCCGATTCCTTCTCGGCCTTGGCGGCAATCGCCGCCAGCGTCGCATCGGTGCTGCGCATCATCTGCCGCCAGTACGGATCGATGAACGCGGAGAACAGCAACTGCCGGACGATGGTGCGGGCGAAGTCGCCGTTCGGCTGTTCGACGAGCAGGAGGTTGCCGTAGGCGGTGACGTCGCGCAGGTAGGCGTAGACGTCCTCGTCGCGGCCGACGTCTTCCACTTCACCGGCGTAGGTGTAGAGCGCACGCGCCTGGCCGATGAGATCGAGCGCCATGTTGCTGAGCGCCATGTCCTCTTCCATCAGCGGCGCGTGACCGCACCACTCCGACACGCGGTGCCCGAGCACCAGCACATCGTCGGCGCGACGGAGGATGGCGCGGAGCAGCGGACTCTCGGCGACGGTGATCGATCCGGCGGGCATCACGTGTCCTGTTTACATGTGCCCGACTTCTTCGGGCACCTCGTAGAACGTCGGATGGCGATAGACCTTCGATTCGGCCGGCTCGAACATCATGTCCTTGTCCGACGGATCGGAGGCGGTGATGGCGCTCGACGGCACGACCCAGATGGAGTTGCCTTCGCCGCGGCGCGTGTAGAGATCCCGCGCCGCCTGGATGGCCAGCGTGGCGTCGGCGGCGTGCAGCGAGCCGACGTGCTTGTGCGCCAGGCCGTTGCGGCTGCGGATGAACACTTCCCAGAGCGGAGTCGTTGGTGCGGACATCATCTTGCTCCTAGGCGGCGCCGGCCGCGGCGGTGCGTTCACGCTGCTTGCTGGCGTAGGCGAGGGCGGCGTCGCGGACCCAGGCGCCGTTGTCGTGCGCGGCGCGGCGCGCCTCCATGCGCTCGCGATTGCACGGACCGTTGCCGGCGAGCACCTGCTTGAATTCGTTCCAGTCGATCTCGCCGAACTCCCAGTGCCCGGTCGCGTCGTTGAAGCGCAGATCCGGATCGGGCATCGTCAGGCCGAGGAAGTGCGCCTGCGGCACCGTAGCGTCGACGAACTTCTGCCGCAGCGCGTCGTTCGAGAAGCGCTTGATCTTCCAGCGCATCGAGGCGTCGGAGTGCTGGCTCTGCGAATCGGACGGGCCGAACATCATCAGGCACGGCCACCACCAGCGGTTGAGCGCGTCCTGCGCCATCGCCTTCTGCTCCGGCGTGCCGCGGACCAGCGTCAGCAGGATCTCGTAGCCCTGGCGCTGATGGAACGATTCCTCCTTGCAGACGCGAATCATCGCGCGCGCATAGGGGCCGTATGAACACCGGCAGAGCGGGATCTGGTTCATGATCGCCGCGCCGTCGACGAGCCAGCCGATGGCGCCGATGTCGGCCCAGGTCAGCGTCGGGTAGTTGAAGATCGACGAGTACTTCGCCTTGCCGCTCAGCAGGTCGTCCACCGTGGACTCGCGCGTGACGCCGAGGGTTTCGGCAGCGGCGTACAGGTAGAGGCCGTGGCCGCATTCGTCCTGCACCTTGGCCAGCAGCGCTGCCTTGCGCCGGAGCGACGGGGCGCGGGTGATCCAGTTGCCTTCGGGCAGCATGCCGATGATTTCGGAATGGGCGTGCTGCGAGATCTGGCGGATCAGCGTCTTGCGATATGCCGCGGGCATCCAGTCGTTGGGCTCGATGCGCTGTTCCTCGTCGATGCGAGCCTGAAACCGCGCGGACAGCGCCGCGTCCTCAGGCGTGCCGCCGTCGCCGATGGGCTGGTTGAGCGACTGCGAGTACATCCGGATCTCCCCCTCCGATCGATCGTATGTAACAGAATCTCTGGCGGCAAGGCATTTTTGTAACACATGCCGGGACGGATCAGCACGCATCTCGCCGGGACTGCATCCTCGTCGGGACGGACAGCGCTATCGGGACCGTCTCGACCCTCGGAACTGCCGGCAGTCCCGAACACCGCGGGTTGTCCCGAAGATCCTGGTTGTCCCTCCCGCGCAGGCGTCCCGGCAAGCGCGCTAGAGAGCGAAGCGAGAACGCAAACCCGTGGCGCGCCTGAGACGGCTGCCGCTTTCATCCACGCCGTGCGCGTCGAGCCAGCGTTCCGACGCCGGCAGCACGCGCGCGTAGAGGTCGGCACACAACGCACGCGCGGCGGTGCCGGGCCAGGCTTCGGGCAGCACGGCCGCCGGCAGGATCGGATCGCGCAGGACGATGCGGCGATAGGCATGGACGAGCAGCACGCGCGCGGCGAGGGCGTCGAGATCGCCAAGGGCGTCGCCGTCCGCCATCGCGATCTGCAACGGACGGAAGGCGCCGATGAACCGCGTGTAGGCGTCGGCCAGCGCGTCGAGCGGCCAGGCGCGTGCCGCGAGCGCGCGGAGCGACGCGGCGTCACCGGTCAACTGCACCGTGACGTGCTGGTCGATCGTGTCCGGTACAGCCTGCCCCGCTGGTGCTATCCACAGATCCGCCGCAAGCACACCGAATCCGGCTGCCGCCATCGCCGCGCGCAACGCGTCCTTCTGATCCGTCATCGCCGGCGACACCATATCGAACGCGCCACGCCACGGCCGCGGCTGCTGCGCATAGATGTGCACGGCCGCGTCGCGAAACGTGTCGTGACCACGCGGCGCCAGCGAGTAGTAACTGTGACGGCCGACACGCCGCCGCTCGAGCCAGCCGTCCGCCGCCAGACGCGACATCGCCGTGCGCACGACGCCGTCGGCGATGCCGAGATGCTCGCAGAACTGCAGCACGGTGCCCAACCACACCGATCCGCCGCGCGGCACGATGGCGTCGCCGTAGAGCGTGATGATGATCGACCACGTCCGCGACGGCTCGGCACGCACGTGCGCCAGCACGTGATCGAGCGGACGCCGTCGGGTCTTCGTCATGCTTTCGTCGGTGCCGCCGGCCAGGTGTCGATGGCCTGCACGAAGCGCGTCAACCAGGCATTGGTCTGTGCGCCGTCGATGACGCGGTGATCGATGGACAGCGTGACGTAGCTCATCGGCCGGATCAGGATCGCGTCGGCGCCATTCACCTCGCGCACGACGACGCGCTTCTCCACCTTGCCGACGCCGAGGATGGCCGCCTGGGGTTGATTGATCACGATCGGCGCCGCGGTGAGCGAGCCCGACACGCCGTGGTTGGAGATAGTGAACGTCCCGCCCTGCACGTCGGCCTGGCTCAGCGTCCCGCCGCGTGCCATTGCGGTCGCTTCCT
>JADZCY010000037.1 GCA_020851325.1 Acidobacteriota bacterium | reverse complement strand
CGTCGCACCGTTCCCGCACGAGCCGACGCAGCCCGTGCCCCTCCGCCCCCAGAACGAGAGCGGTCGGAAGGGTGAGATCCCACTGATGATAGGCCATCTCCGCATCGGCGTCCAGCCCGATCGTCCACACGCCGGCCGCCTTCAACTCCTCCACCGCCCGCGCGATGTTGACGACGTCGGCAATGCGCACGTGATGCACGGCACCCGCCGAGGCCTTGGCCGCCGCCCCTTCCAGCGGCGCCGCCCGCCGGGTCTGCCGCACCAGTCCCGTCGCGCCGACCGCATCCATCGTCCGCAGGATCGCGCCGACGTTCTGCGGATCCTCCACCTCGTCGAGCACGACGATGAGCGGTGGCGGATCGAGCGACGCGGTGAACACCTCGATGGAGCCCGCCGGCAGCGCGTCGACATCGGCGGCAATGCCCTGGTGCACGCCGTGACGTGTCTCGCGATCGAGCGCGTCTTTCGTGACGCGGCGCACCGGCACGCCGGCAGCCCGCGCCTCGTCGAGGATCGCCGTCATGCGCGCGTCGGCGCGATCGGCGACGCGAATGGCACGCACGCGGCGCGCCTTGAGCGCCTCGGCCACCGGGTTCATACCGTAGATCAGCATCACGCCGTCCGCGCCGAAAGCAGCGACGCAATCGCCGCGGCGCGCTCGCCCACCGTGAGCACGGCAGCCAGCCCGCTGCCGGTCGGCAGCCGCGCGGCGCGCTCGATCGCCGGCACCAGCAGATCCAGTTCCGGTCCTTCACCGGCGCCGGTGATCGCCACGCGCAGCGGATGGAACAGCGCCTTGCCCTTCTGCCCCGCCGCGTCCTTCACGCGTCCGGCCATGGCGCGGAACGCCTCGCGATCGAGGAGCGGTGCGCCCGCGTCAGTCTCCGCCGCCAGCGCCTGCACCACGCGCCGTGACGCCGGCACGCTCAACTCCGCCGCCAGGCCTTCATCGGCCAGCGTCGCCGCCGCGCTGAAACGGAAAATGGTCGACAGGCGATCCGGCAGTTGATCCAGACGATCGATCGACGCCGCCATCGGCGGCAGCACCATCGCCAGCCACGCGCGCGCCTCGTCCCCGGGATGCTCGCTGACGAATCCCACGCCGCGGAGGAACGGCAGCGCCTCGTCGACAAGACGGTCCGCCGGCACGTGCTTCAGATAGTGGCGGTTCACCCACGCCAGCTTGTCCTCGTCGAACACGCCGGCGCTGTGTGACACGTCTTCGAGACGGAAGCGCCGCGCCATCTCCAGCGCCGGCAGCAATTCCTCGGCGCCCTCGCCTTTCGCGGCATCGTCTCCGCGCGGCGACCAGCCGATGAGCGCCAGGTAGTTCACGAGCGCCTCGGCGAGATAGCCCTTGGCGCGAAACTCCGCCACCGACGTCGCGCCGTGACGCTTCGACAGCGGCGCGTGATCGGGTCCGAGCACGAGCGACAGGTGCGCGAACCGCGGCGGCGTCCAGCCAAACGCCTCGTACACCAGCAACTGCCGCGGTGTGTTCGAGATGTGATCCTCGCCGCGAATCACATGACTCACGTCCATCAGGTGATCGTCGATGACGACGGCGTAGTTGTAGGCGGGGATGCCGTCGGAGCGGACGATGACGGGATCGCCGATCACGTCGGTGTGAAACGTCACCGGCCCGCGGACGAGATCGTCGAACGACACTTCGCGATCCGCCGGCACGCGCAGGCGCACCGCGGCCGCGTCGCCCGCCTGGCGCCGAGCCGCCACCACATCGGGCGCGAGGTCGCGGCACGTGCCCGCGTAGCGCGGCGGCAGTCCGGCCGCGAGCTGCGTCTTGCGCTGCGCGTCGAGCGTCTCGGCGGAGCAGAAGCAGTAGTAGGCATGGCCGGCGTCGATCAACCGTGCCGTGTGCGCGGCGTAGATCGGCAGCCGTTCGGACTGCCGATACGGGCCGACCGTGCCGTCGGCCTCCACCCCTTCATCCCATGTCAGCCCCATCCAGCGCAGGTCTTCGAGGATGCGCTGCTCCGAGGCGCGCGTCGATCGCTCGAGATCGGTGTCCTCGACGCGAAGGATGAACGTCCCACCCTGGCCGCGCGCCAGCAGCCAGTTGAAGAGCGCCGTGCGGGCGTTGCCGACGTGCAGGTGACCGGTGGGCGAAGGAGCGAAGCGGACTCTCATAGGGGCCTGGAGGGCTTGGAGGGCTTGGAAGGCTTGGGGCTTGAAGGCTTGAAGGCTTGAAGGGCTTGAAAGGCTTAAGACGGCCTAAGACCTAGGACTTAGGACCCTGATCACTGTCGCGACCGCGTGGCAGGCCATGGACTCGCCGCGGCCCATGCTGTCGACGGTCTCGTTGGTCTTGCCCTTCACGCTCACCGCGCTCAGTGGCACATCCAGCGCGCGCGCGAGGTTCTGGCGCATGGCGTCGATGTATGGCAACAGCTTGGGCCGCTGTGCGATTACGGTGACGTCGACGTTGCCGACACGATAGCCACTGTCGTGCAGGTGCGCCACGGCCGCGCCGAGCAGCGCCACGCTGTCGGCGCCTTTCCATTGCGGATCGGTGTCGGGAAAGAGGCGGCCGATGTCGCCCGCCGCCGCCGCGCCGAGGATCGCGTCGGTCACGGCATGACAGACGATGTCCGCATCGGAGTGACCGGCGAGTCCCTTCTCGAACGGGATCGTGACGCCGCCGAGCACGAGCGCGCGTCCGTCCACCAGCCGATGGAGATCGTAACCGGTGCCCATGCGCATCGACAGTGCCACCTCGTCGCCATCAGCAGCATGACGATGGGCCCAGGCAAGGTCCTCTGCCGTCGTGATCTTCACGTTCGTCGCGTCTCCTTCGACGAGATACACGGCCGTGCCCGACTGCTCGACGAGCATGGCCTCGTCGGTGACGTTCAGATCGTGCGTCCGGCCATAGGCCACCGCGTGCTCGAGCACGTCACGGCGAAACGCCTGCGGCGTCTGTGCCAGGAACACGTCCTCGCGCGGCAGCGTCTCGGCGATCGGCCGGCCGGCAGCGCCGCGATCGCCCGCCGCGCGCTTCACGGTGTCGCGCACCGGCACCGCCACCACCGCCGCGCCGTGCGCGGCCCCGGCGTCGATGGCGGCGTCGATCACGCGGGCGGATACGAACGGCCGCGCCGCGTCGTGAATCAGGATCACATCGGCGTCGGGCCGGGCCGCCGCCAGCGCCCGCGCCACCGAGTCCTGCCGGCGCGCGCCGCCGTCCACGCACGACACCGCGCGCCACTCCGCGCCATGCCAGGTGGCCGCCACACGCTCGCGCGCCTCGGCCGGCAGCGCCACGATCACTTCCGTCACGCGCGGATGATCGGCAAACGCACGCACGCTGCGTTCGAGGATGCTGCGGCCGGCGATCTCCAGAAACTGCTTCGGCTGATCGGCGCCAAGCCGCGCACCGCGTCCGCCGGCGGCTATCAATACCGACACCACAGGCGTCATGCGGTCCACCGCGCCGCCTCCGTACCGCCGCAGACGCGCGCCAGTCGTTCGGCGGTCACGTCCAGCACATGACGCAGCCGCGCCGCCTCGACCTCCGCCGGCGCATACACGACCACGAGCGCGTCACGCGTCTCCGTGGTCACCATCGTCCGCGCCGAGTCCGACGTGGGATTGCCGAACGGACCGTCGTCGTCGGCCACGGTGATGCGCCCGGCGACGTGCACGTCGTCCTTGCGAATGCCGGGGTACGACTCCCCTTCTCGCCCCAGACGCAGCGTCACCGCACCGTCCATCTGTCGTCGATCGTAGAGTCCGTACGGCAACTGGAACTCGACCGAGCACCAGTTGATCACGTCGACCATGCCGTTGATGCGCGGGATCGATCCGCCCTTGCGGACGCGGCGCAGCAGCGCCTCGTTCGACGGCCGCGTCTTCGTCGGGTCCAGACCGATGCGCTTGTACATCGTCCGCACGGCGGCGGACTCTTCGGGCGGCAGGTGACGCACGCGCGACTCGGCCTCGGCGAGCAGCGCGTCGAGCGCCGCCGCGTGCTCCTCGACCGTTGCGCCGTCCCACCACAACACCGCCGCCCGCACGATGCCGGCCACGTCGGCGGCAACAGCGAATCCGTGTGCCTCGCTCACGGGCCGTATTGTACCCGCCGGTCCGTGTACACTGGACGACTCATGCTCGATCTGCTCCTGCACGCCGATGAACAGCTCGCCTTGTGGGCGACGCAATACGGTCCGATCCTCTACGCCATTCTCTTCGCCATCATCTTCGCGGAAACCGGTCTGATCGTCACGCCGTTCCTGCCCGGCGACTCGCTGCTCTTCGCGGCCGGCGCGCTGTCGGCCACCTCCGCCCTGCGCATCGAGGTGATGGTGCCGGTGCTGATCGTCGCCGCGGTGATCGGCGACGCGGTGAACTATTCGGTGGGCCGGCGCCTCGCCCACCGCTTTCTCGAGGATGGCGGGACCGAGCAGCAGGGCCTGCACCGGTGGGTGAAACGCGAGCACGTCGCGCGCGCGCACGCCTTTTTCGTCAAGCATGGCGGCAAGGCGGTGGTCCTGGCCCGATTCGTCCCCATCGTCCGGACGTTCGTGCCCTTCGTCGCCGGCGGGGCGGCCATGCCGTACCGGACGTTCGCCGTCTACAACGTCACCGGCGCCATCCTGTGGGTCGGGATTTGTGCCGGCGCCGGCTATCTTTTCGGTAATATTCCGGTCGTCAAGGAGAACTTCGAGCTGGTGGTGCTCGGCATCGTTGCCGTTTCGGTGCTGCCGCTGGTTTACGAGGTCGTCCGCTCCTTCATGAACCGAGAGGCGTCTGCATGAGTGAATCGATCGGATCGACCGGGCCCGGCATGAAGCTCCACACCAGGATTCTGCTGGGCCTCACTCTCGGTGCCATCGCCGGCGTCGCCACCAACCTCACCATCGGCGCCAGCCACCCCTTCATCGTCTTCGTCAACGACTACATCGCCTACCCGATCGGACAGGTCTTCCTGCGGATGCTGTTCATGGTGGTGATGCCGCTGGTCTTCGCCTCCATCGCGCTCGGCGTCGCCGGCCTTGGCGACATCCGCAAAGTGGGACGCGTCGGCAGCAAGGCGATCGGCTACTTCCTCGTCACCACGGTGCTGGCGGCGACGCTGGGGCTGATCGTCGTGAACATCGCGCGGCCGTGGGAGCGTGTGACGCCCGAGACGCGCGAAGCGCTGATGGAGCGCTTTGCCGGAGACGCGTCGGGCCGCGTCGAAGCCTCGCAGCGCTCGACGTTCGGGATCCAGACCTTCGTCGACATCGTCCCCCGCAACCCGATTCAGGCCGCAGCCAACACCGACATGCTCGGCGTGATCTTCTTCGGGTTGATGTTCGGCGCGGCCCTGACGCTGATCCGCCCCGATCGCGCCAAGGCGATGACCGACGTGCTCGAAGCGCTGAACGACATCGTCGTGCAGATCATCCACTTCGCGATGCGGATTGCCCCATACGGCGTCGCCGCGCTGATCTTCGGCGTCGCGTCGCGGTTCGGCTTCGACCTCCTGGTGGCCATTGCCGCCTTCGTCGTCACCGTGCTGTTCGCGCTGCTGCTGCACGCCACCATCACCCTGTCGGCGATCGTCCGGTTCATGATCGGACTGTCGCCGGTCACGTTCGTTTCGCGGGTCCGCGCGGCGCTCATCACCGCCTTCTCCACCAGTTCGAGCAGCGCCACCCTGCCCACCGCGCTCGACGTCGTCGAGACGCGGCTCGGCGTGCCGCGGGTCATCGCCGGGTTCGTACTGCCCATCGGCAGCACGATGTGCATGAACGGCACGGCCATCTTCGAAGGCATCACGGTGATCTTCGTTGCCGAGATCTTCAACGTCGACCTGTCGCTGCCGCAGATGGCCGCGGTGATGATCATGTCGGTAATCACCGCGGTGGGCGCCGCCGGCGTGCCCGGCGGTTCGATTCCGGTCCTCGTCGGCGTCATGACGATGTTCGGCGTGCCTGGCGAGGGCATCGCGATCGTGCTTGGCGTGGACCGCATCCTCGACATGTCGCGCACGACCGTCAACGTCTTCGGCGACCTCACCGCGGCGACCTGGGTGGCACGCAGCGAAGGCGCGTGGACGCCGGCGGACGTGCCGGAGCAGTAGCGGCATCCGTGAACAGACAGCGGGCCGGGCGCTCTTCAGCGTCCGGCCTGTCGCGTGTACGAGCGGCTTGCGGTCACGACCGCGCCGATGCTTCCGTATCCGCCGCGGGCCGAACGATCTCCCGCACGCGCTGCGCCAGTTCCCGGACGGCGGTCGTCGGCGGGTCGGGATCGGCGACGGTCTCGATCGGCTCGTGCACGATCAGCCGGACGAATCCCGGCTTCGTCGTCAGCCGCCCCTTGCGCATCACGTGCCGGCTGCCGACGATCGAGAGCGGCACGATGGGCAGACCGGCCTGCATCGCCAGATAGAAGCTGCCGCCCTTGAAGACGCCGACGCGCCCGTCGGCGCTGCGCGTGCCTTCCGGGAACACAATCAGCGAGAGTCCCTTCGATGTCAGCGCATTCGCCCAGCCGAAGATGCCGCTGCGATCGGGACGGCTGCGATCCACCAGCATGTGTCCGGTGCGCTTCAGGTGCGGGCCGAGCATCGGAAAGCGCCCGAGCGATTCCTTGGCGATGATGCGAAGCTGAAACGGGATCCACCAGAAGATGACGGGGATGTCGTAGATGCTCTGGTGATTGGCGACGAACACATACGTGCGGCCGCGCTCGAGCTTGTCGAGCCCTTCCACCGCGACGTCGACGCCGGTGGTGGCGAGAATCAGCCACGACCACAGCCGCGCGCAGCCGTGCGCGAAGTAGCCGCGCCGATCGAACACGCTGGAACCGATCGACAGGATCCCGAGGACGATGGTGTAGATCCCGATCATCGGGATCAGGAAGGCCACCGTCCGGATCAGATGGAACGCGTCGCCGTTCACTTGCCGGCCGACGACGCCGCGCGCGGCACGTCAGCAGGCGCAGCGGCGGGGGCGACGGCCACGCCGGACGGCGTGACGGTCGAGGGCGGCGGCGACACCTGCGAACGCGACCGCGGCCGTTCTTCGACGCCCGACGCCTGGCTCGGATCGAGGTAGCGCCCGAAGATCATCTTGCCGGCGGTGGTCTGGAGCACGCTGGTCACGACGATGTCGATGGTCTTGCTGATCATCTTGCGCGCGTTGTCGACCACCACCATCGTGCCGTCGTCCAGGTAGGCGACGCCCTGGTTGTATTCCTTGCCTTCCTTCAGGATGAACACCTTCATGATCTCGCCGGGCAGCACGACGGGCTTGAGCGCGTTGGCGAGTTCGTTGATGTTCAGGACCTGCACGCCGCGCAGCTGCGCCACCTTGTTGAGATTGAAGTCGTTGGTGACGATCTTCCCGGAGAGCGTGCGCGCCAGTTCGATCAGTTTGAGATCGACCTCGCGCACATCCGGAAAGTCGACGTCGGAGACCAGCACGTCGGTGCCGGCCATCTTCTGGATCTTCTGGAGGATGTCGAGGCCGCGGCGGCCGCGATTGCGCTTCATCGAATCCGCCGAGTCGGCGACGAGTTGCAGTTCCTTCAGGACGAACTGCGGAATCACCAGCGTGCCGTCGATGAATCCCGTATCGCAGAGATCGGCGACACGGCCGTCGATGATCACCGAGGTGTCGAGGATCTTGTAGCGGCGTTCGGGGCCGGTGGCGCGAAAGAGGCTCATCAGGCGTGTCGGTTCCAGCCACTCGCCTTTCCGCCCGCCGAGCACGAGGCCGAGATACGGAAAGAGCAGCAGCACGAACGTGTGCAGGAACGCCACGCGCTGGTCGGCGGGATTGGCCCAGTAGAGCGCCGCGCCAACGCCTTTCGCCGCCAGCAGGCCGGCGCCGCCGCCGACGAGCGCGCCCGCCATGTGCGGCACGGACGTATCGCGAAGCTGCGCTTCGAAGACGACCGCCAGCGCGGCCAGCCCGGCGCCGAACAGCAGATTGGCCGCCGTCTGAGTGCCCAGCGGCGCCAGCAGAAACGCCGAATAAATGACCGCTCCCGAAAACAGGAGACGGGCCAGGAGTGACCACGCCATCGGTTATGAGACTCCAGTATGACCCGGGAATGAAGATGCGGCCAAAGGTAGACCGTGGCTGAGCTGGGGGTCAAGCAAGGAGCACATCGAGAGCTTCGCCAACTGAACGGACGCCCACCAGTTCGGCTCGACCGTCGCCCGGGGCGGGGCCCGGCTCGACTGCGGACTCGACGTTCGCCGCCGGCAGGACGATGCGCGTGAAGCCCATCTGCTCGGCTTCGCGAATCCGCAGCGGCGCCTGGGGGACGCCGCGGATCTCGCCGCCCAGCCCGACCTCCCCGAAGACCGCGGTGCCTTGCGGCACCGGCCGGTTGCGCAGGCTCGACGCCACCGCCGAGACGATCGCAAGGTCCGCCGCCGGTTCGTCGATTGTCATGCCGCCGGCGATGTTCACGAACACGTCGTCGCTGACCAGGTGCAGGCCGGCGCGTTTTTCGAGCACCGCGAGCAGCAGCGTGAGCCGCGCCTGGTCGAGGCCGACGGCCATGCGGCGCGCCATGCCGTAGCTGCTGGTGCTGACGAGCGCCTGCACTTCGACGAGGATGGGCCGCGATCCCTCGAGGCAGCACAGCACACACGATCCCGGTGTCGCCAGCGGACGTTCGGCAAGAAACAGCGCCGAGGGATTCGGCACCGGACGCAGGCCGGCGCCGGTCATCTCGAACACGCCGAGCTCGCTCACCGCGCCAAAGCGGTTCTTCACCGCGCGCACGACGCGGTGCGCGTGATGCCGCTCGCCCTCGAAATACAGCACGGTGTCGACGACGTGCTCGAGTGCCTTGGGACCGGCGATGTTGCCGTCCTTCGTCACGTGGCCGACGAGGAACGTCGGGATGTTGTGCCCCTTCGCCGTGAACAGGAATTGCGTCGCCGCCTCGCGCACCTGGCCGATGCTGCCTGGCGCCGACTGGAACTTGAGCGAGAACACCGTCTGCACCGAGTCGACGACGAGCAGGCGCGGCTTGACGCGGCCGACTTCCTCCAGGATGCGTTCGATGCAGGTTTCGGCCAGCAGGAACAGCGGCGCGTCGCCGATGCCGAGCCGATCACCGCGCGCCTTGATCTGATGCTCGGACTCTTCGCCCGATGCGTACAGCACCGGCCCCACCGTGTGCGCGAAGTTCGCCGTCGCCTGCAGCAGCAGCGTCGACTTGCCGATGCCCGGCTCGCCGCCGAGGAGAACCAGCGATCCCGGCACGATGCCGCCGCCGAGCACGCGATCGAACTCGCCGATGCCGGTCGTGAGGCGATCGGTGTGCGCCGCCGCGATGTCCGCGTAACGAATCGCTCCCTGCGACGCGCCGCCGATGGCGTAGCGATGGCCCTGCGCGGACGGCGACGCCGATGGTTCCATCGGCCGCTCTTCGACGTACGAGTTCCACGCCCCGCAGTCGGCACACCGCCCCTGCCACTTCG
>JADZCY010000036.1 GCA_020851325.1 Acidobacteriota bacterium | reverse complement strand
TGGCGCTCAGCCAGTTTCCCCGCACCATCAAGCTGGCCGACAACGTCTACGGCTACGAAGAAATCCGTCAGCCCGGCTTCACCACCGTCAGCCTCTTCGTCGTCGGCGCCAACGGCGTGCTGATCGCCGACGGGCAGGGGAGCCCAGCCGCGACGCAGACGATGGTGGACGCGATCCGGAAGGTGACGCCGCGTCCCATCAAGTGGTACGTCGTCGGATCGGATCACGGGGACCACACCGCGGGGAACTCGGTGCTGCCGAAAGACATCACGTATGTGATCCACCGCAACTCGCACGCGCAGATGACGCGTGACGCGGCCAATCCGAATCGCCAGCCGAACGCGCCGGCCGTCATCGTTCCGCCAACCGCAATGAGCGGCGACTCGCAGGTGATCGACGTCGGCGGCATCGAAGTCCGCGCGCTGTTCCTCGGCCGCGCCCACACCGGCGGCGACCTGATGGTGCACCTGCCGGCGCAGAAGATCCTGTTCATGAGCGAGGCGTACCTCAATCGCGTCTTTCCGGCGATGCGCTCCGCGTATCCGAGCGAATGGGTGGCGGCGATCGACAAGGCGCTGACGATGGACGTGCAGACCTTCATCCCCGGTCATGGCTTCATCGAAGAACCCGCCGCGTCGCGCGAAGAGCTCGTCGAGTTCCAGAAAGCGCTGAAGGCGGTCATCGCCGAAGTGACGCGGCTGCACAAGCAGGGCCTGTCCGCGGACGAGGCGATCAAGCAGGCCAACTGGGGCCCGTACACCGACTGGTTCCTGCGCGAGCAGCAGGCGCCGATTGCCGTGCGGAAGGTGTACGAAGAGCTGGAAGGAAAGCTGAAGTGAGCGCCGCGCCGGCGCAGACATACGCCAACCACGCGCATCGGCCCTGGCCGACGCTGGTGGCGACGCTGCTATGGTTGATTGCGGTCATCGCATTCGCTGGCGCCCTTGCGCTCGGCTGGGATACGCGCGACATGGCGCTCGGCTGGCTGCTCGCCGCCATGCTCGTGGTGATTTCCATGAGCCGCAGCTACATCACCAAGCTGCAGGACCGCATCATCATGCTCGAGATGAAGGTGCGCTGCGCTGAAGCGCTTCCCGTGGGTGACGATGCGAAGCTGATGACGCTGTCGCCGAAGCAGATTGCGGCGCTGCGCTTTGCTTCCGACGCCGAGCTTGGCGCGCTGCTCGATCGCGCCGTGCGCGAACAGATGACGCCCACCGCCATCAAGCAGGCCGTCGCCGAGTGGCGGCCGGATCCGCATCGCACGTGATCCCCAGTCCGGACCTGCATCGTGACCGCTGACGAGAAGGCCGAAGTCCTCCGGTTGATCGAGGCGCACGAACGCACGCTCGCAGTGTGCCGTGCCTGTGCCGAAACCGCACGCGACCTGGCGTGGGAAGTGAAGCGCGGCGGTGTGCCACCGGCCGAGTCGTTGACGACGACGGTAAACGAAACGACGCGCGTGCTGGACGACCTGGCCAAGGTCGAGATGGCGCTCGCCGAAATGAAAGCGGCGCTGTGGTAGCTCAGAGGCTGTTCCTCGCGTTCCTCGCGCAGCACGACGATGGCGCGTGGCAGCGAGCGGTGGAGCGGCTGGAACGCGCGATGCACCCGGTGGACCGCGCCGCGACGCGCGTGTGGTTCCATCTGTTTCCGCTCCGCCTGCAGGATGCCGTGCACCGCTCCGCTCATCCCGAGGCGCTGTTACGTTACCTCCGAGTGCAGGGCGCGTGGGATCTGGCCGAGCAGCGCGATACCTCGCACTGGTTTCTCTTCGGTCATCGCTATTGGGCGGAGGTCTGCGCCGCCGTGCGCGACTACGCCGCGCGGGCGACGCCGCCGGCCAGTCTGGATCTCGCGGCACAGGTGCACGAAGTGGCGGATGGCGTGGCCACACAACTGCGTCTCGACGCGTCGTGGCTGATCGGCATCACCGCGGTGGCGATGCGGACGCTGCAGCAGGTGGGCCTGAGTGATGCGCCCGCTCGCCCTGCACCCGAATCCCTGATCGGCGCGCCGCTCACCGATCCCGCTCGTATCGTTGCGCAGCGCGGCACGGTGTCGAGCGGCTGGCTCGATCGATTCCGAAGCGGTCCCCGGCAGTGGACCATCACCTTCGACGAGCGCCGTGCCGATGGCTTGTTTCCCTTGATCGACACGCAGCACCTGACGACAGCGGCCGCGCTCGACACGCGCGACTACCGCGCGAGCGATGCGCGGTGTTCGGAGGGGCCGATTCCCGTGCAGTGCCGCTCGTGTTCCTGCGGCACGTGCCGTGTGGGCGTCATCGCCGGCGCCGAGCACCTGTCGGCGGTGGAACCGCGCGAACGCAGCACCATCGCTTCGCTCGGCTACCTCGATTCGCACGAGACGCATCCGGTGATTCGCCTGGCGTGCATGGCCGAAGCGCGTGGGCCGGTGACGCTGGTGGTGCCGCCGTGGAACGGCCAGATCGGCACGCGCCTGGATCGGGCGCTGAAGGGCCGCGTAGAATTGCCAGCCAACGGAGACCCGACATGATTCGCAAACCCGTGGTGCTCATCACCGGCGCCGGCGGCGAAATCGGCCACGGCCTGATCGAGCACCTCACCACGCACGGCGATCGCGCCGTCATCACGCTCGACGTCAATCCCCTCGAGCCGGCGCTGGCCAGCCGCGTCCAGCGCGAGTTCACTGGATCGATCCTCGACGCCTCGCTGCTCGAACGCATCATGTCGGAGTTCGAGATCGACGCGGTGTATCACCTGGCGGCACTGCTGTCGACGCGCTCGGAGTTCACGCCGGTCACCGCGCATCAGGTGAACGTCGAAGGCACGCTGTCGCTGCTGGAGTTCGCGCAGCGCGAAGCCGAGTCGCACGGCCGGCCGGTCACGTTCCTCTATCCCTCGTCGATTGCCGCGTACGGGTTGCCGAGCGTGGACGAAAAGCGGCGCGCCGGTCGCGTCGACGAAGACGCCTACAACACGCCGTCGACGATGTATGGGTGCAACAAGCTGTACTGCGAACAGCTTGGGCGTTATTACGCAAGGTTCTACAAGCAGCTATCGGCAACGCCGCAGGCGGGCAAGGTGGACTTCCGCTGCGTGCGCTTCCCCGGTTTGATCTCGGCGGCCACGGTGCCCTCGGGCGGCACGTCCGATTTCGCGCCGGAGATGATTCACGCGGCGGCGAAGGGCGAGCCGTACGCGTGCTTCGTCCGTCCCGACACGCGGATTCCGTTCATGGCGATGCCAGACGGCGTCGAGGCGCTGCTGGCGCTGGCGGCGGCGCCGCGCGAGCGCCTGACGCGCACGGCCTACAACCTCGCGGCGTTCAATCCGTCGGCGGACGAGGTGTATCGCCAGGTGCTGGCCGCGTTTCCGTCCGCCAGCATCACGTGGCAGACCGACGAGAAGCGCCAGGGCATCGTCGACTCGTGGCCGGAGGATGTGGACGACTCCGCCGCGCGCCGCGACTGGGGCTTCGCGCCGAAGTACGGCTTCGAGCGCGCGTTTCAGGAGTATCTGATCCCGCGGATCAGGGAACGGTATAGGAGATAGGAACAGGGACCGCTCGCCTTCGCGCTTCGCGCTCCGGCGAAGCGGTGGGGGCATCGGGACCGCGGCTTCGCCGCGGTAGGGGATCAATCTCAGCCTTTAGCCTCGCCGTAGCGCGAAGCGCGAAGGCGGGCCCAAGCCCTTCAAGCCCTTCAAGCCCTCCAAGCCCTTCAAGCCCTCAGAGTTCTACATATGCACTGCATCGAGATTGCGACGTTCGGCCCGCCGGAAGGGATGCGGCTCGTCGAGCGCGAGACGCCGGCACCCGGCTCGAATGAAGTGCTGATCGAGGTGAGCGCGGCTGGCGTGAATCGG
This sequence comes from Acidobacteriota bacterium, assembly GCA_020851325.1. Taxonomy (GTDB): domain Bacteria; phylum Acidobacteriota; class Vicinamibacteria; order Vicinamibacterales; family UBA2999; genus VFZN01. The sequence goes on along the minus strand of JADZCY010000036.1, from coordinate 23,564 downwards.
CCGGACGTCGTGCAGCGCTACGGCAAGTATCCACCGCCGCCGGGCGCGTCGGATGTGCCCGGCCTCGAGGTCGCGGGTCGCGTGAGCGCCGTCGGCGCCGGCGTCACGCGGTGGCGCGTCGGCGATCTCGTGTGTGCGCTGGTGTCGGGCGGCGGCTATGCCACGCACTGCGTCGCGCCGGAAGGCCAGTGCCTGCCGATTCCTTGGGGTCCTTGGGGTCAGGTCACGATTCGTGAGTCTCGGGACACATCTCGTGCTCGGTCCGTGGAGCCACACCATATGTGGCGCTCCGTCGTCGGCGGACTCACGAATCGTGACCTGACCCCAAGTCTGTCGCTCGTCGACGCGGCGGCGCTCCCGGAGACGACGTTCACGGTGTGGACGAACCTGTTCGAGCGCGGAAAACTGGTCAGCGGCGAGACGGTGCTGATCCACGGCGGCACGAGTGGCATCGGCACGACCGCGATTCAGATGGCCGCGGCACGTGGCGCGACGGTGTTCGCCACGGCCGGCTCCGACGAAAAGGTGGCGGCGTGCCGCGCGCTTGGCGCACACGAGGCGTGGAACTATCGCACTGTCGATTGGGCAGACGCTGCGGTCACCGCGACCAGCGGGCGCGGGGTCAACGTCATCCTCGACATCGTCGGCGGCGACTACGCCGCGCGCAACCTTGCGGCACTGGCCGTCGAAGGGCGGCTCGTGCAGATCGCCTTCCTGAAGACACCGGCTGCCTCGATCGATCTTTCACTCGTGATGCGCAAGCGGTTGTGGATCACCGGATCGACGCTGCGGCCGCGGAGCGTCGCCGAGAAGACGGCGATCGCGCGGGCGGTCGAAGATGAAGTGTGGCCGATCGTAGAGGCGGGACGTCTGCGGCCCGTCATTCACGCGACGTTCCCGCTGGCGGAGGCCGCGGCGGCGCATCGCCTGATGGAGTCGAGTCAGCACATCGGCAAGATCGTACTCACCACTGACGGCGAAGCGACGGAGCCCGAGCCCGATCGCGCCGACGCGCCGGCGGCCTAACGCGCGAGGATCAGCATATGGATTACGTACGACTCGGCCACACCGGCCTGCGCCTGTCGCGGTTGTGCCTGGGCACGATGACCTATGGCACGTCGGCCTGGCGGGCGTGGGTGCTGGACGAAGCGGCAAGCCGCCCGTTCATCAAGCGGGCTCTCGAGCACGGCATCAACTTCTTCGACACCGCCGATATGTATTCTCGCGGCGTTAGCGAGGAAGTACTCGGCCGCGCCATCCGCGACTTCGCACGCCGCGACGAGGTCGTGCTGGCGACCAAGGTGTTCTTCCCGGTCACCGATCACCCGAACAGCCGCGGCCTCTCGCGCAAGCACATCTTCGAGGCGATTGACGGGTCGCTCCGGCGGCTCGGCACCGACTACGTGGACCTGTATCAGATTCACCGCTTCGATCCCGACACGCCGATCGAGGAAACGCTCGAAGCCCTGCACGACGTCGTCAAGGCGGGCAAGGCGCGCTATCTCGGCGCGTCATCCATGCACGCGTGGCAGTTCGCGCGCATGATCTACACACAGCAGCGCCACGGCTGGTCGCGCTTCGTGTCGATGCAAAACCACTACAACCTGATCTACCGCGAGGAAGAGCGCGAGATGATGCCGCTCTGCCGCGCCGAGGGCATCGGCCTCATCCCGTGGAGTCCGCTGGCACGTGGCTTTCTCGCCGGCAACCGTCAGCGCGGCCGCAACGACGCAACGCTGCGCGAGCAACACGACGACTACGGTCAGGCGCTCTACTACGCGGACGCCGACTACACCGTCGCCGACCGCGTCGCCGAGGTCGCGCGCGCGCGCGGCGTGCTGCCCATCCAGATCGCACTCGCGTGGGTGCTGAAGCAGCCCGGCATCACCGCGCCGATCATCGGCGCGTCGAAGCTGGAACAACTCGATCAGCTCGTCGCCGGCGCATCGCTGACGTTGACGGATGACGACTCACGGCTGGTCGAGGAGCCGTACGTGCCGCATGCAGTGAAAGGACACTGACGGCTGTAGGGCTGTAGGGCTGTAGGGCTGTAGGGCTGGAGGACTGGCGGGCTTGAAGGGCTTGGGGCTTGAAGGGCTTCGGCTTGGAGGGCTTGCGGCTTGGCGGGCTCGCGGTCATTTCAGCTTTCTGCGGCGGGGTTTGCAGCCCGCGGCCACCAGCACCACGAACGGATCGCGGTGCATGCGGGCGCCGACGCGGACGCGGACGTCGACGAGGCCGGCGTCGGTGAGCAGGGCGCGGAGCTGATCGTCGGCAAAGCCCTGCCACTGATCGCCGAGCGCGTCGCGGACCCAGCTCTCATCGTGCGACCGCAGGTCGAGCACGAGCACGCGACCGTCATCGCGCAGGATGCGCACCGCTTCGCCAACCGCCTTTGCCGGATCGGCGGCGTGGTGCAGGGCCTGCGACAGCAACGCGACGTCGATGCTGTTGTCGTCGATCGGCACGCGCTCCAGCTCGCCGCGTTTCCACGTGACGTTCTTCACCTGCCGGCGCGTCGCCAGCGCACGAGCGCGGCCGAGCACGTCCGCCGAGCGATCCACCGCAATCACCTTGCGCGCCCACTGCGCGGCCTCGAGCGCGAGATAGCCCTCGCCGCAGCCGAGGTCGGCGACGTCCAGCGGCGGCAACAGCAGTCCGAGTGCGCGCGACCACGCCGCCCAACTGCGGCCCGGCACGAGCTGCCGGCTGTCGCGCGTGTCGGCCGACGCATACCGATCGAAGTTCTCGCGCCGGAGCCGCAACACCTCCTGCAGCCGCGCGTCATCGGCCTTCAGCGCCGCCGTCCCCGCCGCATCGTCGAATTGCGCCCGCAGCAGCGGCCACAACGCCTGCCCCTCGGTGAGCGACGGCGAGAGGCGGTAGTAGGTGAACGCGCCCTCGCGTTCTTCGGTGACGAGCCCCGCGTCCTTCAGCAGCCCGAGATGCCGCGACACACCCGACTGTGCCAGGCCGAGGATGCCCGTCAGCTCCTTGACGTTGAAGTGATCGCGACTCAACACGCGCAGCAGCCGCAGCCGCGCATCGTCTCCCAGCAGCCGGTAGAGGGAAGAGGCCTCACGCATATCGGCAAACGTAGATGAATAGATGGAAGAGCGCAAGCGCCCACGGGCGGACGGCATTGACAGATTGGCGGATCGGGGGATTGGGCGATTGTTGTTGATGGGTGATTGACTGATCGAGCGAATCGCATTGAAGGATTGGCAGTGTCTTGCGTCTGCGCATCTGCGGCCTGTCTTTCATCGGTGGTCTCTGTGGCAATGAGAAGTCTGGTGGACTGGAAGGCTGGGGGACTGGAGGCAACTCTGAGCGTGCCACCCTGAGGGCTTTCTTGGCGTAGTCTGCGGTCTTCTTCTCGCACACTGCGTGTCTGCGGCTGCCTGTCGTCGGTAGCATCCGTGGCGCCTGCGGCTGTCGTTCTTTCTGCGCATCTGCGGCCTGTCCTTCATCTGTGTCATCTGCGCATCTGCGGCCTGTTTCTCATCTGTGCCATCTGTGTCATCTGTGGCGTGGAATCCGTGGCATCTGCGCCCTGTGGCTTTCTGTGGCATCCGTGGCCCGGGGCGAGGGATAATCGGCGGCCTGAAACCCCGCGTCCGGCCGGCGCCTGCGCCAGCGCCGTCCGGCCCGGCCGCAACCGAGACCTCTTTTCCGGAGAGGCCACCCCGACGTCCCCCCAGGGTCGGCGCCGGCGTGGTCTGAAACACCATGGGCATCCTCGACAAGCTTCGTCCCCAGTCCAAAGCGACTCACGCCGATCCATCCGTCCGCCTCGAAGCCCTGCACGAACTCGACCCTTCCGATACCGCCGCACTGACCAGCTTTGCCAAGGACGATGGCGATGTGCGCGTGCGGCGGACGGCGGTGGGGCGCGTCAGCGATCCCGCCGTGCTGGCGGACATCGTGCGCAACGAAGCCGAGCCATCCATTCGCGATCTCGCGTTGGGCCAGCTCGTCGAGCGAGCCGGTAAGCACGACGCGACGCAGGCCGAACCGGCCGTGGCCGCGTTGGTGAGTCTCGGCCGCGAGCGCGACCTCGCGCAGGTGGCCAAGGCAGCCGGGCCCGAAGCGCTGCGGCGTCGGGCCGTGGAAGCGCTGCGCGATCCGAAGCTGCTCGGCAGCGTGGCGCGTCATGGCGCGGAGTCAGCGGCGCGCCTGCTGGCCGTGAGCCGGCTCACCGACGCGCAGGAACTCGAAGGCGTCGTCTTGCGTGGCGATCATGCGGATGCGGCCGTGGCGGCGCTGGATGCACTGCCGTCGCCGTCGCTCGAGATGCTGCAGTCCATCGCGCAGAAGGCGCGCACCAAGGCGGCGCAGAAGCGCGCGCGCGCGCTGGCCAAGCCGCTCGAAGCGCCGGTGCCGGTGGAGACCACGCCGGCCGTCACCTACAAGGACGCCGATCAGGAACAGGCGCGGCAGATCCTGGCGCGCATGACCAGCCTCGGCAGCGATGCCGACATGGCCGCCGTGCGCGAAGGCTACGGCGCGTCGCGCGTGGCGTGGGTGGAACTGCTGGCGGACGCCGATGTCGAGCCCGGCGTCGAGCAGGCGTTCGAAGCGGCGTCGGCCGCCGTGCGCGACCGCATCGCCGCGGAAGACACCGCGCGGCAAGAGGCCGAGCGCGTACGCCTCGAACGCGAGCAGGAACAGGCGGAGCGCGCGGCGGTGTGCGCGCACGTCGAGACGCTGAACGGCGACGGCATCACCGATCGCCTGGCCGAAGCGCGCGCGACGTGGGAAGGCATGCCGCCGATGCCCGACTCGTGGTCGGGCGAGCTGTCGCACCGCTTCAATGAAGCCTGCCGCGCCGCCGAGAAGCGTCACGAGCGGCGGCTGAAGGCGCGCGAACTCGCCGAGCGTCTGCCGACGATCGTCCCCGAGATGGAAGCGCTGACCGGCACCGAGGATTACGCCGCGGTGCGCAACCAGTGGCTCGCGCTGCGCCGCCAGTGGCAGGCGATCGCCCGCGAACTGGACGTCGACCCCGAACTCACCGCCCGCTACGAAGCGGTGGCGCAGTCGTTCGAAGGACGTGAACAGTCTCTCCGCGACGCCAAGGTCGGCGAACAGCAGGCCAACCTCCAGCGCCTCCAGGGGCTCGTCGCCGATCTCGAGTCGCGTGCCGCCGCGGAAACCCTCACGCTCAAGGGCGCGGACGCCTTGATGAAGGACGTCAAGCTCGCCATCGGGACGATGGGGCCGCTGCCGACCAAGCAGGATCGCGACGATGTGACGGTGCGCCTGCAGGCCGTGCGCACCAGCCTCGCGCCGCGCATCCAGGAGATGCGCGAAGGCGAGGAATGGAAGCGCTGGTCGAACGTCCAGGTGCAGGAGGAACTGTGCGCGCGGATGGAAGCGCTCATTCCGATTGCCGACACCGACCCCGAGAAGGCCGCCACCGAGATGAAGCAGTTGCAGGAGCGGTGGAAGCCGGTGGCGGCGGCGCCGCGCTCGCAGGCCACCGTGCTGTGGAACCGCTTCAAGGCGGCGCAGGACCAGGTCTACGAGAAGTGCAAGGACTTCTTCGCGCAGCAGAGCGTCGAACGCGCCGACAACCTGAAGAAGAAGACCACGCTCGCCGAGCGCGCCGAGGCGCTGCAGGATTCATCCGACTGGGTGAAGACCGCCGAATCGATCAAGCAGCTGCAGGCCGAGTGGAAGACCATCGGCGCCGTGACGCGCGGCAACGAACGCGCCATCTGGGAACGCTTCCGCGCCGCATGCGATCGCTTCTTCACACGCCGGCAGGACGATCTGAAGCAGCGCAAGCACGACTGGACCGAGAACCTCCAGAAGAAGGAAGCGCTCGTCGCCGAAGCCGAGCAGCTCGCGCAATCCTCCGAGTGGGAGAAGGCCGCGGCTCGCATCAAGCAGATGCAGATCGAGTGGAAGAACATCGGTCCGGTGAAGCGCAGCAAGTCCGAAGCGATCTGGCAGCGCTTCCGCGCCGCGTGCGATCTGTTCTTCGAGCGCTTCAAGAACCGCGACTCGGCGGCGTTGCAGGGCAAGGTGGCCGATCGCGAAGCGGCGGTGGGCGAACTCGAGGCGCTGGTGCCGGCCGAGGACGGCGCGGCGCCGCCGGCGGATCTGTTCGCGCACGTGCAGGCGGCTCGCGCCCGCTGGGTGCAGGGGCCGGAACTGCCGCGGCACACGCTGACGCCGCTGGCCGATCGCGTCAACGCGGCGCTGCTGGCGCTGGTGTCGCGCTGGCCCGAGTCGTTCAGCGGCACGGACCTCGATCCGGCGGCGACACGCGAGCGCATGACGAAGCTGATCGCCAAGGTCGAGAAGCTGATCCCGGCGGAGACAGCCGAACCGGTGAAGAATCTTTCGCCGGCGGAACTGCTGGCGCGGCAGTGGCGCGAGGCGCTGGCCGCCAACACGATGGGCGCCGGATCGGCGCGTCAGGCCGAGGACGCGCGCCAGCGCGCGTCGGAGCAGGAAGTGCGGAGCGCGCAGTCGGCGTGGAACCGTCTCGGCCCGCTCGCCGACGATGAACGCAAGCCGCTGCAGGAGCGCTTCGATCGCGCGGTGCGGAAGTTCTTCGAAATCAAACGCCGCTCCGCTGCGCGCTAACGCGCGCCGCGGACTGGAGGGCCGGGGGACTGGAAGGCTGGAGGGCTGGAAAGGCTCTCACCGCGGCGAAGCCGCGGTCCTTTCTAATCCGCGTTCGGATCCTCGAGGTAGGTGTAGCCCTGCAGCGCCTCTTCGTAGAACTTCAGCAGCCGGCCTGCCTGCTGATCCTCCATGCGATTGGCGTTCACTGCCGCTTCGACATCGCGGCGGAGCTTGCCCATCAGCACTTCCGGATCGAACTCGACATACTTGAGCACTTCGCGGACGTTGTCGCCCTTGATGATGTGCTCGAGGCGGACGCCGTCCTGGCTCTCGGCGCCGTTGTCGCTGAGGCTGACGTGCACGGCGTGGGTGTCGCCGAAGAGATTGTGGAGGTCGCCGAGGATTTCCTGATACGCACCGACGAGGAACACGCCGAGGTAGTAGGGCTCGCCGTTGAAGGGGTGCAGCAGCAGCGTCTTCTTGACGTCACGTCGATCGATGAACTGATCGATCTTGCCGTCGGAGTCGCAGGTGATGTCGCTGATTACCGCGTGGTTCACCGGCGCCTCGTTCAACCGGTGAATCGGCATCACCGGGAAGAGCTGCTTGATGGCCCAGCTGTCGGGGATCGACTGGAACAGCGAGAAGTTGCAGAAGTAGGTGTCGGAGAGCAGTTCCTCGAGCGCCTGCAGATCCTCCGGCACATCGTCCATGCCCTTGCACAGCTTGTTGATCTTCTCGCACGTCGCCCAGTAGACGTTTTCGGCGATGGCACGCTGCTCGAGCGGCAGGTAGCCGCCGCTGAACAGGTTCATCGCCATGTCGAGCGCCTGCTGCGCGTCGTGGTACGACTCGACGGCGTTGCGCTGCGTCACCGACTGGTAGGTTTCAAGGAGATCCACCAGCGGCTGCTCGAAGTCCTCGCGCGCCGTCGCCGGAATCTGTTCCTCGCCGAAGCCGCTCGTTCCCAGCACGTTGAAGATCAACATGCTGTGATAGGCCGACACGGCGCGGCCGCTCTCCGAGATGATCGTCGGGTGCGCCACGCCCTCTTCGTCGCACACCTGCTGCAGGTGATAGACGACGTCGTTGGCGTATTCCTGGAGCGTGTAGTTCATCGACGACTCGAAGTTGGTCTGCGAGCCGTCATAGTCGACGCCAAGCCCGCCGCCGACGTCCATGAACTGCAGGCCGGCGCCATCCTTCACCAGATCGCAATAGACGCGGGCCGCTTCGATGAGGGCGTTCTTGATGATGCGGATGTGCGTGATCTGGCTGCCGAGGTGGAAGTGCAGCAGCTTCAGGCAGTCCTGCATGCCGCGCTTCTTCAGCTCTTCGTGGCCGCGCAGGATCTCGGTGACCGTCAGGCCGAACTTCGAGCGATAGCCGCCCGACGACTGCCAGCGGCCCGAGCCGCGCGCCGCCAGCTTGACGCGCATGCCGATGTTCGGCCGCACGCCCACCTTCTCGGCGTATTCGAGAATCAGCTCGAGCTCGGTGTACTTCTCGACGACGGGGATGATCTGCCGGCCCATCTTCTGGGCCAGCATCGCCATTTCGATGAACTCGAAGTCCTTGAAGCCGTTGCAGATGATCGGCGTGTCGTTGGTGGCCAGCGCCGCCACGGCCAGCAGTTCCGGCTTGCTGCCGGCCTCGAGGCCGAAGCCGTACTCGGCGCCGAACTTCAGCACTTCCTCGACGACCTGACGCTGCTGGTTGACCTTGATCGGGAAGACGCAGCGGTAGCGCCCCTGATACTGGTGCTGCGTGATCGCCTGCTGGAACGCGCCGTGAATCTCGCCGAGGCGATGCTTCAGGACGTCGGTGAAGCGGAGCAGGATCGGCACCGCGAGACCGCGCAGCTGCAGCCGATCGATCAGCCGCTTGAGGTCGACGCCGCGCGCCGGTTCCTTCGTCGGATGGACCAGCAGGTGTCCGTGATCGTTGATGGAGAAGTAGCCCTGGCCCCAGCGCGGAACATCGTAGAGCTCCGTCGCTTCGGTAACCGACCAGGAAGCCGTGCCAGGAGAGGTGCCGGGTTTCAGGCGTCCGCCTGCGAGCGTGCTCATCGTCTTCGGGAAAACAGAATAGCAGGAATCGAGCGACAGGAATCGGGAAACGGGAGGCCCTTCGACTTCGCTCAGGGCAAGCGGCAGGCGGGAGGCGACGCTTCTCCGCGCGCCGGGACGGTTGCGGGAGCGGGACCGACACACGATCGGGACGGAACTGGCTCGGGAGTGTTCGCCCCTCAGTTCCGTTGAACGTTCCTTTCGGGACGGCGTGCCCTCGCGACACCGACTCTCCCGGGAGTGACGGCCCTCAGTGCCGTTGAACGACTCGGCGAGGCGGGAGGCACGAGAGCGGAGTCGAGTAATCTAGCCGGATGGCTGAACGCATTCCCGCGATCAAGGTACTGTTGCTGCCGAAGGACACCAACGCGCTGGGCACCATCTTCGGTGGCGTCATCCTGTCGCACATCGACCTCGCGTCCGCCGTCGAGGCGCGCAAGGTGGCGCCGCACCGCTACGTGACGGCCGCCATGCGCGAGGTGGAGTTCCACGCGCCGGTGTTCGTCGGCGACCTCGTGAACTTCTACACCGAGACGCGCCGCATCGGCCGCACGTCGATCACCGTCGGCGTCGAGGTGGAAGTGGAACGCTGGAGCGAAGGCCACCGCGGCGAACGCGTGAAGGTGACCGAGGCGGAAGTCGTCCTCGTCGCCATCGACGCCCAGGGCCAGCCCATCCCTGTATCGCCCGTGTAACGAACCCCGCAGGCAGCTCTCCGGCTACCTGCTATCTGCTACCTGCTTCCATGATCGCCGCCTTCGCTCCAGCCACTGTCTCCAACGTCGCCTGCGGTTTCGATGTCCTCGGCTTTGCCCTCGACGAACCCGGCGACATCGTCATTGCCGCGCCGGCCGAGGGGCCGGGCGTCACCATCACCGCCATCGAAGGCGACGGTGGACGGCTGTCGCGTGATGTGACGAAGAACACGGCCGGCGCTGCCGTGGCGGAGCTGCTGGCGCGACTGCAGACGACGCGCGGAGTGGCGCTGACGGTGCACAAGGGGCTCCCGCTCGAGAGCGGGATTGGATCGAGCGGCGCCAGCGCCGTGGCGGCGGTTGTGGCCGTCAACGAACTGCTGGAGCGCCCCGTCGGCACCGACGTGTTGCTGGAGTGCGCGATGGCGGGCGAAGTGGCCGGTTGCGGTGCGGCGCATCCCGACAACGTGGCGCCGGCGCTGCTCGGCGGGTTCGTGCTCGCACGCAGCGTGCAGCCGGCGGATGTGGTGCGGCTGCCGGTGCCCGACGGCCTCGCCTGCGCGCTGCTGCACCCGCGTTTGTCGGTGCACACCGGCACCGCGCGGGCGCTGCTGGGAGATACGGTGCCCCTGGCTGATGCGGTGCGGCAGTGGGGCAATCTGGGCGCGCTGGTGGCGGCGCTCTTCACCTCCGACCGCGCGCTGCTGTCGCGCTCGATGGTGGATGTGGTGGCCGAGCCGAAACGTGCCGGACTCGTGCCCGGCTTCTACGCCGTGAAACAGGCGGCGCTCGATGCCGGCGCGCTTGGCTGTTCGCTGTCGGGCTCTGGACCGTCGATCTTCGCGCTCGCGTCGTCGATCGACGAAGCGCGTGCAGCGGGTGCGGCGATGCAGCGCGTGTTCGACGCGCACAGTGATGTCGGCGCCGATCTGCACGTGTCGCTCGTCGGCCGCGCCGGGGCGCGGGTGGTGACGCTGTGACGAGGTTCATCAGCACGCGCGGACAGGCGCCAGCGGTCGGGTTCCGCGAGGCGCTGCTGGCCGGACTCGCGCCGGATGGTGGACTGTATGTGCCACAGGCGATTCCACGTCTGCCGGACGCCACGTGGCGGGATCTTCGCGGACACAGCCTCGCCGACATCGGGACGACGCTGATCGCGCCGTTGATCGGCGACGAACTGCCGCGAGCGACGCTGCACGCCCTGCTGGCCGACGCGCTCGACTTTCCGATCCCGCTCGTGCCGCTCGGCGATCGCATCTCGATGGTCGAGCTGTTTCACGGGCCGACGTTCGCGTTCAAGGACGTGGGCGCCCGAGTGCTGGCGCGCATGATGTCGGCCGTGCACGATGCGGACGCGCCGCCGCTGACGGTGCTCGTTGCCACATCGGGCGACACCGGTGGCGCGGTGGCGCAGGCGTTTCACGGCGTGCCGCGCACGCGCGTGGTGGTGCTGTATCCGCACGGGCAGGTGAGTGCGGTGCAGGAAGCGCAGTTCACCACCCTCGGCGGAAACGTCTCCGCGATAGCCGTGCAGGGCACGTTCGACGATTGCCAGCGTCTGGCGAAGGAAGCGTTTGCGCGCGCGGACCTGCGCGCGGACGCGAACCTCACCTCCGCGAACTCGATCAGCCTCGGCCGCCTGCTGCCGCAGATGATCTATTACGCGCACGCGGCGCTGACCGCGGGTGAGGGACCGCCACTCGCGGTATCGGTGCCGAGTGGTAACTTCGGCAACCTCGCGGCGGGTCTGATGGCAGCGCGCATGGGCGCGCAGATCGCCGGCTTCCACGCCGCGACGAACATCAACGACACGGTGCCGCGCTATCTCGCCAGCGGCCGCTTCGAACCGCGCCCGTCGGTGCAGACGCTTGCCAACGCCATGGACGTCGGCCACCCGAGCAATCTCGAGCGCATCCGCTGGATGTTCGCGGACCAGGTGCAGGCGGTGCGCGACGCGATCACGAGCAGCGTGCACACCGATGACGATGTGCGGCGGGCGATGCGGCGGCTGCACGACGAACACGGATACGTTGCCGACCCGCACTCCGCCATTGCCTGGCTGGGGGCGTTGCGGCGCCTGGAGCAGCATCCCGATGAGCGCGTGCTGGCGCTGGCCACGGCGCATCCCGCCAAGTTTGGCGACGTGGTGTCGGACGCAATCGGACGCGACGTGCCGATCCCCTTGCCGCTTGCGGCCGCGATGACGCGGACGCGGCAGGTGACGCACATCGAGGCGCGCCCGGAAGCCCTCGTTCCGCTCGTCTACGCATGAGGTAATTGGCGGTATCATCACCGGATGTCTTCGCCGACCGCGCCCTCACCAGCCGCCGTTGTCCCCGCCCGCTCGGAGATCGATCCGAAGTACACGTGGGAACTGACGTCGATCTATCCGTCGTGGGAAGCGTGGGAAGGCGGGTTCGCCGCCCTTGAAACCGCCGTCGACGCCTACCGCGCGCACGAGGGCACATTGGCGCAGGGCGAGCCGCAGTTGCTGGCCGCGTATCGCGACGCCGATGCCCTCGGGCAACTGGCGTATCGCGTCTGGTATTACGCCGCGCTTCAATACGATCAGGATCAGCGTGACAACGAGGTCAACGCCCGCCGGCAGCGCGTCCAGATCCTGATCGCGCGGTGGCGACAGGCGACGTCGTGGTTCAACCCGGAACTGCTGCGCATCCCGCTCGACACCGTGCGCGAGTGGATGGACGCCTCGCCGGACCTGGCGCTGTATCGCTTCGCCATCGAGGATCTGTTTCGCCAGCAGGCGCACGTGCTCGATGCCGCCGGTGAACGCCTGATGTCGCTGGCGGGCCGCGTCGTCTCGACGCCGGCCGATGCCTACTCGGCGCTGTCCACCGCCGACGCGCGGTTTCCGACCATCACGCTGTCCACCGGCGAGTCGGTGCAGGTGAGTTACGGACAGTATCGCCGGCTGCTGGCCACCTGCCGCGCGCAGTCGGACCGCCGCGCCGCGTATGAAGCGCTGTACGACACTTACGGCGCCAACCTCAATACCTACGCGACGCTCTACAACGGCGTGATGCAGCGCGAGTGGTTCGACGCGCGTGCTCGCGGCTACGCCACCACGCTCGACGCCGCGCTCTACGGCAACGACATCCCGACCAGCGTCGTCGAGAACCTGATTCGCGAAGCGAAGGCCGGCGTGGCGCCGTTCCGCCGCTATCACGCGCTGCGCAAGCGCAAGCTTGGTCTGGCCGACTACTACGTCTACGACGCGTTCGTGCCGCTCAACGATCACGACGTCAAGTACCGCTACGACGATGTGCAGGCGTGGATCGTCGAGGCGATGGCGCCGCTGGGGCCGGTGTATCAGGGGCGGCTGCGCGACGCGTTCGCTGGCCGCTGGATCGACGTCTACGAGAACCAGGGCAAGCGCAGCGGCGCGTATTCAGCACCGGTGTACGGGGCGCACCCGTACATGCTGATGAACTACAACGACACGCTCGATGCCGTGTTCACACTCGCGCACGAACTCGGGCACTCGATGCACACGCTGCTGGCGCACGAGACGCAGCCGTTCGTCTACTCCGGCTACACGATCTTCGTTGCCGAAGTGCCGTCGACGCTGGCCGAGGCGCTGCTGCTGGACTACATGCTCGAGCGCGCCGCCTCGCCGGCCGAGCGTATCGTCCTTCTGCAGCACGCCATCGACGGCATCGTCGGGACGTTCTACAACCAGGTGCTGTTCGCTGATTTCGAACTCGAAGCGCACCGCCTGGTGGAAACCGATCAGCCGGTCACCGCGGATTCGCTGAGCGCGCTCTACGCAAGGCTGCTCGACGAATACTGGGGCGACGTCCTCTCCGCCGACGCGCGCGCGAAGACGACGTGGGCGCGCATCCCGCACATGTTCCAGTCGCCGTACTACGTCTATCAGTACGCGACGTGCTTCGCGTCGACGGCTCGGCTGATGACCGACATCCGTCACACCGACGCGACGGTGCGCGACGCCGCTGTCACGCGCTACCTCGACATGCTGCGCGCCGGCGGCAGCGATCATCCGATGACGCTGCTGCGCCGCGCCGGTGTCGATCTCGGCGAGTCCAGCACCGTTCGCGCCGTCGTCGATCAGCTCGATGGCCTGGTGACGCGCCTGGAAGCGGAACTGAGCTGAGCGCGGCGTCTGCCTTACCCGTGATGCCCCAAGGCGATCCGCGCGCGACCATATAATGGCCCTATGCCGCGCCGAACTTCACCGAAGCGACGCTCGCCGCCCCGACGCCGCGGTGCAGGCGCGGCCGGGCACTCCGCCGTGGCAGCACCTCGGTCGGCTGCCGCCAGGCTGGCCGAAGCGGAGCGACTGTATCGCGAGTTCGAACAGTTGACGCCCTACCCGCGACCGCGGCCCTTTGTCCGGAGTTTCGATTCGTTCGACGAATACGAACGGTGGCGTCGTGCGCAGTCCAACCCCTGGAACCGATAACCGCGCCGTTCGGGTGTGTCGCCTGCTGAATGCGCGACGCGCTCGTTACCTGATCGCCGGCGGCGTCGCGCGCGGTCTCGTGCCGACGCGGCAGTGACGCTGCGGCGCGCCGCCAGCCCTCCAGTCCTCCAGTCCTCCAGCCCTACAGTCCTCGCATTCATTCCGCTCGTAACGCCACCAGCGGATCGGCCGTGGCCGCTCGCCGGGCGGGGACCAGCGCGGCGAGCGCGGCGACGATCAGCAGCGTCGCGGGCACCGCGACGAGCGTCAGCGGATCCGACGCCTCCACACCGAACAACTGGCTGCGCATGAGCGGCGCCAGCGGGACGATCACGGCCAGGCCGACGACGACGCCGGCGGCCGCCATCATCGCCGCCTGGCCGACGATGAGGCCGACCATGCGCGCGGGTTCGGCGCCGAGCGCCATGCGCACGGCGACCTCGCGCGTGCGTTCCGACACGATCAGCGACATCACGCCGTAGACGCCAATGGCGGCGAGCGCGAGTGCCAGTACGCCGAAGGCCGAAACGATCAGCAGCACGAAGCGTCGCTCGGCTACCGATTCGGCGCGAATCGTCGTCATGGGCTTGAGGTCGTATACGGGCAGGTCCTTGTCGATGGCGCGGGCCTCGGCGCGAACCGTTTCGGCCAGCGTTGCCGGATCGCCTGTCGTTCGCAGCACGATGAACGGCGACACCGGCGGCCCCTGCAGGTAGTTGATGTACATCTCGGGCTGCGGCGTCTCTTCGAGTCCGCCGTGTCGGACGTCCCCGATGATGCCGACGATCGTGGTCCACGGCCCGGCGGCGTTCGGGCCGATACCGATGCGTTGTCCGATCGCGTCCTCTTCCGGGAACAGGCGTCGTGCCATCGTTTCGTTGATCACAGCCACCGGCGGCGCGGTCGGACCATCCTCGGCGGTGAACGCGCGGCCGCGAATCACCGGGATGCTCATCGCCGGGAAGTAGTTGTGCATGGCGCGCCTGAACTGCACCTCTGGCAGGTCGGCTGGATCCACGGGACGTCCGTCGATCCGCACCGACGTTGACACGCTCGTGCTTCCCAGCGGAATGCGCGTCGTGCCGCCAGCGGCGCTGACGCCGGGCAGCGCTTCCATCCGCGCGAAGAAGTCGCGATAGAACGCGAGGCGTTCATCGGGCGACTGGAGTCGATCCGGCAGGTTCATCTGCCACGTCAGCAGATGCGACGTCTCGAATCCCGGATTGACGCTGACGAGCGCGACGAAGCTGCGGAGCAGCAATCCCGCGCCGGTGGTGAGCGCCACGGCCAGCGCCACTTCCGCGACGACGAGCGCCGAGCGAACACGCCGGCGCGTGCCGCTGCCGACGGCGCCGCGGCTGTTGTCCTGCAGCGCCGCCTGGGGATTGATGTGCGACGAACTCAGCGCCGGCGCCAGGCCGACGAGCACACCGGTAACGAGCGTCACCAGTGCAGTGACGGCCAGCACACGCCAGTCCACCGTTACCTCGTCGACGCGCGGCAGGTGCGCGGGCGCCACAGCGAGCAGCGCGCGAATCACCGCCCACATCACAGCGAGTCCGGCGAGTCCGCCGGCAGCCGACAGCAGCACGCTTTCGGTGAGCAGTTGCCGCATGATGCGCCGGCGAGGCGCGCCAAGCGCCGCACGCGTGGCGAGTTCCCGTTCGCGTGCCATCGCGCGCGCGAGTAACAGATTGGCGACGTTCACCGCCGCCATCAGCAGCACGCACCCGATGCCGGCCATCAAGAGCAACAGCGCCGGCCGGATCGTGCCGACGGTCTGGTCCAGTGTCGGCACCACCGTGGCGCTCCAGCCCTTGTTGCTGTCCGGATAGCTCTGCGCCAGCTGCGCCGAAATCGTCTCGAGGTCAGCCTGGGCCGCGGCCATCGTCACGCCGGGTTTCAAACGACCGACGGCGCCCCACCAGTGCACGTTGCGCACGAGATCGCCGGAGTCGGTGAGCATCCGGTTGACGCGCGCGGCCGGGCCCGAGAACGCGATCGGCACCCACACGTCCACGCGCGTCACACGCGTGAACCCGCTGGCGCCGAGCATGCCGCCGTACGGGAACACCATGTCGGGCGGCATCACTCCGACGACCTCCATGGCGAACCCCGACAGCTCCAGCGTCTTGCCGACGATGGCGGGATCGCCGCCGAAGCGGCGCTGCCAGTAGCCGTGGCTGAGCAGCACCTCGCGCCGCTGATCGTCGTTGCTGAATGTGCGGCCGATCAGCGCGGGACGCCCCAGCAGCTGGAACAGTCCCGACGTGACCTGCACCGAAAAGGTGACCTCCGATCCAGCCTCCGTCGACAACTCGAGCGGCGTCACGAACGAGAAGTAGCCTTCGAGCCCATCGAGCGTCGTGTTCAGGCGGCGGAAGTCGACGAAGTTGGCGGGGGAGAGCGGATTCCGCGGCCGGCCTTCCTGCGTGACGTGGCTCCAGACGTTCACCAGCGTGCCGGGATCGCGATAGGGCAGCGACCGGAGCAGCACGCCGTTGACGACCGCGAAGATGGCGCTGGTGGCGCCGATGCCGAGGGCCAGGGCGAGGACAGTGAGCGTCGTGAAGAGCGGCGTGCGCCCGGCCAGTCGTAGCGCGTGGCGCATGTCGGTGCGGAGCGTCTCCCAGAACATCGCGTGCCTCCCCGTCGGTTCGTAGAGATTGGGTCGAGGCGCAGGCCGCGCAAACCAGCGGCGCACCGCCGATGAACGTTCCGCGATCCCGGTCAGCAGAAATGTCAACAAATCGGGGGTCAGGTCACGATTCGTGAGTCGCGACCGCCAGAAGTCGGCGCGCATCTCGGCGCCGAAGCGGCGGCGGAACGCGCGCGGGTAGGCGAGCAGCGCGAGTTCGAACAGCCAACCCGACGCGCGATCGCGAAACGTCACGACGTGCTCCGGAGCAGCCGGCGCGAGCGGGCGTTTTCCACCTGCTTCGACAGCCGCTCCAGTTCCGCGCGGGCGACCAGCACGCCGCGTTCGGTGAGCCGGTAGTAGCGTCGCCGCTCGTCATCTTCGGACGGGCGCTCGGCCAGTTCCTCGATCAGCTCCTGTTCGAGCAGGCGGGCGAGGGCGCGATAGAGCGTGCCGGCGTGGAGCGTCACCGCGCCGCTGCTGCGCGCGTTGACGTCCTGCATGATGCGGTAGCCGTGCTGTTCGCCATCGGCCAGGGCGAGGAGGATCTCGAAGGCCACCGGGGTGAGTGGCAGGAAGGCGTCGACACGGAGGCGGTCCATATATGTGCGCCAGGAATATAGATGGATCGCGCACAGTGAAAGGTTGGAAAACGGTCTTGACAGGCAGAACTGCTGTGACTACCATTCCATCCGGATAGACGGATGAATCAAGTCGCCACCGCGATTCTCGACCAGATGGCCGCCCTTGGCGACCCGATCCGCGTCCGCCTGCTGCTCGCGGTGGAGCGGCACGAACTCACGGTTTCCGAGCTCTGCGCAGTTCTGCAGCTCCCGCAGTCCACGGTGAGCCGGCACCTCAAGACGCTCGCCGATGGCGGCTGGCTCACCTCGCGCCGTGACGGCACCAGCCGCTACTACGGCATGGACGTCCAGACGCTCGACTCGGGAGCACGGCAACTGTGGCCCGTGATCCGCGAGCAGATGGCGGTGTCGCCGGGCGTGGACGAGGACGATCGGCGTCTGCAGGGCGTGCTGACGCGTCGCCGCGAGAAGTCGCGCGAGTTCTTCTCGTCGGCGTCGGGCCAGTGGGATCGCCTGCGCGTGGAACTCTTCGGCGATCGCCTGCACCTCACCGCCCTGCTTTCGCTCCTCGACGACACGCTCATCGTCGGCGATCTCGGCTGCGGCACCGGGCAGATGTCTGACGCGCTCGCCCCGCACGTCGCGCGCGTCGTCGCCGTGGATGGATCCGCGGACATGCTGCGCGCCGCGCGTCAGCGCCTGGCGTCCAGACTGAATGTCGAGCTGCGCGAAGGCGCGCTCGAAGCGCTGCCGATCGACGATGGGGTGCTCGATGCGGCGGTGATCTCCCTCGTGCTGCATCATCAGCCCGATCCCGCGCGTGTGCTCGTCGAAGCGGCGCGCGTGTTGAGACCCGGCGGCAAGGTCGTGGTGATGGACATGCTGCCGCACGACCGCGCCGAGTATCAGCAGCAGATGGGCCACGTGTGGCTCGGTTTCTCGGAAGACGCCATGCGCCGCTATCTGTCCGGCGCCGGCTTCACGCACATACGCCACGCCGCGCTGCCACCCGACACCCAGGCCCAGGGCCCGGGCGTCTTTGTCGCAACGGGAAGAAGGTCCTAGGTCCTAAGTCTTAGGTCTTAGGACAAGACCCGTGCCCACGAGTTCCAAACCTCAAACCCTTAGAGCGATGCCGCAAGCCGTTCAAACCGTTCAAGCCGTCCAAGCCGTTCAAGCCGTCCAAGCCGTTCAAGTTGTTCAAGCCGCGTCCTAAGACCTAAGACCTAAGACCTAGAGGAGTTCCAATGTCCACGTCAGTGAAGTCGTCGCACGCATTCGATCTGGCCCGCGAAGCGGGTCGTGAACCGTTCAAGGTGAAGGACCTGTCGCTGGCCGAATTCGGCCGCAACGAAATCCGTCTGGCCGAGCACGAGATGCCGGGCCTTATGGCCGTGCGCCAGCAGTACGCCGGCAAGAAGCCGCTGGCCGGCGCGAAGATCATGGGCTCGCTGCACATGACCGTGCAGACCGCCGTGTTGATCGAAACGCTCGTCGACCTCGGCGCCGATGTGCGCTGGGTGAGCTGCAACATCTTCTCGACGCAGGATCACGCCGCCGCCGCGGTGGTGGTGGGTCGTCCGGAATCCGGCGGCACCGTGGAGAACCCGAAGGGCACGCCGGTGTTTGCGTGGAAGGGCGAGACGCTGCCGGAATACTGGTGGTGCACGGTGGAAGCGCTGCGCTGGCCCGACACCAGCGGCCCGTCGCTCATCGTCGACGATGGCGGCGATGCGACGCTGTTCGTGCACAAGGCGAAGGAGTACGAGCACTCGGGCGTGATTCCGGCATTTAAGCCGGAGAGCGATCCTGAAGAGTGGGGCGTGATTCTCGACACGCTGCGTGCGGAACTCAAGGCGCGTCCCGGCACGTGGACGACGATCGCCGACGGCATCAAGGGCGTCAGCGAAGAGACCACCACCGGTGTGCACCGCCTGTACGAGATGACCGCGGCGAACTCGCTGCTGTTCCCGGCCATCAACGTCAACGACTCGGCGACGAAGAGCAAGTTCGACAACCTGTATGGCTGCCGCCACTCGCTCGTCGATGGCCTCAACCGCGCCAGCGACGTGATGCTCTCGGCGAAGGTGGCCGTGGTGTTCGGCTACGGCGACGTCGGCAAGGGCTGCGCGCAGGCGCTGAAGGGCCAGGGCTGCCGCGTCATCGTCACCGAGATCGATCCGATCTGCGCGCTGCAGGCGGCGATGGAAGGCTACCAGGTGACGACGATCGATGACGTGGTGAGCACCGCCGACATCTTCATCACCGCCACCGGCAACAAGAACGTGCTGACGGTGGATCACATGCGGCGGATGAAGGACAAGGCGATCATCGGCAACATCGGTCACTTCGACAACGAGATCGACATGGCCGGTCTGGCGAAAAGCGGCGCGACGCGCGTGAACGTCAAGCCGCAGTACGACGAGTGGGTGTTCCCGGCCGAGGGCAATCGCGCCGAGCGCAGCATCCTGGTGCTGGCGGAGGGCCGCCTGCTGAACCTCGGCTGCGCCACCGGTCATCCGAGCTTCGTGATGTCGTCGTCGTTCACCAACCAGGTGCTGGCGCAGCTCGATCTGCACTTCAGCGCCACGGGCAAGGAAACGCTGTCGGGCACCAACTACGACGCCAAGCGCGTCTACATCCTGCCGAAGAAGCTGGATGAAATGGTGGCGCGCCTGCACCTCGGCAAGCTCGGCGTCAAGCTCACCACGCTGACCACGGAGCAGGCCGACTACATCGGCGTGCCGGTCGAGGGTCCGTTCAAGTCGGCCCATTACCGGTACTAGCCCTTCGACTTCGCTCAGGGCTCGCGGGAGGCGGGAGGCCCTTCGACTTCGCTCAGGGCTAGCGGGAGGCGGGAGGCGGGAGGCGGAAACGCCTTCGCACCTCTCGTCTTCTCGCACCTTTCGCACCTTTCGCACCCCTCAGCACCCCTCAGCACCTGTCAGCACCCCTCAGCACCTGTCAGCACCCATCAGCACCCTTCAGCACCTTTCCCAGACATGCCGTGACACTCCGGCGCGCCGCCTTGCTACATTACAGATCATGCGCACGGGATTGACGTTCGCGGCGGTGTCGGGGCTCTTCGCCGCCAGTCTGGGCGCCGCGGTGGCGCAGCGCCCCGGCGTCTACAACGGCTCGCGCGATCACGAGGCGATCCGTTACTCGACCGGCCCCGTCAACGACGAGGTGTCGAAGCTGAACGCCGCGCTCGAAGCCGGCCGCGCCTCGCTGACCTTCCAGGATGACGGCAGCGCATACCTGCGGTCGGTGCTGCAGGCGCTCGACATTCCGGTGTCGTCGCAGATGCTGGCGTTCGCGCAGACGAGCGCGCAGGCCCGGCAGATCGACATCGACAATCCGCGTGCGGTCTATTTCAACGACACCACCACCGTCGCCTGGGTGCGCGGCGGCGACATCCTCGAGTTCGCCGTGCAGGATCCGACGCAAGGGGCGCTGTTCTTCACGCTGCCCATGACGGCGACGGAGCGTCCGCGCTTCACGCGCAACGACGGCTGTCTCGAGTGTCATCTGTCGTGGGATACGCTCGGCATTCCCGGTCTTGTGCTGCAGACGGTCTTTCCGCGCAAGAGCGATCGCGACTACGCCAATGGCGGCTTCGTGGATCATCGCCTGCCGATCGATCAGCGGTGGGGCGGGTGGTACGTCACTGGCGCGCAGGTGCCGGCGCGCCACATGGGCAACCAGCCGATGATCCAGCCGACGCCGCGCCACGGACCGGCAAGGAAGCTGGCGACGGTGCGCGGCGAGTTCGACCTGAAGGGGTATCTCACCGACACCAGCGACGTCGTCGCGCTGCTGGTTTTCGACCATCAGATTCACGCCGGCAATCTGATCACGCGGCTCAACTGGGAGGCCCGTGCAGGCACGCCGGCGTCCGTCGACGAAGCCGTGCGGGAACTGGCCGACTACCTGCTGTTCGTCGACGAAGAACCGCTGCCGGGCAAGGTGGTGGGCAGCTCCGGTTTTGCCGAAGCATTTGCGGCGCGAGGGAAGAAGGACGCCGACGGCCGATCGCTGCGCACGCTGCGCCTCGACGGACGGCTGATGGAGTATCCGGTGAGTTACATGGTCGACACCCCGGCGTTCCGCGCGCTCCCCGATGCGGCGCGCGAAGCGGTGCTGACGCGCATCCGCAAGGTGCTGCGTGATGGCGATCCAGCGCCGAAGTACGCGCACCTGACGCCGGCGCTCCGCAAGACGACGCTGGCGGTGTTCGAAGGCACGCGCTGATCTGATCGTGGGGTCAGGTCACGATTCGTGAGCGAGCACACAATCTGCGACGGTGCTGCGCACTTATTGCGCGTACATCACGAGACAATCAAGACCTTGACCGCGCTTCGTCGCGGGTGGATGCTGATCTCGTCCATTCATTTGTCGATCGGGTGATCGCCGTCTCCCTCGGCTGATTGCCCGGCTCCTGGACTGGAGGCATCCTCATGCGCGCCTTTCGTGTCGCCGCGTTCGCGGCCCTGCTCTTCTCGTTCGCAACGACCACTACTGCGCAATACGCCGAACAGCCGCGTCAATTGCCGGCCGTGAACGGATACATCCGTTCTGCCGTGCAGATCGGCAACCGCTTGTTCGTCGCCGGTCTCTTCACCCGCCTGAGCGAGCCGACGGGCGGCGCAGTCGTGGTCAATACGACCGACGGCGCACCCATGCCGGGCGCGTTCCCGGTGTTCACGGGTAACGTGCGTGCGATCGTGCCCGACAACCTGGGCGGTTATCTCGTCGGTGGTGACTTCACCTCGGCGGGTGGGCAGCCGATCACTCGCTTCGCTCGTGTGCGGCCGGACCGTACGATCGATCCCTCCTATCACCTCACCGCGGACGGCACGATTTACATCATCGTCGTCGCGCACGGCCGTATCTACCTCGGTGGGTCGTTCAGCACGATCAACGGCGCACCTCGCCCGGGCGTTGCGGCGCTCGAAGCCACGACGGGCCGGTTGACGACGTTTGGCGCCGGTTTCGCCAGTTCGGCCAACGTGACCATCCGCCGGCTGGCCGTGTCGTCCAACGGCATCTACGTGGCCGGCAACGACGCGTCCGGCGCCGGGCATCTCTGGGGTTTCGACGCTGGCACCGGACGCATGCTCTTCGATCGCGGCCTCGCGGTGAACGCGCTGGCAGCCACGTCCGACCGCGTCTACGTCGGGACATACGGCGCGACGCGGCCGGTCTTTGCCGTCGATCCCCGCACAGGCGGCGACGTACCATGGGAGACGTCACTGCGCTTTGTGCCGATCTACGGCACCTACGGCGACTACACCAGCGTCTCGCAGTTGCTGCTCGATGGCTCGCGCCTGTATCTGGCTGGTTACTTCCGCACCACGGACGGACGCGAGAACCTCACCGCGATCGAGGCGTCGAGCGGCCAGGCTGTCTCGTGGCATCCGAGTGGCGCGCCACCGCACTCGACAGGTTTGACGCGTGTGGGACCGGCGATTGTCACGACGTTCAGCAGCGGCGCTGTCCTGTACGACTGGCGCCACGTCGCCGCCTACCACGTCGACACCGCGGCGCTCGATCCGTGGGATCCGCGGCCCTACGGTTCCATCCAGGCGGTGGCGGCGGCCACTGACGGGGTCGTCATCGGCGGCGACTTCAACGGCATCGGCGGCGTCGAACGCGGTCCCATCGCGTCGATCGATCTGGACACCGGCGCCATCGAACCATGGACCGCCGCCAGTCTGCCCGGAGGGGGCCCATCGTACGACCTCAAGCTCATCACCGACGGTACACACATCATCGCCAGCTACGGCGCCCGGACGCTGGCGAAGATCGACGCCGTCAGCGGCGCGCTCCTCGGTTTACTCGAACTCGACATGGGGAGTTCGCTGCTGGCGCGGGTTGCCGGCGACCGTGTCGCCGTTGTCCAGAGCCGCGGCGATGGTGTGCCGCTGGTCACCACCGTTTCGATCGATGACTGGTCGCGTCATGATCTGCCGACGGCCTTCAGCGCGACGACGTTCGTCCAGGCGATGGACGTGGCCGGCAATCAGCTGTATCTCGCCGGTACCTTTTCGTCGGTCAACGGAACGCGCCGCGATGGGCTGGCCGCGGTGAACCTCGACACCGGCGCACTGAGTTCCTGGAACCCGGCGGCGGACGCGACCGCCTATTGGCTGCGCGTCGCCGAGGGTCGCGTGTGGGTGGCCGGACGGTTTCGTCGCATCGGCGGCGCCTGGCGGCGGGGAGTCGCCGCGCTCGACCCGGCGACGGGGGCAGCGACGACATGGAATCCCGATGTGCCATTCGGGACCTTCATGGCCGGCGATGATCGCATCGGCAGCACGTCCATCGGCGGTATGGAGGCGGCAGCCGACGGTTATGTGTACCTGACCGTAAGCGGCACTCCGGCCGCCAGCGTCAGCGGACAACCGGTCAATGGCATCGTCGCGTTGTCGATGGCCACTGGAAAGCGGCTGCCGTGGAGTCCGCCGTTTACGGACTGGACGGCCATCGTGCCGGGATGCCTGCTGCAGGGTGGAGCCATCTGTTATCCGCCGGCCATCAGCTCGCCGACGG
>JADZCY010000035.1 GCA_020851325.1 Acidobacteriota bacterium | reverse complement strand
TGGCCGTGAGGTCCAGCGATGGCAGCGACTGGTTCCTGAAGAACCGCAGGTTGATGTCGTTGGTGTCGAGGTTGCGACGCGACGTCTCGAGGTCCGTGCGTTCGGCCATGGCGCGGCGAATCGCGCCTTCGACATCCGTCGGCGCCGGTTCGAGCGACGGCACGTCGGCGGTGACGATCTCCTGATTCCACAACGGGTCTTCCGTGCCGTTGACGAGGAAGCGCTTGAGCGTGAGTTCGGCGGTGGACGCCGTGGCTTCGGCCAGGGCCAGCGTCTGGCGGCGCGTCGCCGCTTCGGCCTGCGCCTGCACGATGTCGAGCGGCGCCAGCGTGCCGACTTCGACGCGGGCCTGGTTGTCTTCGACCAGGCGGTCGGCCAGCGACAGCGCGCGACGCGCGACGTCCACGGCACTGCGCGCGAACACCAGATCCCAATAGGCGTTGCGCACATTCGCGACCGTCTGCGTGACCGTGGCGCGCACGCTCAGTTCCGAGATGTCGCGCGTGATCAGCGCCACCTGCAACTGCTGCCGCGTGTTGTCGATGCGGAAGCCGCGGATGAGCGGCTGCACGTAGGTGGCGTTGAGGAACGAGTTGTAGAGCGGGTTGAAATTGGCACGCGTGTCGGAGGTGCCGACGCGCGAGTTGGTCCAGCCGACGTTGAGCGAGCCGCCGCCCCAGCTGAAGGGCTGCGTGACGCTGAAGTTGTAGGTCGTGGTGTCCTGGATGAGGCTGGCCGCACCGCTGGCCGTCAGCGTCGAGGTGACCGGGTTGTTGGTTTCGCGCTGGCCGAACGTGCTGTTCAGCGTCGGCCGGAAGGTGTTCTGGAACCCGGCAATCTGCAGGTCCACCGATCCCGGCTCGAGCCGCGACACCTGGATGTCGAGGTTCTTCTCGAGCGCCAGTTCGACGCTCTGCTCGAGCGTCAACTCACGCGCGCCGCCCGGGGACGCCCGCCCGATGGGCGACTGCGGCTCGGGGAGCGGCGACTGATCGAGGGTCCGCACCGCCGCGTCGTACCCGGCCATGGCCTGGCGGATCAGCGCATCGGTACGCGCCGCATCACCGCCGGAGGTTCCCTGCGCGGCGGCCAACGAAGCGGTCGCGCACAGTCCGGCAACCGCGAAGAATGAAACAGTCCTTCTCATAACCCTTTCCGTCGATCGTGCAGACGCTTACCGTCCCTGGTGATCGTGGCGCACCGGCGGCCGGTTGCGCCGTTCCTTGTTCCACTGCTCGTGCAAGGCCTTCATCTTGACGTTCTGATCGGCCGTCAGGATCCGGTTCATGCGGAACATCATCAGCGTGCGCGACTTGCTCAGCGCGCCGCGCGCCGCCTCGACCCGTTCGACCGCCTGCAGCACCAGCGCCTCGTCCGACTTCGGGTCGGTGACGATGCGCGAGAGCTTGGCTTCGTACTTGTCGAGCGTGTCTTTCTGTGTCTTCAACGTCGGCTGCAGCGCCTGGAAGACTTCTTCGAGGCGGTCAACCTGTTCGGATGTCAGCGTCAGGTCGTTCTGGAAGCGGTCGCTCTGCCACCACTTGAAGCCCTGCGCTGCCGACGCGGCCGGCTGGCCGAGCAGGACGAGACCCAGGACCAGGGAGGTGAGAAGGTGTGCAGGCTTGGACATGGCTATATCCGGCTTACGACCTCGGCCGCTGTCGTGTTTACGCGGGGTTGGCGAAGCCGGCAAGCGTCCGAACGGCGCGCTCGACGAGGTTGTCCGGTGTGGAAGCGCCAGAGGTGATGCCTACGACCAATGGTCCGTCCGGCGGCAGCCAGCCGTCTGTGACAATTTCCTGCCGAGTCGTGACATCTCGGTGACGAATTGTCGTCGCCGACAGCAAGCCGTCCGGATCCGCCACGTGATACGTGGGCACGCGCGCGGCGCAGATACGCGCCAGGTTGCAGGTGTTGCTGCTGTTGTAGCCGCCGAGCACGACCATCAGGTCGACGGCGTGGTCGTCCAGGAGCTGGATGACGGCGTCCTGCCGGTCCTGCGTGGCGCTGCAGATGGTGTCGAACGCGCGGAAGCGCTGCGGTAGTTCCGCGTCGCCGAACCTCGCCCGCATCGTGTCGCGGAACAGCTCGCCGATGGCCAGCGACTCGGAACTGAGCATCGTCGTCTGGTTGGCGCAGCCGACGCGCGCGAGATGAAGGTCCGGATCGAAGCCGGGTGACACCGCCGCCGCGAACTCGCGCATGAAGGCGTCGCGATCGCCGCCGTCCCTGATGTAGGCGCAGACGCGCTCGGCCTGCGCCAGATCGAGCAGCACGAGATAGTGCCCGCCGTTGGACGCGACGGCCTGCGACGCCGTGGCCTGCGTCTCCTCGTGCCACCACTTGCCGTGGATGATCGAGGTCAGGCCATCGACGGCATAGCGCTTGACGTTCTTCCAGACGTTGAGCACCGATCCGCAGGTGGTGTCGACGAGCGTGCAGCCAGTCTGATCCAGGCGCTGCAGTTCCTCGATCGTCACGCCGAACGCCGGCAAAATGACGACGTCGCCGGCGGCGATGACGGTGTCCTGTTCGTGCGCGTCGCTCAGGAAGCGGATGCCGAGGGCACGGAGCTCGTTGTTGACGTGCGGGTTGTGGATGATCTCGCCGGTGAGGAAGACGTGCTGATCCGGAAACTTGCGGCGCGCCTGATAGGCGTAGTCGACGGCGCGATCGACGCCGTAGCAGAAGCCGAACTCGCGGGCGAGATGGACGGTGAGCCGGCCCTCGTCGTAACGATAGCCAGCTTCCTTGATCTGGTTGACCAGCGCGCTGTGATAGCGCTCGGCCAGCACGCCGGCAACTTCGTGCTTGAGATCGAGGCCCTTCCGGAAGATCAGGGCCGGCACTAGCGAGGCTCGTACGCGAACGTCAGGTCGTCGAGCGCCCGCAGGTCCGAGACGGCGTGTGCGCTCACGGCGGCGTCAATCGCATCGAGCAACGCATCGTCGGCGTCGATTGTGGTGGTGGCCAGCGCCGGCACGATGGTCATGCGGCCGGCCGCCGGCGGCGGTGCCGTGGCGGCGGTGCGTCCGGCGTCGCGGTGGACCCAGTTGTCGCCCGGCAGGACGTGCAGCAATTGCCCCGTGAGCAGGCCGATGAGTAGACCGGCCGCGGCGGCGGCGCTGATCCAGCGGCGGCTGTTGTGCGTGGCCGTGCGCAGGCCCACCGGCACGCCCGGGAAGCGAATGACGCGCGCGCTCTGGCCGGCCTGATCGATGCGCTGGAGAATACGCTGCCGCTGCGCCTCGAGGGCGCGGTCGTCGAAGTGCGCGTCGGCCTCGGCATGTGCCGCGGCCCGGTAGGCATCGACCGACATCCTCGCTCCGCCCTCCATTCCGTCGCGTCCCATCATCCCGCGTCTCCCAGCAGGCCCCGCAACTTGCGCAGGGCCCGGAACAGGTGCACTCGCACGGTAGCCGCGCTCATGCCCGTGGCCGCCGCGATTTCGGCCGGCGTCCGGTCGTCCACGTGACTCAACGTGAACACCAGTCGCTGGCGGTCGGGCAGGTCCGCGACGGCTCGCGACACCTGCGCCCAGCGTTCCCGGGCCAGCAGGCGGCGTTCGCTCGACGCTTCCGGCGCCGCCACCTGCGCGACCGAGCGGTCGTCGTCTTCGTCGGTCGCGACGGCGACGTGCCGCTGATGCCGCTGGCGGGCCTTGAGCCGGTCCAGCGACGCGTTGACCAGGATGCGGGTGAACCAGACGTCGAATGGCATCTGTTCCCGATACTGGTCGATGTGCAGGAACACCTTCACGAGCGCGTCCTGCACGGCTTCGTCAGCGTCGGCGGCGTTGCGGAGGTAGTGATAACTGACCCGCAAGGCCCGGCGCTGCAGCAGCGCGACCAACGCTCCGAAGCGGTCGCGCGCCTGCTCCTTGTCGCCGCCGAGCACCAACGCCTTCACTTCCGCGGCCAGAACCGAGGCCTGCGAAGGGGTGGCGACTGGCTCCCCGGTGGGGAGCGGCGCGCTGGCGTCGACTACGGAGCGTCCTGCCATGACTTACGGGAATGGGCCGGAGCCCGTTTACCGGAATTGTAGCAGGGAAGGGCAGATCGGCCTGTAAGTTGTTGACTTGGTAACTTTCCCATCTGTACGATCGATGCTTCTTATGCCGCCCGCGCGTGAAAGCGGGCGATGGAGCCATTCCGTATGAGTCAGTCACAGGTCGAGTCGGGGGTCGAGGCCCTCGGTATCCGATCCGCCAAGCCCGTGCATTACAACCTGCCGGCGGCGCTGCTCTATGAGCACGCCATCCGCCGGAACGAAGCCGTCATCGCCGCCGACGGACCGCTGGTGTGCCGCACCGGAGCCCACACCGGGCGCTCGCCCAACGACAAGTTCGTCGTCAAGGAACCGTCCAGCGAGGCCCACGTCTGGTGGGGGAAGGTCAACAAGCCGCTCCCCGAGGCCCAGTACGACGTCCTCCGCAGCGAAGTGGTCGCCCACCTCGGCCAGCAGGAGCTCTTCGTTCAGGACCTCTACGCCGGCGCCGACGCCGCCTACCGCCTCAAGGTCCGCTTCGTCCAGGAACTCGCCTGGCAGAACCTCTTCATCCGCAACCTCTTCATCGTCCCGCCGGCCGCCGACCTCGCCGGTTTCGAGCCGAACTTCACGGTGCTGACGGCGCCGTCGTTCAAGGCCGACCCGGCACGCCACGGCACGCGCACGGAAGTGGCGATCGCGCTCAACTTCGCCCGCCGCGAAGTGATCATCGCCGGCACCAGCTACGCCGGCGAGAACAAGAAAGCGATCTTCACCGTTCTCAACTACCTGCTGCCGCTGCAGAACGTGCTGGCCATGCACTGCTCGGCCAACATCGGTCCGAACGGTGACACGGCGCTCTTCTTCGGCCTTTCCGGCACCGGCAAGACGACGCTGTCGAGCGATCCGGAACGCCGCCTGATCGGCGACGACGAGCACGGCTGGAGCGACCGCGGCGTCTTCAACTTCGAGGGCGGCTGCTACGCCAAGATGATCAAGCTGTCGGCCGAGGCCGAACCGCAGATCTTCTCCACGACCCGCCGCTTCGGCACCGTGCTCGAAAACGTCGTCATGGATCCGTCGACGCGGCAGTTGAACTTCGACGATGCGTCGCTGACGGAGAACACGCGCGGCGCGTACTCGATCGAGGCGATCGACAACGCGGTGCTCGAGGGCATCGGCGGTCACCCGAAGAACATCGTCATGCTCACCGCCGACGCCTACGGCGTGCTGCCGCCGATCGCGCGGCTGTCGGCGGAAGGCGCGATGTATCACTATCTCTCCGGCTACACGGCGAAGGTGGCCGGCACGGAGAAGGGCGTCACCGAACCGACGGCGACCTTCAGCACCTGCTTCGGCGCGCCGTTCCTGCCGCTCAACCCGAACGTCTACGCGCGTCAACTCGGCGAGCGCATTGCCGCCAACAACGTGCGCGTGTGGTTGGTGAACACCGGCTGGACCGGCGGTCCGTACGGCACCGGCTCGCGCATGAAGATCGCCTACACGCGGGCGATGATCCGCGCCGCGCTGTCGGGCGCGCTCGACAACGTCGCGTATCAGCGGCACCCGATCTTCAACATCGACATGCCGACCAGCTGCCCCGACGTGCCGTCGGCGGTGCTCGACCCGCGTGGCACGTGGGCCGATGGCGCCGCTTACGACGCCCAGGCGGCCAAGCTGGCGCGGATGTTCGTCGAGAACTTCAAGGCGTTCGAAGCCGACGTGCCGGCGAACGTCAAGAACGCCGGCCCGCGCGCCTGATCGCGCGGGAAGTCGGCGCGCAGCCGGCGGCCGGGACATGTAGAATTCGTAAGGTTCGGGGATCCGATGCGGTTATCGGATCCCCGACATCTTCCGCCTGCATTCGACATGTCTGCATACGAACCGGTCATCGGCCTCGAGATTCACGCCCAGCTCCTGACCCGCACGAAGATCTTCTGCGGGTGTCCTACCGATTTCGGCGCTCCGCCGAACGCGCACATCTGTCCCGTCTGCATCGGTCTGCCCGGCGCGCTGCCGGTGCTCAACACGCACGCCGTGGATCTCGCCGTGACGGCGGCGCTCGCGCTCGGTTGCGACGTGCAGGAGCAGTCGATCTTCGCGCGGAAGAACTACTTCTATCCGGATCTGCCCAAGGGCTATCAGATCTCGCAGTACGAACGGCCGCTGGCGCTCGGCGGCGGTGTCGAGATCGAGAGCAACAGCAGCCGCAAGTTCGTCCGGCTGACCCGCATCCACATGGAAGAAGACGCCGGCAAGTCGCTGCACGAGGGCTTTGCCGACTCCGACCGCAAGACATACCTGGACTACAACCGCGCCGGCGTGCCGCTGGTGGAGATTGTGTCGGAGCCCGACATGCGCTCGGCGGGTGAAGCCGCGGCATTCTTCGAGCGGTTGCGCCAGATGCTGGTGTGGCTGGGCGTGAATGACGGCAACATGGACGAAGGCAGCCTGCGCTGCGATGCCAATGTGTCGGTGCGCCCGATGGGATCGACGACGCTCGGGACGAAGACCGAGGTGAAGAACGTCAACTCGTTCCGCTATCTGCAGAAGGCGATCGAGTTCGAGATCCACCGGCACATCGACGTCATCGAGCACGGCGGGCGCATCGTCCAGGAGACGCGGCTGTTCGATGCGGCGCAGGGCAAGACGTATTCGATGCGCAGCAAGGAAGAAGCGCACGACTATCGCTACTTCCCGGAGCCGGATCTGCCGCCACTCACGGTTGCGGTGTCGCGCCGGGAAACGCTGCGTGACGCGCTGCCGGAGTTACCCGAGGCGCGCAGTCATCGCTTTCAGACGCAGTATGGCCTGCCGGCCTACGACGCCGAGTTGCTGACGCAGACGCGTGAGCTGGCCGAGTACTTCGAAGCGACCGCGACGGCCTCGAGCAATCCGAAAGCCGCCAGCAACTGGGTGATGGGCGAAGTGCTGCGGACGATCAAGGAACGCGATATCGCGGTGACCGATGTGCCGGTGACGCCGGAAGCACTGGCCGGCCTCATCACCATCGTCGACAAGGGCACCATCAGCAGCACGGT
>JADZCY010000034.1 GCA_020851325.1 Acidobacteriota bacterium | reverse complement strand
TCTGGGCTTCGCGCGGCAGATTGGCAGATAGGTCGCCAGGTCGCTACTTCACAAGATTGATCGCCAGATCACCAGCTCACAACCTCACCACCTGCTCGGTTCTGGGCCCTCCAGCCCACCAGCCCTCCAGTCTTCCAGTCCTCCATGGCCGCAGATGCGCAGATGGCTTCCGGGCCTCGCGCGGCAGATTGGCAGATAGGTCGCCAGATCGTCACTTCACAAGACTGATCGCCAGATCGCCAGCTCACAACCTCACCACCTGCTCGGCTCTGTGCCCTCCAGCCCACCAGCCCGCTATGGCCGCAGATGACACAGATGGCGCAGAGAGCACAGGTACAAATAAGCCGCAGCTGATGCGCGGCTGGAAGTGCGACAGACAATCGGCCGATCAATCATCCTTCACGCCCGAATCGCGCAATCACCCAATCCGTCAATCGACAACAATCGCGCAATCCCCCGATCCGGCAATCATCAATGCCCCTCGGCCCCCTCCCCTCGGCCCCCTCTCTCAGAACCTCCACGCGATGCCGGCGTTGACGCCAACCGTCAGCAGAAACTTGTTGCGCACGATGCCCGGCGGGTTGCGCTGTGTGACCGGCGGGCCGGGACCGACCGGCACGGCGGCGTTCGGGTTGCCCACCGCGTGGAGCTGCAGTTCCATCCGCAGGTGCAGCGGCGCGGTGCTGACCGGCAGCTCGAATCCCCCGACGCCGTAGACGCCCGGTCGTGTCGGGCGCGGGAGGTCCGAGCGCTCGGCGGCGAAGCGATAGAAGCCGCCGCCGGCGCCGACGTAGATGTGCGTGTCGCGCAGCGGCTTCAGAACGGCAGCAGTGAATCGCGTGAGGTCGAGCCGCTCCGGCGGGTGGACGGCGTCTTCGAGATCGTTGACAGGCCGCTGATCGACCGTCCATCGTGCGCGTCCGAATTCCACACGCAGGTGCCAGCGGCCGACGGGCGCGTTGAGGTTGACGCCGAGGTCGAGGCCGCTGCCGGACACGTACTCGTCAGGCGACGCGAAGCGGCCGACGGTGGCGCCGGCCGTCCAGCCATGGTTGATCGTGCTCTGCGCGGAGACGGGCAGGGCCGTGATGAGAACGATCGCGCTGACCAGCCAGCAGACACGCGTCGTCGCGCGGTACACGCACGGTGACCCGGAGCGGCGGCGGCGCCGCAGAATCACGTGAGGATGCGAGCACATCCGGAGCGTGGGCGTCATGGTTGCTTGTCGAACGTCGCCGTCCAGTTCGTGCTGCCGTTGCAGTCGACGACGACGCCGGTGCCTTCGAACCGCGAGCCGGACAAGTTCGCGCTGAGAAGCATGGCATTGGGCGGCAGTGGCGTTTCCTGCGCGCAGGGCGTGCTGCTGGCCGGAACCAGCATCAGGCTGACCTTCGCGTCCTCTCGAACGCCGCTGAGATTCCCGATGTCGCTCAGGCCGGGGAACTGCGCTGTGTATGTCCCGAAGATGCCACCGCGCCTGTCGTCCACAATCATGTCGGTCAGTGTCAGCGTGAGGCGTGTTTCACGGTTGCCCGCCCGCAGCGTGCCCGTCCATGTGCCGCTGAGCGCCCCCGTGAGCGGCACCGGGGACGGCGCAAGCGGCGACGCCGCGTCGTCGGATCCGCAGGCCGCGAGGCTCAGCGCCACGCACAGCGTCGCCACGACCGACGACCGACGTAAGCGTCCGGCGCGTCTTGTGCGTGCATGCGAACACGGCCGCGCAACTGCCGTGATCATGGTGTTGGTCTCGACGAACGAACGGCCCATACGCCCTCCCGTCCCGCCAGAAACAGGCGCCCCGGCGCCATCGCCGGCGACCAGTGGAATCCCTGCCTGTAATCGTTGGTGCGCCATAGCAGCTCTCCGGTCGTCGAGTCGAGCGCGACGAGGAACCCCGACATATACGAGATCAGCACCGTGCCCGGCATCGCCGCGAAGTCCCAGGCCGTGGATCCGAGCTGTCCGCCGGGGAAGCGCCAGATCTCCCTGCGCGTGTCGAGATCGAACCCGGTGATGTAGCCGGTGACCGATCCAACGGCAAGCGTGCGGCCGTTCACGACCAGCGCGCGATTCTCCGGCGATCCGGCGGGGATGATGCTGTCGAGCGGGCCTTGGAGCGGCGGGATGACCCACTCCTCTCGTCCCGTTTCGCGATTGAGGACGAACACGCGGCCGTCGTTGCCGCCGGCGATGACGTAGCGGTCGGTGACCACCGGTCCGCCGGCGCGCGAGTTGTCCCGGCCATTCTCGGGAAACGTGAACCGCCAGCGCTCGGCGCCATCGCTCAGCGACACGGCGACGACGCCGCCTTGTAATGGGCTGTTGGTGAAGTCCGTGTAGGCGGCGAACACGAGATCGCCGGCGACGCGAGGTTCGTAGACCGATGACTTCGGTGACGCGATCGCGCGCACCCAGCGCTCGCGCCCATCGGCCGTGTAGAGCGCCGCCAGATGACCACTGCCAGACCCGGTGAGAATGAGGTCGCGGTCGATGTCGCCCAGGAAGATGCCGAACGCATGACCCTCGCGCGGCGTGTACTGCCATCGGCGTCGACCGGTGATGACATCGAAGCCCGCCACTTCGAACTCGCCGACGAGCACGACGTCGCCGGCGGCCACGACCCGGCGGCCGCCCGTGGATCCGCTTTCGCCGGTCGGCAGATCCCACTCGACGCTGCCGTCGGCGGCGCTCAGCTTCACGAGGCGATGATCCGGCCGCAACGCGAAGACGGCGTCGCCGATCAGCGCCGGCGAGCCGATGGTTTCGATCGGCGTGCGCCACAACGGATCGTCGGTGGGATTCCACGGCACCGGCGGCAGCACGGGTTGCCACATCGCCAGCGGTACCGACACGAACAGACAGACCCACACGACGGCGAGGGCGGCGCCGTGCCGCCCCCACCCTGCGCGGGTCTGCCGGTGACGCAGCAGACCGTGTGTCATCACTGACCTCCACTCCACCAGATCGGCGTGCCGTTCGGCGCGACGATCACGATGAGGCCGCTGTTGCGGACCTCGAGAAATGCCCCGGGGTTGCCCGCCGTGCTCGACGCCCAGATGGGGATACCCCCCGGCGCGTAGGTGACCAGGTTGCCGTCGCCCTGCATCTCGAGAGTGCCCGCCGCCGTCCCCGAGGTCTGGCTCGCCCAGATCGGCCGACCCTCGCGGTCGTTATACAGCACCAGGTTGCCATCGTCCTGATAGGTGAGGAAGTAGGTGCGATCGGGCGAATAGAGGCGTTGATTCGGCGTCATGTTGCGACCCGACGGCAGCACGCCTTCATTGTTGTTGCCTCCGGGCGGCGGTCCGCCCGGGGGCGGTCCCGGCGCCGGGTTGTCGCGGCGCGCGATGCCGATGTCGCGATGCAGCGCGTCGTAGATCATCGGCCCACCCTGTCGCGTCTGCCAGACGTGTGGAACGCCGAGGTACCCGTAGTTCTGCCCGCCTGGATAGAACTGGGCCGGCGTGGAGACGATGCCGTCATGTGAGGTGGCGCACGAGGGATCGTTGGTGACCGCCCAGCACCACATCGGGTCGATGTTCCGCAGGATCTGCGCGCCTTCGCGGAGCAGATTGGCCACCTGCTGTGCCGGCCACCAGACCGAATAGCGGCGCAACAGGAACGCACCGCTTTCGAGGGCGGCGATGGCGACCTGCGTGGCGTTGTAGGCGGGATCCTGCAGTTCCGGCCGCAGTCCGACGGCCGGGCCCATCTTCCAGTACTCGTGCGCGACGAAGATGAGGCCAACACGTCTGCGGATGTCGTGATCCTCGCGGGCGAGGTTGCCGCCGGAGTTGAGGCTGCTGAGGAATGCGGAGCCGGGCACCATCTGTCCGATCACCGGCGCCGTGAAACTCACCGCCAGGGTCGACGTCAGTTCACGCACGGTGATGGTGGCGAGCTGCCCTGCCCAGAGCAGCGACGCGAGGACGAGCGGTCGGACTTCGTCCAGTCCCGGGCCGGGATTCCTGATCATGCCGCTGGCCATGTTCATGATGTTGTACAGCCGCATGTTGGCGTCGAGGACGGCGAAGACCCGCTGGGCCAGCAGCGCGCCCTCGTGTGGCGTCCCGAGCGTGACGATGCCGTCGAAGGCGCGTTGCCGCGCCCACTGCCGCGCCACGAGCCCACCGTTGCTGTGGCCCACGGCCACCGCGTTGTCCGGGAGCCAGTAGTACCCGCCCTGAAGGGAGTTCGCCTGGTCTTCCATCCACGTGTACCAACGTGTCGTGGGCGTATGGGCGGTGAGGCGCAGGACCTGTTGCAGCGCGTCGGCGGTACCGCGCCACGTGTCGCCATCGCTGGCGAAGCCGTGGAGGAACACGACCTCGCGGTCCTGCTGCGCGGACACCGGCGGCACGCCGCCGGCGAGCACCGACGCGAGCATTACGACGACGACGGCGAAGCGCTGCCGGCGGGTCATCGCCCACCTCCACGCGTCGGCGCCAGTGTCGTCGTGGTGACCATCTTGCGCGGGCGCTGACCGTCCGCGGCCGCCATGGGCGATTCATCGCGCTGCTGCGCGCGATAGTAGCGGCCGTCGGCCAGCCGCGCGTAGCGCATCGACGAGCGCCGCTCCCACTGGCCATCGCGCGTGTGCGTGACCTCGATCGGCAGCGCCAACGCCGGGTCGACCATCACCTCCTCGACATCGCTGCGATCGCGCCGGACGAAGCGGTCCATCTTTCGCTGCCGGCCCTGGGCGTTGCCGAAGCGTTCGCGCAGCGCCGCCCGACGCGCCGACGGATCCGGCGTCATCAGGATGTCGTTGACCATGGCCGCCAGGCCGGCCGACTGCTCGGGGCTGGTGAGTTCCGTCATCGGCTGGTTCTTGTTGTTGAACAACTGCATGCCGCGCGGACCAATCACCAGGCGGAACCCACCCGTCGGGTCGGTGAGCGGGCCGCGTCCGGGAAACGGCCGCGCGTCCTGGAAGGTGAACTCCGACGAGGGACCGGCCTGGCCGGACCGCAGCGTCACGCGATACCGCAGCGGCGGTTGCTCCTCGACGACCTTGTCGTCCTCCGTCATCACCGACGTGGCCACGACGACGTCGGCCTCGAAGGTGATGCGGCCGTCGGCGGTGGCCCGTGATTCGGCCGCGGCCGGGTCTTGCGCGGCGTCGGCCGGCGGTGCCGCCGCGTGGATGACAGCAAGCGTGGCAATGGCTCCCGCGGCAGCCGCCGCGCGGAGGCGTCGTGAACGTGTCATGGCTCGTCCTTTCGAAGGGCCCGGCCTTGACCTCCAACGCCCCCTTACCGAGCAGACGCGCGGCCGAGGTGCAAGGCGAGTGCCGCGAGTGAGCCAGCGGACGGTGTGGCGATTCCTGCGATGAGTACGCGGACGGCGCGTACCTTCCGGGCCGGTGGCCGGATGGCCGTCAAACGCGATGGGTAGCGGATGCCCAGCGGGCGAAAACGAGGGTAGGGATTACCCGCGAGCGGTGGGATTCGGGACGCCGAACACGGGCGACGGTGCCGGCAGCGACGCGTCCCCGCGCAGTCCCGCGAACACCGCCTGC
The DNA here is from genome assembly GCA_020851325.1 of Acidobacteriota bacterium. Taxonomy (GTDB): domain Bacteria; phylum Acidobacteriota; class Vicinamibacteria; order Vicinamibacterales; family UBA2999; genus VFZN01. The sequence continues at coordinate 9,737 of JADZCY010000034.1, read as the reverse complement.
AGCAGCGCCGTGTCGTCCGACAGCACATCGAAGACGTCGCCGTGCGTGAAGCGCAGCGCCGTGCCGTCGCTGGCCGCCCGCATGGTGCCCGGCAGCGGCTTGCCGCTCAACACCTGTGTCATGCCGATGACGTCACCGGCGTCGGCGACCACGGGATCGCCAGCGGCTGGCGTGAACGTGACGGTGCCGGTCAGCACCACCAGCATCGACGCGTCGCCAAATCCGATGGTCGGGTCGACGCCGGCCTTGAGCGCGACGGGCCGCGCACAGGCCGCCAGGCGCAGCAACTGCGCGCCCGAGGCGCGGGCCAGCAGCGGACTCGTCTGCAGCAGCAGCGTGCGATCGACGGGCGCCAGCCCCGCCGCCACCTTGCGCTGCAGTTCGGGACCGAGGTCGCCGTGCAGCACCACCAGCCGCTGCAGCGACGGGCGGCTGTCGATCAGCCAGCGCATGATGCCTTCGGCCATCTCGACGTTCTCGGCCAGCAGCGACAGGAAATCCTCGGTCGGGATCGACAGCGCGATGCTCGTGTCGACGGCGCGCACGCCGGCGCGCATCGGCCGTCCCTCGATGATCTCGTCGAACGCCAGCGGCACCGGCGCCGCCGCCTCCACCGTCGTGCCGTCGGCAAAGCTCAGCGCGACGCGGCCGTCGAGCAGGAACTGCAGCCGATCGGCGTTGACGCCGCGCTCGTAGATGGCGCGCCCGGCGTCGTGCCGCACCTGCCGCCCGAGCGAGACGATGCGGAAGAGTTCGTCGATCGAGGTGAAGTCGAAGATCGGCAGACGGCGCAAGCGATCGGCAAGCACCACCACCGGCAGCGGCTCCTGCCACAGCCGGCGTCGTTGTTCGGACGCCATGCGCGATGCCGCCAGCGCCCATGATGCCGCCTCGAACACGTGCAGGTCGCGGGCGTGGCGGTGGGCCAGCACGTGCTCCAGATCACCGGTGAGCGACCACAGCTTGTGATCGCCGATCAGCAGCACCGCGGCTGCCGCCACCACTTGATTGTCGTCGTGCACGAGCTGCGCGATCGAGTCTTCGAGATCGCGCGTGCGCGTCCGATACAGCACGTTGCCGCGGCGCACGCGTTCCTCGTCCGGCATCTCGTCGACGAGCAGCATCACGCGCCGGCGCACGTCGCCGCGCAGCATATTGTCGAGCAGTTCCGCCGCGCCGGACCGATGCCGCGCATCGGTCGACCGCAGCCCGGCCGCCACGGCCGCCATGTCGCCCGGTGGATGGATGAGTCCCAGCAACTGGAACAACCGCGCCATCGTTCGCTGGCGCCGCTCCATCAACGTCCGCGCCAGCAGCGTCGTCGTCTCGACGCCGCCGTTGACGAAGATGTTCGTATACAGCGTCAGCGCGTCGAAGCCATGTTTGGCTTCGGCGAGCACCTGGCGTTCGATGGCGGCCGAATCGATCGCGATGTCCGGATGCTCGTCGCGGATACGCGTCAACGCGGTGATGGCCTTGAACCGCAGGAAGCCATCCGCCGCCTCGGTGGCGCCGAGCAGCGCCTGCACCGACGCCGCGGACGGAATGCGCGCCAGTGTCGCCGGCACGTGCCGCCGCACCCAGATGTCTTCATCCTCATCGGCGAGGAAGTAGGCGAGCGTCGGCACCACGGCTTCGCCGTAACCGACCAGCACCTTGCGCGCCGGTTCCTTCAACCGGCGGTTGCGCATCAGCGCGACGAGCGTCGGCACGAACAGGAAGTCGTCGCCGCCGATCGTGCCGGCGCTGTTCACCGCCGCCCGCGCGACGACGTAGTGATCGTCGTACATCAACGGCACGAGCAGCGGGCGAAAGCGCGGATTGGACACCAACCCGAGGGCGCGCGCCACCTGCCGCCGTTGCTCCACGGCCGATGCACGCGTGTCTTCCGCCAGGCGCTTGAACGTCTCCTCGGCGCGGTCCACATCGTCCGCGCGATCGCTCGACGCCAGCGCCGCCGCCGCGGTCATCACCAGGTTGGCGTCGGCGTGATCGAGATACGGACGCATCACGTCCACTGCCGCCTCGCCGCGCAGCGTGGCCAGCGCGCGTGCGGCGGCCAGGCGCACCTCGCCGTCGTCGTCGCCCAGCGCCCGTTCCACGCCCGGCAGCCAGCGTTCCGCCTGCCGCGGATCGACGTAGCGCGCCAGACGGAGTGCCCGCGTGCGCACATCGGCGGAGTCGTGCCGCAGCAGCAGCGGCGTGACGAGTTGCCGCTTGTCGAGCGCCTCGAGCATGTCGATGGCGTAGATCACGCGGCGCGGTTCGTGGTGCGCCAGTTCCAGCAGCAGCGTCTCGATCGACGAGAGATCCGCGGAGTCGATCCGGAGATCGGCCGGCCGCACGTCCTGCTGCTCGAGGTTGCGGCGGAAGGCGCGCAGATACTCCGTTCGCGCGCGGACGGCCGTGATGACCCACAGCCCCATCATCGTCAGGCTGGCGTAACTCAGTTGCTGCCAGTCCCAGCCGAATCCCCACGGCTTGATCAGCACGAGGATCATCAGCGCGCCCAGACCCTTGGCAAAGCGATCCACGGTGACGTCGATGAACGGCTTGGCGCGATACTTCAGGTCCGCCGGCAGCGGCAGGAAGAGGATCTCGCGCGAGGTCTTGTCCACCGTGTAGCGCAGCGAGGTGTCCAGCACGCGCGCCAGGCCCGGCGCCCACAACGCGCGATTGAACAGCATCACCACCGCCGTGCTGCCGAGGCTCACCGGCAGCACCAGCAACGCGAAGCCGATGCCGAGGAAGCGATGGATGCGGCTGGTGATGACGACCTGCACGAAGAAGCCGATCAGCGACAGGTAGATGCCGATCTGCGACAGGAACGCGGCGATGGCGTCGGAGTTCTGCGCGCCCTTGGCTTCGGCCGCCGCCATGTTGAGCTGCTGCTCGATGATGGCCGCGCCGATGGCGGCAAAGCCGATCACGGCGGCAATCACCTGCAGGTGCGGCGAGCGTCGCAGCAGTCCGATAGCCTCGCCGCTGCTGACACGCTCTTCCTCGCCGGTCTTCGACGCGTCGCTCTGCCCGGCGCCGGCCTCGCGCCGCACCACCAGCACGACGATGACGAGGCAGGCGCCCATGATGGCCGCGCTCACCAGCAGCATCGTCTGCGCGCCGAGGGATTCGACGAGCAGCGTCGTCAGCGTGTTGCCCATGGCGCCGCCGAGGCTCGAGCCGCCGCCGATGAAACCGAAGAGCCGCTTCGCCTGCCGCGGATCGTAGATGTCGTTGGCCAGCGTCCAGAACTGCGAGATGAGCAGGATGCCGAGGATGAGGCCGAGCAGGTAGAAGCCGACCGACACCCACTCCGCGCCGACGGCGGTGAACAGGAACCAGAAGAGGACGAGCAGGACGACCATGCCGGCCTGCGTCACCGGGATCATCCAGCGGCGCGGCACGCCGGCAATCACGCGGCTGTAGGCCTGCATGATGAGGCCGATGACGATGCCCGACGTGAACTGCACCCAGGGCAGGTTGTCGACGCCGAGACTGGCGATGAACTCCGACCGCGTGATCGGCTTGACGATGTTGTAGCTCGTCATTGCCAGGAACGAGTACAGGAACATCAGCAGCGCCGTCACACCTTCGCCGTGGCGAAGCTGCACTATCGGCCGGAGGACACGGGCGAGCACGCCCGGGCATCTTATCGCGAACAGACGAGGTCCCGCGGGGCATCGATCGCGCCGTCGCGTCACGTTCCGGTAAACTCCAGAGCGCTCCAGCCGCATGCTCATCCTGTTGACACGCCTGCTCGGCATGAGCCCGCGCGAGTTACGGCGTGCACTGCCGCTGTTCGGCTACCTCTTCCTGACGATGGCCGGATCGGTGGCGGGGAAGTCCGCTCGCGATGCGCTCTTTCTCGAGCGCTACGACGCCATCCAACTGCCCTGGGCCGACATCGTCATCGCGCTCATCGTCGGGGTGGTGGTTTCCGTTTACGTCCGGCTCGGCCAGCACATCAACCTGCGCAACCTGCAGATGGTGAGCCTTGTCGGTTTTGCGATCTCGGCGATTGGGTTGTGGTGGTGGGCGATGAGCCCTGATGGTGAGAGCGGCGCGCTCTTCCTGGTGATCTACGTCTGGGTCGGCGTGCTGTCGGTGCTCGGACCGGCGCAGGTGTGGACGCTGGCGAATTTCATGCTCACGACGCGCGAGGCCAAGCGCGCCTTCGGCCTTGTCGGCAGCGGCGCCATTCTCGGCTGGATCGTCGGCGGCCTCGCCACGCGGCTGGCGGTGGGCGAGTTCGGCACCGAAGTGATGCTGCTGGCCACCGCCGTCACGCAACTGCTGTCGGCGGCGCTGGTGTGGATCGTGTGGACGCACCGTCCGGTCGAGGACGTGTCCGGCGGACTCGTCGCCGGCGCTGGCGGATTGCGATCGGCATTCGCCATCATCGGCAGCTCGCGCTACCTCAAGGCCATCGGCGCCGTCATCCTCATCTCGTCGGTGGCGACAACGGTGGAAGCGTGGCAGTTCAAGGCCATCGCCAAGGCGGCGATTCCCGACACCGACGCGCTGGCGATGTTCTTCGGCACGTTCAATACCGTGGCCGGCATCGCCTCGCTGGCGCTGCAACTGCTGCTCACCGGTCGCGTGCTGCGTCGCGCCGGCATCGGCATGACGCTCTTCATCGTTCCCGTGGCCTTGACGATGACCTCAGCGGGCGTGTTGATCACGGGGACGCTGGCGGCGGCGACGCTGCTGCGGGCCAGCGATCAGGTGCTGCGCTACTCGATCGACAAGGCGACCATCGAACTGCTGTATCTGCCCGTCCCGGCGTCCCAGACCTTCGTCGTCAAGTCGTTCATCGACACCGTGATGTATCGCATGGGCGACGGCATCGGCGGCCTGCTCGTGCTGCTCTTTGCCGCCGGCCTGGCGTGGAGTCCGGCGCAGGTGTCGTGGGTGGTGCTGACACTGCTCGGCGCCTGGATCGCGGCGGCCGTGGTGGCGCGGCGCGAATACATCGAGAACCTGCAGGACAGCATTCATCAGCACCGGCTGGACGCCGAGCGCAGCAGCGCGCCGGTGATCGAGCGGGCGGCGTCGGAGATGCTCACGGCGCGGCTGTCGGGCGAGACGCACGAGATCGTCTACGCGCTGAGCCTGTTCGAGATGGCGCACGATCGCGCCGTGCACCCGGCCGTGCGCGGGCTGCTGCGTCACGCGGTGCCCGAGGTGCGGCGGCGGGCGCTGGCGCTGCTGTCACGCGCCAACGATCGCTCGGTGACCGACGAAGTGCAGCAGCTGCTGCACGATCCCGATCTCGAAGTGCGGACCGAAGCGCTGCTCTATCTCACCGAGCATGCCAACCTCGATCCGCTGGCGAGTATCGAATCGGTGGGCGACTTCGAGGACTTCTCGATCCGCGCCTCGATGGTGGCGTTCCTGGCCCGGCCCGGCCGCGCGCAGAACATCGACGCCGCCAGCCTGATGCTCCAGAAGATGGTGGAAGAGCCCGGCGCCGCCGGCCAGCGGACGCGTCTCGAGGCGGCGCGGCTCATCGAGTTCCTGCCGGACCTGTTCGATCGTGAACTCCGGACGCTGCTGCAGGACGAAGATGCCGCGGTGGCGGGTGCGGCCATGCGCGCCGTCGGGCGGCTGCAGAAGCGGCTGATGGTGGGCCGCATCATCGAGCGCATGCACGAACCCGCGCTCGTACCCGCAGCCATCGACGCCCTGGCCCGCTTCGGCGATCGCATCGTCGGGACGCTGCGCGACTTCCTCGTCGATCCGCAGTCGCCGGTGGACGTTCGCCGCGAGATCCCCGCGGTGCTGCAGGCCATCGGCACGCGCGCCGCGCAGGTGGTGCTCACCGAAAGCGTGCTCGACAAGGACGTCGTGCTGCGCTATCGCTGCATCGCCGCGCTCAACAAGCTGGCGCAGCTGCATCCGGATCGCAAAGTGGATCGCAAGGTGATCGAATCGGTGCTGGCGGCCGAGATCCTCGGGCACTATCGCTCGTATCAGGTGATCGGATCGCTCAGCCGCACGCTTGGCGACGGCGGCGAACCGGTGCGGCAGGGCATCGAGGAATCGATGCAGAAAGAGACCGAGCGCATCTTCCGCCTGCTGAAGATGCTCTACCCGGAGCACGACCTGCACAGCGCATATGTTGGCCTGCAGTCCACCGACCCGGTGGTGCACGACAACGCCATCGAGTTCATCGACGCGATCCTGCCGCCCGAGGTGCGTGGTCTGCTGCTGCCGCTGATCGATCGCGAGGTGCCGGTCCGCGTCCGCATCGAGCGTGCGAACCAGGTGCTCGGTCGTGAACTCGGCGGACGCGAAGAGGCCGTCGAGGTGCTGGCCACCGGCGCCGATCCCTGGCTCAGATCCTGCGCCGCCTACTGCATTGGCGAACTGCGCCTGGCGCGTTTCGCGCCGAAGCTCGACGAGTGGTCACGCGATGCCGATCCGCTGCTGCGCATGGCCGCGGTAGAGGCACAAGCCAAGCTCAAGGACGCCGCCTCGCACGCCGCCGGCGTTGGGCTGCTATAAGCTCCGCCCTGCCTCCCGTCCCGCAAGAAACCACGAAGAGACGAAGGGGTCTCCGTCGAGCACGAAGGGCGCGAAGACCTCCAAGGATGCCCGTTTCCGACCTCTCGCCTGCCCCCTCCCGCCTCCCGCCTCCCGCCTCCCGATCCAATCATTGCGGCAGGATCGCCTGCGCGGCGGGCGAATCGGGCCACCGCGGCACCGGCGCCGCGACATAGCCGGCGTGGGCCAGCTTCGACTGGAACAGCGCCGTTTGCGAGGCGACGAACTGGAGCCGCACGGCGACGCGCAGCACGATGTAGACCTGACCGATGACGAGCGCCATCACGTGTGCGGACGCGCCGGGCGCGATCAGGAAGTAGATCGCGATGACGCCGAGATGCAGCGCCGTGTCGAGCGCGTACAAGCCAAGCGTCTGCGCCGGATGGCGGATGACGAAGCGCGCGCCGGCGGTGAGTGCGCCGATCATGCTGCGGCGGTCTTCGACGATGGCGCGGATCTTCGCGTAGTCGAACAGCAGATTCACCACGCACACGGCCAGCGTGAACGGCACGTAAAGCGCCATGCGCATCGCGAACGCGACGCGTTCCTCGGTCACCTCGTGCGTCCACGCCGGATAGACGGTGTCGAAGAGCAGCGGGTGAATGGCGGTGAACAGCCACCAGTAGATCACCGCCGCGATGGCACCGAGACGCAGCAGACGGAAGAACCAGACGCCACACGCGCTGAAGAACGCCGCCGCGCCGACGCGGCGATCCCGCGCCAGGCGATCGACGATGCCGCCGGCGAGGAAGAGGGAGAGGAGCACATACGCCGCGGCAATCCACCCCACCACGGGAGGTATCGCCTCGGCGTCGGCGATGCGGCTGGCGTTGTCGAGCACCGCGGCAAACCCGATGATCGCCGGTCGAAACGACTGACCGAGCCCGGTCGATTGCGCCAGGAACTCGCTCCACCAGTCGAGGTCGATGCCGCGCGCCAGTGATGCCGCCGCGAGGCTGTCGCCAAGCTGCGCCGCAATCGCCTCGCGCAGCAACAGTGCTGGTGGCAGCGCGACGACGATCGTGGTGGCCCAGATGCCGAGGACGAGCCATCGCGCGCGCCAGACACGCGCGAGGCCATCGATGAACGCGCCGCGAATCCTCAACGCGTCCTCATACGACGAAGCTGTAGTTCAACAGCAGGTCCTGCAGCCAGACCATCCAGCGCAGGGCCCACGGCGTGGCCGCGCGATCGTTCGCCGGCGCCAGCGTCTTGCTGTTGTTGGTGTAGTTCACGTCGAGCAGCAGCACGCGTTCCGGATCCACCTGCACGGATACCGCGCGCGCGGCTTTCTCGTAGGTGAACGGCTGCCAGCGCGCCTGCCCGTCCCAGCGCTCGCGCACCTGTTCGCCGTCGGCAAAGGTGACGAGCACGTCGACCGGAAAGCGCGCATCGCCCAGGCGGCGAACCACGACCGTCGTGCGGAAGCGATCGGGCGCCTGCGTCTCGCTGAACACTGGTGCCGCGCCGGGCGACGGTTCATCGAAGCCTCGTCGCGTCACCGGCTCCGACGTCAGCACGTCCGCCGCGTAGTCGAACACGTTGGCGCTGCCGAACACCTGCTCGAAAAACCAACTCATGTCCTCGCCTGCTTCCTCGCTGACGATGGCGAAGAAGTCGTCGGGGTGCGGGTGCTTGAATCGGTAGCGATGGAAGTAGGTGGTGAGGATGCGGCGCAGGCGCTCCCATCCGAGATGGCGCTCGAGCGTGTGCAGCCACAACGCCGTCTTGGAATAAGTGATAGCGGCGTGCGTCGATGGGAAGTACATGTAGCTGGGTGTGGATGGCGCGTCCTGGCGCGCGGCGCGACGATAGCGGCCCAGCCCCGCCGATTCCAGGCGCGACAGCGTGAGGTCGCGATACTGCCACGGCACGAAGCCGCCGAAGAAGCGATCGACACGGTGGTCCGGCGGAAACGCCTCGGCGGCGACACGCACCTCGGAGAACGTGTTGATGCCTTCGTCCATCCACGCGTTCATCACTTCGTCGCTGGCCACCATCCCGTACCAGAACTGATGGCCGGCCTCGTGAATCGTCACGCCTTCGGGCTCGAGCGATCCGTTCGGCGCGAGCCAGCGTGACCCGGCGGTGAAGAGCGTCGGATACTCCATGCCTTCCGAGCCGCTTTGCCACGCCGGATCGATGACGGTGATCTGCGGATACGGATACGGCCCGAACCACTCGCCGTAGTAGCGCAGCGCGGCGGCGGTGGCGGCAAAGTGTCTCTCTTCCTGACCGCGATGTTCCGGCTGCAGCAACAGCCGCATCGTCACTGGCGGCAGGCCCGGATGCTCGAAGCGTGACACGTGCTCCTCGAAATCCGGACTCGTCGTCCACGCGAAGTCGTGCACGTCGTCCTGCGCGTAGCGATGGATGGTCGTGTCGTTATCGGCATCGGTGCGCGACACTTCGCGGCCGGTGGCGCCGACCACCCAGCCGCGCGGCACCGTGAGGCGCACGTCGTAGCTGCCGAAGTCGGCGTAGAACTCGGTGTTGGCGAAGAACTGTCGCGCGTTCCAGCCGTCGCCTTCGAAGACGCCGAGCTTCGGGAACCATTGTCCGAGGAAAAAGTAGTTGCCAACCACACCAGTGCGCGAGAACGTGCGCGGCACCTGCGCGCGCCACGAGAGTTGCAGACGGATGGCGGCGCCGGGCGGTACGCCCTCCGGCAGATCGGCCGCAGCCAGCGAACGATCCGCGGCGTTCTGATCCGTCGGCTGGATGTATGTGAATGACGGCAGCAGATCCGCGCCCGGTGAGCCGTCGGGATTCAGCAGACGCAGTTCGGTGATCTGCTGCCAGCCAAACTCGTCTGGCGGACGCGTCAGCAGGTCCTCGTCGCCGCCGAGCGCCGCCTGCCGCAGCCACGTCGAGTCGGTGTTGCGGAACGCATTCCAGTAGAGATGGATGCGCAGCGAATAGGCCGGGATGCCGCCGGGGTTACGCCACGTGATGATCTCGCGGCCGGTCAACTGACGCGTCGCCGCATCGAGCGTGGCGTCGATGCTGTAGCTGGCCGTGCGCGGCGCCATGCCGGCGCCGTCTTGCGCGCGCACTGGTCCCCCGGGCCCGAGACCGAGGGCCAGCGCAAAGACGATGGCCAGCAGCCACGGCGTCGGTCGAGGAATCATGCGAGGTCGAATCCGCTGCCCATCCTAGCAACAAGCCCGCGAAGGCCCAAGCTCTCCAAG
>JADZCY010000033.1 GCA_020851325.1 Acidobacteriota bacterium | reverse complement strand
GACGATGCTAGGATGAGCGCCATGGGCCCTGTGCGACGGAGTGACTCACCGGCGCCGCCGGTCAAGCTCACCTACGACGACTTCATGCTGTTCCCCGACGACGGGCAGCGGCATGAACTCATCGATGGGGAGCACTACGTGACGCCCTCGCCAATTGTGTGGCACCAGGAACTGTCGATGCGCCTGACGCGCGCATTTCTGCGCTATCAGGACGCGCATCCTGGCGGCCGGCTATTCTACGCGCCCCTCGACTGCATCTTCACGCAGTTCGACGTCGTCGAACCCGACCTGCTCTTCATCACCGAGGATCAGTTGGACATCCTCGGCGACAAATACGTGGAGGGTGCACCGGCGCTGGTCGTCGAGATTCTGTCGCCGGGCACGAAACGCGTCGACGAGCGCATCAAGCGCGACCTCTACGACCGCGTCGGCGTGCGTGAGTACTGGATCGTCGACGGCTCGTCGCGCGCGCTGGTGGTTTATCGCCGAACCTCGGACGGCACCTTCCTGCAGACCGCGCGCCTCGAAGCCGAGAAGGACGACACGCTGGCAACGCCGCTCCTGCCGGAGTTCACCTTGTCGATGGCCGAGTTGTTCGCGCCCTTCTGAGCGTTCTCACTCCACGCGGAGGGCCACGATCGGATCGACCCGCGTCGCTCGTCTGGCTGGAAGCCAGGAAGCAACGATCGCGACAAGAGCGAATCCGATCGCGACGATGGCGTAGCTGGCGCGATCGAGCGGTGTCACGCCGAAGAGTAGACCTTCCAGATAGCGCGAGAGCCCGGCGGCACCGGCCAGTCCCAGGGCGATGCCGCAACCGGCCAGCACGATGCCGCGCCGAAGCACGAGCCCGACGACGTCACGACGGCTGGCGCCAATGGCTATCCGGACGCCTATCTCCTGCGTTCGCTGGACGACGGCATAGGCGAGGACGCCATAGATGCCGACGGCCGCCAGCAGTGCCGCAATCGCTGCGAAGACACTGAGCAGCAAGGCATAGAAGCGCGGCCGCGCGATAGAGGTCGTCATCAGATCGCTGAGCGGCGAAATCGCATCGATTCCGGCGTTGCCGTCTGCGGCGGTGACTGCGGCCCGCACGGCCGGCATCATCAACGCAGGAGCACCCGTCGTCCGCGCCGCGAATGACATGAAGCCAAGTCCAAGGACTTCTTGTTGCGTCCTGTTCGAACCCCATTGAGCGCGTAGGTCGATCATCTGCCGATAGTCGAAGATCACCTCCGGCGAGGCTTCCTGCTGCAGCCGTCCGCGCCGGACGTTCTCAATGACACCAACCACCTGAAGCATCACCGGCGCGGCGCCGTCCGGGCCGCCGTACCAAGTCAGAGCGCTGCCGATCGGGCTTGCGTCGCCGAAATAGTCCCGCGCGAGCGCGCGATTGATGATGACCACCGGCGGCGCTCCCGCGCCATCGGCAGAAGTGAAGGTTCGACCGGTCAGGAGGGACACGCCCATCGCTTCGAGATAGCGGCCGCTCATCGACCGCACATACGGCCGGCGCGGATCCTGTCGCATCTGCTCGACCGACCGCCCCGGCGGCACGAAGTAGCCGGCGGTGTCGATCACCCCCACCAGAACGCCGGCATTGCTGAAGCCCACGGCCTGTACCTCGGGCCTTGCCTCGATCCGGGCAAGGATGTCCTCGATGACCGCGAGCTTGCGAGGCGTCGCGTCCGCCTCTGGCAGTACGAGTTGGAAGGCCAGCACGCCGGCGGCGTTGTAACCCGTGTCTATTCGGGTAAGGCCGACAAAGCTGCGAATCAGCAGCGCCGCACCAATCAGGAGTACGGTAGCCATGGTCAGTTGACCGGCAACAAGTAGGTTTCGGAGCCGGCTCTCCTCTGGCGACCGCCCCGAGCGGGTACCAGTCGCCTGACGAACGTCCGCGCGTGACGCTCGAAGTGCGGGAGCGAGCCCGAAAACGAGGCTCGTAGCGGCAGCGAGGCCGATCGCCAACACCAGCACCCTCCCATCGATCGCGATCTCGCTGCCGCGCGGAAGCAACTGGGCGCCGAACACCAGGCGGAAGATTCCCGGCGCGTCGACTGTGGTCAACACCCGGAGCGCGACTATCCCGCCGCCGCCGACAAGTGCGCCGAGCAGTCCTCCGACCGCGGCCAAGACGAGACTTTCGGCGAGCAGTTGCCGGACGATGCGGCCGCGGCTACCACCGATTGCCAGGCGCACGGCGATCTCGCGCTGCCGGCTCGAGCCACGTGCGAGCAGCAAACACGCCAGGTTGGCACAGACAATGACCAGCACGCAGGCGACCGCGGCGAGCAGCACATGCAGGGCCGGTCGCGCCGGGCGCACGAGTTCGTTCTTGATCGGCGTCACGATCATGCGGCGAGGATCGTCCGCGTTCGCACCACCCGCCGTCTTGCGAACGGCCGCAAACAGTGCTGTCGCCTCTTCACTGGCGGTCTCGACGCTCATCCCGCCGCGTAGGCGGCCGAACACTGCAACTCCGCCCTGAGCCGCGGCCGAACGGCCGCCCCCCTCGCGCACGATCAGGGGAATCCAGAAGTCAGTGTGGAACGACGGATCCTCGAAACCGTCCGGCATCACGCCAACAATCTCTATAGCCTGACCGGTCATCAGCGGAGAGATCCGGGAATGCACGGTGATCGTCTTGCCGATCACATCGGGGTCGGCTCCGAAGTGTAGGCGCCAGACGCGAGCGCTGAGCACTGCCACACCGCCGCCCGACACGTCGGCGGCCACCAGCGTCCGACCAGATAGGGCCGGGGTGCCGAACAGCGCGAACCACTCGGGCGTGACTAGGCCAACCGAGAGCCGCACCGTTCCTCTTGGAGTCGGTACCATCACCTGCGGATCCCAACGCGCAACGGCCACCGGGCCCAGCGATGTGTCGTGACGCCAGTCCGCGAACTCGGCGTAGGTGATGTTGCGAGGCGCCACAGGCCGTCCCGGTTCCTGGGGCGGCGCGACCTCGGTGACACGCACAATCCGATCGGAATCCGGATACGGCAGCGGCTGCAGCAACACGGTGTCAACCACGCTGAGGACGGCGGTGGTCGCGCCGATGCCGAGCGCGAGGGTGAGCACGGCGGCGATCGTGAAGCCAGGCGTGCGGCGCAGGCCGCGAATGGCGTACGGCACGTCGCGGCGCAGGTCTTCGAACCAGGGGAACGAGCGCTCATCACGATGGCGTTCCTTCGCCTGATCCACGCCGCCGATCGCCAGGCGCGCCTGCCGCCGGGCTTCGTCCATCGTCATGCCCCGGCGTTGATACTCCTCTTCGAGCAGGCCGAGGTGCGCCTCGATCTGCCGCGCGAGATCTTTCTCGACACGGTCGCGACGCACGAACGCGACAAGACGCGCGAGCCAGCGGGTCGGCATGTCACACCTCGGGACGGAAGCGCGGAAACCCGCCGCGCGTCAGTTGTCGAGCAGCAGGCGGTCGACGAGGCCGGACAGGCGCCGCCACTTCTCGGTCTGCCCTTCCAACGCGCGGCTGCCGCGTCTGGTAATGGCGAAGAACTTCGCCTCGCGGTTACTGTCGGTCCGGCCCCACTCGCCCTTGATCCAGCCCTTCTGCTCCAGCCGGACCAAAGCCGGATACAGCGTGCCCTGGTTGATCAGCAGCGGATGCTCGGACACCTGATCCAGCCGTGCCGCCAGGCCATAGGCATGCTGCGGCCCCATCGTCGACAGCGCCCGCAGGATAATCAGATCGAGCGTGCCTTGAAGAATCTCGACACGTGGTTTACTTGGCATTCAAGTGAAACGCACGATCGCACGAACACTACTGGGGCGTCAAGTGGAGGGGCTGAGGGTGCTGAAAGGCGTTGAGAGGTGCTGATGGGTGCTGGCGGATCCTGGAAGGGTGCGGGAAGGTACCGAAAGAGACGATGCTAGGATGAGCGCCATGGGCCCTGTGCGACGGAGTGACTCACCGGCGCCGCCGGTCAAGCTCACCTACGACGACTTCATGCTGTTCCCCGACGACGGGCAGCGGCATGAACTCATCGATG
>JADZCY010000032.1 GCA_020851325.1 Acidobacteriota bacterium | reverse complement strand
GGCATCGGCGCGCTGAAGTAGAAGCCCTGCATGGTCGTGCATCCCTCGAGCCTCACCCGCGCGAGCTGTTCACTGGTCTCGACGCCTTCCGCCGTCGTCGAGGCGCCAAAGCTGTTGGCCAGCCCGCACACCGCCCGCACGATCGCAATGCTGTTGTGATTCTCGGACAGGTCGCGAATGAAGGACTTGTCGATCTTGATCTTGTTGAAACTGAAACTGCGCAGGTAACTGAGGCTCGAATAGCCGGTGCCGAAGTCATCCAGCGAAATCTGGACACCGAGATCGCTCAGCCGATCGAGAATGCGGCAGTTCGCGTCGCTGCCCTGGAGAAAGACGGATTCGGTGACCTCGATCTCCAGTCGATCGGGCGCCAGCCCGGACGCCGCCAGCGCCTCCTCGACGACCGACACCAGGCCCCAGTGCTTGAACTGCGCGGCGGAGACGTTGACGGCCACCGTCACGTCCTGCGGCCAGGTCGCGGCATCGGCGCAGGCGCGCTTGATGAGCCGTTCGCCGATGGTGTCGATCAGTCCGATCTCCTCCGCCAGCGTGATGAACGTGGTCGGCGGCACCTTGCCGAGCTGCGGATGGGTCCAGCGCGATAACGCTTCGAAGCCGGTGATGCGGCCCGTCTGCAGATCGACGAACGGCTGGTAGTGAATCTCGAGCGCGTCCTCTTCCACCGCCGCGCGCAAGGCCGCCTCGAGGTTCCGCCGCTCCTGCGCCTGCCTGTCGAACTGCGGTTCGAACACCCTGAACCGGCCACGCCCGTCCATCTTGGCCCGATACATCGCCAGGTCCGCGGCCTTGAGCAACTGCGTCGCATCCTGGCAGTCACCGTTCGCGATCGCGATGCCGATGCTGGCGCCAATGACCAGACTGTGGTGGTCGATCGTGTAGCGCGCGCCAATGACGTCGATCAGCCGCGTGGCGAGCGCGACGGCGTCCTCAGGCTGGTTGCCGCCCATCTGGATGATCGCGAATTCGTCTCCGCCCAGCCGGCCAATCTTGTCCTCGTCCCTGACGGCGTGCCGCAGGCGGCCGGCCACTTCCCTGAGCAGGCTGTCGCCGGTGGCGTGTCCGAGCGAGTCGTTGATGCCCTTGAAGCCATCCAGGTCGACGAACAGGACCGCCAGCGGCTTCGGGTTGTGCCGCGTGTGCGCCAACGCTTCGCTGAGCTGCGCATGGAACAGGAGCCGGTTGCCGAGGCCGGTCAGCGCATCGTGGTGCGCCAGGTGCTCGCTCATCGCCTGCGATCGTTCGCGTTGCTCGATCTCGCGGCGCAGCTGCTCGTTGGAGAGGGCGAGATCCCTGGTCCGGGCGGCGACGCGTCCCTCCAGGGCCTCGTTGGCCCGGGAGAGTTCGTCGTTCATGTGCGTGAGCTTCTCTTCCGCGCGCTTCCTGTCGATCTGCGTGATGACGCGCACCAGCGCAATGGAAAAGTCGACCGGCTTGGTGATGTAGTCGTTGGCGCCGCACTGCAGCGCCTCGACGACGTCCGAGCTCTGGCTCTTGGCGGTGACCATGATGACCGGCAGCGCCCCCGACGAGTGCGTCGCCCGGATGTGCGCCAGGACCTCGAGTCCCGACAGGTCCGGCATCACCATGTCCAGCAGGACCAGATCGAAGGCTTCGCGCGCGAGCAGCGTCAGCGCCTCGAGCCCACCGGCGGCTTCTCTCGTCTCGAAGCCGTGACGTTCGAAGCGACGCGAGAGGATCTCGCGGTTCTCGCGCACGTCGTCGACAACGAGCAGCCGGCCCTTGCCGGCGCTGCCGCGGGCAGGCGCGGCCGGTGGTTCGACCGGCGACGGTGGCGAGCTTCGCTGCACCAGCAGCGGCCTGGGGGTACTCATCGGAGCGCCTCTCCTTCAGCCGTGCCGGCGTCATACGAACAGACGTTGGTGTGCGGTCTCATGCGACCGACTCCAGGGCTTCGCTGTCGATCCCGACCGACGAGTGCGCGCCGGGCGATCGTCTCGGCAGGCGGACGACGGCCCTGCACCCGCGGCCTGGCTCGCTTTCCACCACGAGGGTGCCGCCCATCAACCGGCAGTACCGATAGGCCAGCGGCAGCCCGAGCCGCACCTTGTCGTCGTACTTGCTCGACGTCTCCGCGCCGGACGTGCCAATCGTGTCGAAGAGCGTTTCTATTCGCTCCGGTCCGATCCCGACGCCGGTGTCTTCGATCGACACCGACCAGTCCCGGCCCTGCATGGACACCGAGACAGTGATCCGTCCGTTCTGCGTGAACCGGGCGGCGTTGCTCAGCAGCCCTTCGACGATGCGCTCCAGTCGCTGCCGGTCGCAGGTGATCGTTTCGCCGGCGACGTTATGCAGGACGAGCGCGTTTCCACCGGCCTCGATCAACGGGCGTGACGCGAAGACGGCCCTCTCGATGCATCCGGCGAGGTCGACGTCTTCGACGCGCAGGTCGGCCTTGCCGGCTTCGAGCCGCGACAGCTCGAGGAGGTTGTCGATGAGCACCAGCAGCCGGTGGCCGGCGCGGCGGATGCCGTGCATGTCCTCGAGCCGCTGGGGGTTGCTGTCGTCGCTGTTCTCGATGAGCAGCTCGCTGTAGCCGATGGCGGCGTTGAGCGGATTCTTCAGTTCGTGCGTCAGCTTGGCGAGGAAGTCGGACTTCGCCGCGAGGGCGCGCTGCGCCTGCGAGGTGGCCTGGCGAAGCCGCTGCTCGGTGGCCAGATGCTGGACGATCTCCCGTTCCAGCTCACCCTGTGAATAGACGATGTTCGCGAAGTAGAGCGCCATCATGGAAACGTAGGCGCTGGCACAGAAGGTCGAGATCAGGCCGAGCACGACCAGGCCGTCGGATGTCGCGGTCTCGCGGACGCCGTAGACGGCGTACAGGCCGTAGAAGACGCCCAGGTTGACGACGATCTGCAGCGACACGATGATGCGCGTCGAGCGCCAGGGCAGGTAGAAGAATGCCAGCAGTGGAATCGCCACCATCCACGGCATGTTCGGCGAGCTGATGCCGCCGTACAGATAGCAGGCCCAGAGAATGCAGAAGATCAGGTTCTGGATCGACAGCAGCGACAGCGCCACGTACCAGCCGGTGTAGCGCAGGATGAACGCGAGCGGCCAGAACGCCGTGACCGAGGCGAACAGCACCCACCAGGCGGTGTCGGCTTGCCCCTGCAGAGCCAGCATCGACAGCGTGACGGTGTGTCCGAGGATCGGGCCGAACAGATGGCTGAACAGGAACATCCGCACGGCCTGCAGCTTCTCCGGCGACTGCGTCATCGAGGCTGGCACGAACCAGTCGACCATCGCGTTCAGCCGCTCAACGAAGCGCTCGAGTCTCGATCCCATCGCCATGGTGCTGTCCATGATTCGGCGTCGCAGACGATTCCTTCACGCCGCGGTCGCGCGAGCGGGCGCGTCGGCCGGGAGTTGCAGGGTGAACTTCGATCCGAGACCGAGCCGGCTTTCGACGGAGATGTCGCCGTCGAGCAGCCGCGCCAGCCGCTGACTCACCGCCAGACCGAGGCCGGTGCCCTTGAACGCGTCGGGGTCGACCTGACTGAAATCCTTGAAGAGCTGTGGAATGGCCTCGGGCGCCATGCCGACCCCGGTGTCCCTGACCGCGATCAGCACTCGTCCGCGAGCGCCGTCCAGCGTCCGCCGTGCGCTCAGCACGATCTCGCCGTTCCGCGTGAACTTGCCGGCATTGCCGAGAAGATTGATCAGGATCTGGCGCAGCCGTGTCTCATCGGACTGGATGACGCCCAGCGGGCCGTCGGTGTCGAGCGCGAACGTGTTGCCGTTCTGCGAGATCAGGTGCCGGCAGGTGGCGGTCACCTCTTCGAGGCAGTGGTCGAGATCCACCGGGCCGAGGTGGATGTCGACTTCATCCGAGTCGATCTTCGGCATCTCGAGGACGTCCGACACGAGCGACAGCAGGTGGCGTCCCGCGTTGTTGATCGATCGCAGCTCCGTGACGTCCTCGTCCGTGCTGCTCGCTTCGGCGTCCTCGATCAGGAGTTCGCTGTAGCCGATGATGGCGTTGAGCGGCGTGCGCAGCTGGTGACTCATCTTGGCCAGGAAGACGGCCTTGGCGTCGTTGGCGCGTTCGGCTTCCGACTTGGCGGCGTTCAGCTTGACCTGCGTCTCGGCGTGCTTCTTGATTTCGCACTGGAGCGCCGAGTTCTCGATCATGACGTAGGCGTAGTAGATCGCCATCATCGAGTTGTAGAGCGTGGCGGCGCAGGCCGAGATCATGCCGACGGTGGACAACTCGTGCAGAGGCACCCGGTGCGGAAACTCGCCAGCCAGCAGATAGGCGAGGGCGAATGCGCCCAGGCTGGCCGCGATCCACCCGAGCACCAGCCGCGGGCGATCGCTGAGGTAGAAGAAGCCGAGCATCTGCGCCGTCAGGAACCACGGCATGAAGGGTGAGCTCACCCCGCCGTAGTTGAACGCGCCGACGACGCTGATGGTGGTGAGCGTGCAGAAGGAATGGAGGGCCGGCTCGAACAGCCGGCCGGTTCGCCGCAGTACAAATGGCAGCAGCCAGAACGAGGCGCACAAGGCGCACATCGTCCACAGCGCCCAGTCCGCCGTGGCGAGGACGCTGTACAAATACCCGAAGATCACGACGCCGCTGAACGGCCCCACCAGGTGGGAGATGACGAAGATGCGTCCCTGCCAGTGCGTGGCGGTGTTCGTCCGCAGCTCCGCCGGGACGAACCAGTCGATGGCCGGAAGCAGCCGCTCGCCGAACGTCCCCGTCTCAGCCCGAGTGCGCATACACCCTCGGCTCGTCGTCGACGACCGCGTGGGCGACGGGGCGCGACGGGATGACGGCGGCTCCGTGATCGAGGTACTCGAGCCGTGCGTCTTCGATCGCCTGGCGCAGCCGTGCGGCGACGATGCGCATGTCAGCGCGGTCGTGCGACGGCATCATCTGCATCCGCAGGCGGGCATCGCCCTTGGCGACGGCGGGATACTCCACCAGGTTGGCGATGACGCCGAACTGCGGCAGCGTCCGGCTCACCAGGCGCGCCAGCGCTTCCTCTCCGACGCGGACAGGCACGATGGGCGAGGGGTTCCCCATCGCCTCGAGGCCTTCGGCCGCCAGCGCGTCGCGCAGCGCGAGGATGCGGTCGAGCAGCCGCGTCCGCAGCTCCCGGCCGCGGTCGGACTGGATGATCTCGAAGGCCTTGGTGACCGTAGCGGCCTGCACCGGCGACATCGCGTTCGAGAAGGTCGCCGAGGAGCCGTAGTACTTGAGGTACTGCTTCACGTGGGCCGCATTGCAGGCGACGAAGCCGCCGTTGGAGCCAAACGTCTTCGAGAAGCTGCCCATGACGATGTCGAGCTTGCCGAGCAGGCCCTGCTCGCCGATCATGCCGCGGCCACCCGGCCCCAGTGCGCCGAGGTCGTGCGCCACGTCGACCAGCAGCGTCGCGTCGTATTCGCGGCACAGGTCCTGTAACACCTTCAGGTCGGGCGTGTCCGAATCCATCGAGAACAGGCTTTCGGTCACCACGAGGATGCCGTTGGTCGTGTCCTTGGCGCGGATCCGCTTCAAGTGGCGGCGCACCGACGACAGATTCAGATGTCCGTGCAGGTGCACGTTGGCGGTCGCCGAGTAGGCGCCTTCCTGCAGGCAGGCGTGCGACAGGCCATCCATCACGACGTGATCGGCCGGACGCACCAGCCCCTTGATGACGCCGTACCCGGCCGCCCAGCCGGTCGGATAGAGCACCACGTGATCGAGCTGCAGGAAGCGGGCGATGGTCTCTTCCAGCCGCAGCGAGTACTTGGTGTTCCCGACCAGCGCCGACGAACCCGCGCTGTGCACGCCGTATTCGTCGATCACCGCCTTGGCGACGGCCTTGATCTCCGCATCCGACGACAGGCCCAGATAGTCCTGGGTGGCGAAGTTCAGGCCGGTGAAGGCGTGTCCCCTGTCGTCCGCGGCCGTGCAGACCGACAACGGCGCTTCCTGCGTCGCTCTCGAGTACGGCCACAGACCGCACTCACGACGCTGTGTCTGCCATTCGAAGAACGGCGTGACGCGCGTCATCAGGTTGGTGCCGTGCAGTTCACGAAAGTCGCGCATGCTGCCCGCGAGGGCCTGATCCATATCAACGTTGAACATGACAGTCCGCTTCTCCGATGTGTGCTTTATGAAGGCCGCGTTTGGCCAGGCAGCGTTCGATCTTGTCGAGCAGGCGCGCCAGATCGACCGGCTTGGTGTCGAAGTCGGCGCAGCCGGCCTGAATGCTTTTCTCGCGGTCGCTCGCTAACGCATGCGCCGTCAACGCAATCACGGGGATCCCCGCGGTCCTGGCGTCGGACTTGATGAGTTCGGTGGCCTGCCAGCCGTCCATCTCGCCGAGGGCCACGTCCATGAGGATGACGTCGGGTTGCTCCGAGACGGACAACGCCACGCCCGTCGCGCCGTCCACGGCGCCGCGGACGGTGAACCCGCGGCGTTGCAGCCGCCGGGTCAGCATGTCGCGATTCGCGAAGCAGTCCTCGACGATGAGGATCTTCTCGGCCCGTGCGGGCGGCCGGCTGTCGCCGGCGGTGATGCTCATGGTGCCTCCACCGTTCATCGCATTCAGCCGCGCACCGATCAGAAGCGGAAGCCGACCAGCAGCCCGATGACGCCGGGATTGGCCTTGACGTCCACGGTCCGCGCGATGTCGCCGAAGCCCGGCGTGGCGGTGGTGATGCTGGCCGTGGTGCTGATGCCGTAGTGCGCGTAGGTCACGTCGATGAGCGCGCGCTCGCCGAGCGGAATCCCGACGCCCACCTTGACGACGTGTCCCCAGGAACTGTCGAGCGCGGCGGTGCTGGCGGTGCCACTGAACGCCGTCGTGTAGACAGGCTTCACCTGCTCACCGCTGTAGAACGTGTAGTTCGCGCCGGCGCCCACATAGGGCTCGGTGCCCCAGGGTCCCTTGAAGGTGTATTGCCCCAGCACGGCCGGGAACCACGCGCGCGTCGTGCCGACCGCGCCCAGCGCGGCACCGGCACCGGCGCCGATCATCTCGACCTCGGGTGGGGCTCCTGCCTGCAGCACGACGGACCAGGGTCCCGACAGACGCCGCTCGTAGACCAGCGCCAGCGTGCGCGTGTCTTTCAGATCGGCCTGGACGCCCGGAGGCGTGGTGCCGGCGGGCCCCGTGACGTCTCCCGACTTCACGTTGAACCCGACGTGGGCGTATCCCAGCGAGACCTTGTTCTTGTGCTCGTCGTCGCCGGCGGCGTGCGCGCTGACGGTGGCGCAGCCGAGGGCGGCGAGGAGGACGAGGCCGGAGTGTCGGGCGAAACGGGGAAGTTGCATTTGGGACCCTTGAAGAATTGGCGTTCCGCCACTCAATCGGCGGGTCCAGCCGATCCTTGATGGCCCTCCGGGGTTCTCGCGTGCGAAGAAGTGGCGGTTGTTGGGCAACCGCGGTCATGCGACGAAGCGCGCGTGCTTGACGTTCTTGTCGCCGGCGCCGGATGCCGGCTTACGCTCGGTGGTAATCTCGGGCGACGCTCATGACACACGTGCGATTACTGTGGGCCGCGGCTGTGCTGACACTCTTCACGTTCGCCGGTCATTCGATCGGCGGCATCACAGGCCCACCGCCCGAGCAGGCGGAGGCGCATCAGGTCTACGAGACCATGAAGCAGACGCTCGTTGTGCTTTGAGGGTCCGAGCCGTCGCAGGGCGCCGATCACCATCAGTGGGCGGCCGACCCCGCGTGCCAGGGCTCATCTCGCCATTCGCCTGGCCCTTGCGTCAGGGTGAATCACAGCCCTCACACGCGGTAGGCAATCCCCAACTCGTCTGCGAGTGCGATCAGCGGCGGGTCGGCCGTCCAGAGCCGAACGCCGTCAACGAGCGTCGGGGCCAACAGATGCGCGTCGATCCAGCCGATGCCCCGCCCATGGATCGCACGCGCCCGGACGAACGCCACGACGTCTCCGTGAGGCACCGTCGGGACCTGCTCCATCCGCTCGTAGCTGCTCAGCAGCGTCTGCCGTCCGCCGCGGTTGCCGACGAGCAGCTCGCCCTTGCCGTCGCAGCATGACGGCTCAGGGCATTGGGCGGATACATGCCGGGGAGCTCGTATTAACCGATGAAAGAGTGGCGGCCTTGGACGTCGGGAGAGGTGGCGTGGTCCGCGCCAACTATCGAGGCGGCAGGTCCTTCAGCAGGAATTGCGCGGTCGTCAGGTAGTAGTTCCGCGCGATTGCATTCACCTGTCGCTCGGCCAGCTCAGTCAGCGCCGCGGCCTTCAGCCGCCGCGCCTCGGCGTGCGCTCCGTCGTTGACGAGCACGTAGTCCGCCAGCTCTGCGGCCCACGTGAAATCACGCGCGGTCAGGGCCGCCCGTCCCCGTTCGATCACGCCGTCGACCCCGCCGATGAGGGCGACCTGGCGCGTGGCACGATCTTTCTCCGACAGCGGGAGCAGCTTCGTCGCGTTGCCGTCGAACCAGCCCACCTGGTCGGCATAGATCCCGCGGACCGTCCACTCGAGACCGCCGTAGAACTCCTGCAGGAAGGGATGCGCGGCCAGCGCCGGCGGCAGTTTCACGTGCGCCACGAGTTCGTCCGGACGCTCGCCCTTGCGAATGCCGTCGAGCGTCTGCTCGACGATCGACTTCAGCCCGTCGCGATATGCGGTGAGCGTCGCGGTCGCTGCCGCGGCGCCCAGCACCGGACGCGTGTGGCTGGGCACGACGCGCTCGGGCACCAGCGAGATCACGCGGTCGAGACTCGCGACCCACGCCTCGGGGTTCCGCAATCGTGACCCACGAATCGGCGCCACGTTCGGGAACGCGCGGAAGAAGTTGTCGCCGGGCATCAACACGCGTGCGTCCGGCAGCCACACCGCGATGGTGTCCGGCGTCTCACCTGGCGTGTACAGCAGCTGCACGCGCACGCCGGCGATCGACACCGACAACGCCTCGCCGCCAAACGTCCGCGTGGGCGGCAGATAGCCGTCGCGCGTAGGCGGCACGACCCGTCCGAACTCGGCCTGCACACCGGCGTTGATGAACTGCGCGGCGGGCAGCGACATGCCGAACTGGTCGCCACCCTCGCGTCCGGCACGACCGGCATCGGGCGTCGCCTTCGCGAACAGCTCGTGCGCGTAGATGTCCGGCGCGTCGTCGCCCGCGAATACGCGCGCGCCGCCGGTGTGGTCGGGATGGGAGTGCGTGTAGACGATGGCCCTCACCGGCCTGCGCAGGCGCGTGCCGAAGGCCTCGACGATCGCGCGCGCGGCCGTCGGGTCGGTGGCCGTATCGACGATGATCGAGCCGTCGGCACCCTGGATGAGCACGACGTTACTGGCGGAGTACCCGACCGCGACGTAAACGCCACTGGCGACCTGAATCACCTCGCGGCGGAACTGCGCCGACTGCGCCCGCAGCTTCTCGCGCCCCGAATAGTCCCGGGCCGTGGCGGTTGTGGCCAACAGGGCCATCAGGGCTGCCGTCGCCGCCGTGGAAAGTCTCGTCGCCATCGTCCGTTGCGCCTCCAATCGGAAGTTCAGCATAGCGGTCATGTTCTCAGGCACGAGCGTAGCGTGCGACCTCGGCTATTCGGACCAGTCGCACTTGATCGCAGAGTTCCAGGAACTCGCGGGGCTGACTCCGGTCGCTCTCGCCACGCGCCGTTGGTTCCACCCGTTCATCCTGGACGCTCAGGCGAGCGCCACGCCTTCTGTTGCACTCGTCGTCCGCGCGAGCAGAGAGAAGACGGGCAAGCCTGCTGTCTAGACGGCCGCCACGTGGGTGGAACAGGACCTGTCGTGGCGGAATGACGCCGAATTCCGACGGTTATTGGAGCGCGTGAGCGGGCGAAAACGACGGTTCAGGTACAGTCAGAATATTGGATCTGCTAACCCATTCATTTTCAGTAGTTTTTGATGGCGGAGAGGGTGGGATTCG